>DAAK01000051.1 GCA_001701075.1 Bacteroidales bacterium GP3 | reverse complement strand
TGGTTTGTTGGCGAGTCAATAAGCAAAGGATATCCTTTGGCGATGAACCCCTCCTTGAGTCTCATCGCCATCTTTATGGCTTGTTGGCCTATTCTCTCGTATAGTCCATTCGTGAAAAGGGTAGCGAACTGTACGCCCAAGAGTCTCCCTTTGGCAAGTGTAGCCCCATGGAGCTTGATAAGCGACACAAAACGTGGCAATAACTCAGGTCTGCGTGTGACAACAGCCTCCCCAAAGAGAGCCCCGCACTTAGTGCCTCCGATATAAAAGACGTCGCACAATGACGCTATATCCTTAAGTGAAAGGTCAGCATTTGGCGATGCAAGTCCATATGCAAGGCGTGCCCCATCCATATATAGAGGAATATTGTATTCGTTGCAAACATCTCTCAAATCCCGTAGCTCCTGTTTCGAATAGAGAGTACCCAACTCTGTAGGATGAGAAATATACACCATCGCAGGACGCACCATGTATTGGTTGGTGTCATCGTTGTAGAAATCTGATATATATTTTCTCACATCATCAGCCTTCAGTTTGCCGTCATGATTTGGTAGAGTCAGGATCTTATGTCCGTTCGATTCTATCGCACCGGCCTCATGCACATTGATGTGAGCCGTGTCTGTGGCGACAACTCCATCATTATGGTCAAGCAGACGGTCTATCACCACAGCATTTGTTTGCGTACCTCCTTCAAGCAGATACACATCTCCCTTCTCGATGCCACACGCTTCCAGTATTATTTTTTTAGCTTCCGCTGTAAACTGATCGTTTCCATACCCCACTGTATGCAGAGTGTTGGTTTCAACAAGACGTATCATCACCTCTGGATGGGCGCCAACCATATAATCACTGTCAAAATATATCATAATTCAATTCCTTGTTACAATGCAAAGTTAAGCAAAATATCCCAATATTCCAACTCCCTAAAATCCCCCATTCCCTCAGCAAGTTATATTATGATAATATAAATTTGTTTTGTCGCAAAAATTAATAAATTGCGACATGGTTTTCGCATTTTATGGCAGAAAATGCGACAAGATAGCGAAAATAAAAATGATTGAAAGCGTTGAAAAAAATGTATGGCTCCATAAATCGAAGGATAAACGGCGATTTTTTAAGTCAGGGTAACTTATTGAAAGAATTTAGGTTGCATTTAGTTAGGGACATTAATGTCCCTAACTAAGCTCTTAAAATTGGTATTCCTACAATTTTATGCAGTGTATGGAGGCAATTATCTATCATGTTGCCGCCGGACGCATCGACAAAGATCTGCTTCAACGAATCATCACCTTTTACATGGCAAACGAGGACCATCCCGAAGACCTCAAACTCGAAATCATCCACGCCTGTGTCACACTTCCAAATGTGGTATAAAAATAGTAGATTTGGAAACGTGATGTATGGATCTTAGATAAGAATATGGGTTACAAGGATGCGTCGCGTTTCCAAATCTATGCAAAAATATGTGATTTGGCATGTTGACGTAAGAACCATATGTGAGCGACTTCACGATGGTGCCAAATCAATGAATTTATACCCATATTTGGCACTCTCACAGAATTTTTAATTGGGAGCTAAAACGAATTCTATGCTAGGAAGTGGGCATCCGGGGTCAGCCTGCTACGACGCGGACACACGACGAGCCATTTCATGTGACGCCGTGTGTCTTCTTACCTACCTTGGAAGACACTTCTGCAGAATACCCCGTGTCAATAACATCTAGTATATAACTTATTCTTCTTATATCAACAATGCGGCACTGATCCAAAATCGACTCTCTAGCCTTCTGTTTTATAAGGTATTTGAAAACACCGAATCCTTTGGCAGGCATTTTCACTCCATTATTAAGTGTTACGTATTCCATAATCGACCCTATTTTAGAATGTCAGAACTGCGGGTCCATACTTGTTTGGATTTGGACATGGCAGGTGTATTCTGAGCCATTACCCCTACAAGTGGGTGAGGGATGTAACACTCTCCAAGATACTCTATTTCTTCCGGGGTCAGGTCAAGATCAACAGACTTAATCATTCCGTCAAGATGATGCTTCTTTGTGGCGCCTACGACAGGTGCAGTCACTTTAGTCAAAAGCCATGCCAATGCAACCTCGGTCATGGTTACACCTCGTCTGTCAGCTATTTCTATCACCCTGCGAATTATCACCTCGTCCTGCTTTGCGGAAGCATCATATTTCAATCGGGCATAACTGTCCTCTTCAAGACGCTTTGAATCTTCTCCCGGTCGTTTGGAGAGGCGTCCGCTTGCAAGCGCACTGTAAGGGGTCATCGCAATATTCTCCTCAGTGCACAACGGTTTCATCTCACGTTCCTCTTCACGGAACAGTAGATTGTAGTGTCCCTGAACGGAAACAAATTTTGTCAGATTTTCATACTCTGCTATTGTGTTGGCTTTGGCAAGCTGCCATGCAAAGCAGTTGGATATTCCGATGTATCTTGCCTTGCCGCTTTTTACTACATCGTGAAGTGCGCGCATCACCTCGTGGATGGGAGTATTGTAGTCCCACATATGGTATATATACAGATCAACATAGTCCATTCCGAGATGGCGTAGGCTGGCATCAATACTCATCTCAATGTGCCGTCGGCCGGAAATACCGTTCGCTATATCCTCTTGCGAACGTGGGAGGAACTTTGTGGCAACCACCACATCCTCACGCATGGCGAAGTCACGCAAAGCACGTCCTACATACTGCTCACTGGTGCCGTTCTGATAACCTATGGCAGTGTCAAAGAAATTGATACCACCTTCGAGAGCGGCTTTAATGATAACGCGTGTTTCCGGTTCTCCGATTGTCCATGAATGCTGCCCGTTGGTCGGGTCACCGAATCCCATGCAGCCTAAGCAGATACGGGACACAGAAAGATCAGAGTTCCCTAATTTTGTATATTTCATATCTTTTATTTGTCAAGTTCAACAAGTTTATATTTTTGAGTACCGAGACCTATACTTTCTGCATAATCCACAGTATGTGTTCCATGGCGTGAATTTATGCGTTCTATCAGGGCAGATGCATCGTCTCCTTCTGAAGAATTATGGTTAAAAACCATATCCAGACATGCGCGGTCAAGTGCAACCGGGTCAAGACTTGCAGCTATTCCTATATCCTTCATTTTGGGAGCCTCAGGATGTGCATTGCAGTCACAGTCTACAGATAAATTATTCATCACGTTGATGTAAACGACATGCGGTTTGTCATTCTCATCTTTTGAGTTCATATAGTTGTGGACGGCTTGTGCAGCTGCTGCCATACTTTCCAGAAAATGATCCTGAGGCCCCTTGCTCCATACAGAGTCAGATGCACCTGCAGAATGAATGTATATCTTCCCATTTGAAGAAGCTACCCCAATTGAGGCATTCTTCAACACTCCGCCGTAGCCACCGCTTGCATGACCTTTGAAGTGAGCCAGATTTACCATAAAATCATAGTTCGCAAGATGATCTCCTACAATATCATATTTGATATGTATTGTGTCGGTCACAGGAATTTTCATAGCCCCGTCCGCATCCATTATGTCCACAGTGGCAACGTCTAAAAAACCACGTTCAGCAATAGCCTCCAGATGTTTTTCTGTGGTATTACGGTTCCCCTGATATGCCGTATTACATTCAACTATTGTACCATCAGTTTCTAAAATCAAAGGCTTGATGAATTGGGGTCGAAGATAGCTTGTTTCCGCAGATTCACCTGTGCTAATCTTGATAGCCACTTTTCCTTGTGGCTCCACACCAAGACTACGATAGATTTTTAAAAGTGCATCCGGTGAAATCTCCTTTGTAAAATATACAATTGATGATTTCTCCGTCAACTGAGCATTACATAAAATTGCCGATAAAAATGCAATTATTGATATTATATACCTTTTCATATAGTTAATGGCATCATGCGTACTTACTCAACCAACGATGAATTTCACAGTTTAACTTTTACTGTCCTTCCACTTTGACGAACTATATACACGCCCTTGGGTAGCATAGTCAGTTCTTTTCCTGCACGCATTCCGTTAAGATTAAATATCTCCGGTTCCGTAGAGTGTGTCGGATCGACCTTTATATCCGATATTCCAGCAAGAAGGTT
>DAAK01000147.1 GCA_001701075.1 Bacteroidales bacterium GP3 | reverse complement strand
CCCTGTGCTTTCACAGACTCCCAGCATCCACACATCACGACGAATGCTCACGAACTCGCTCTGACAGCTCTTTACGAATCCGGTATCCAGCATCTTGCAGACCGTCCCGAAAGCTTCCTCTCCCAACCACAGGAAGTTAAGGACTATCTCTCCACTCTCCCCACTGCTTGGGACAATACAATCCTTCTTGGAGGCTATCCCGGTGAATACGTAATGATGGCAAGAAAGAAAGGCAACCAATGGTGGATATCAGCCATCAACGGCACTGATGCACCCTTCACTCTGACCGATCTCGACTACTCCCGCCTCAATTTAAAAGACTCCAACCTGTCCATCCAAATCTTCGAGGATGCCAACCCCGAATCCATTGAAGAAGCCAATCCAGCCTCCAAATGGAAAATTTCAACCGCAAACGCTCTGCCCTCTTCCTTCACCCTCCAACCCCGTGGAGGCCTCGTGATGGTCGTCTCTCCCCAATAAAGAATCTCCCAATAATAATATTTCTAAGGCTCGGCTTTCATAAGTCGGGCCTTAGAAATATTCAGCCCTCTTTTTGCCGTCTCCCCACCCTCAAATGCTTGTCATTCACTTTGCATATGACAAATATTAACACTTCTGATACATATTCTATGTCCTCTATGCCATTATCATACGTCCTTGCGACATCTGTATAATGATAATCTCAATAATAATTATTAAATTTGCATTAGAATATAATTAACTCAAAATATCATGAAAATCAAAAATCTGATTCCTTCATTACTTGCATTTTTCAGTGTCTTCACTGGCTATGCTGCCGATGACCTGACTCTATGGTACTCATCTCCTGCAGAGGCTTGGGTCGAGGCTCTTCCAGTCGGTAATTCCCGGATGGGTGCTATGGTCTTTGGAGGTGTTGACCGTGAACGCATCCAACTTAACGACGAGACTTTCTGGGCCGGCAGCCCTCACAACAATAATAATCCCGAAGGCTTCAAACACCTGCAGGAAATACGCCAACTCATCTTCGATGGCAAGGAAAAGGAAGCTGAAAAACTGATTGACCAGTACTATATGACTCCTCACCATGGAATGTGCTATCTTACACTCGGCTCCCTCTACATAAACTTCAACCATCAGGGTGAAACGTCTGATTATCGCCGTCAACTTGACATTTCAAAAGCAGTGTCTGAGGTGAACTATAAAGTTGGTGACGTATCGTTCCGACGTGAAACTATAGCCTCCCTTTCTGACGGAGTGATTATGGTGAATCTTACCTCTGATAAGCAGAAGACTCTCAATTTCTCTCTTGAATACGAGACACCCGAGGGTGGCTCTGTCAAAATGGTCAGCAGGGGAATGGATATCACCATCCCTGGCCGTGAACACGAAGGAATTCCGGCAGGACTTACTGCTAAATGCGGAATCCGTGTCAAAAGCAACGGAAAAGTATTCGCTAAGGAGGGAATGCTCAATATCGAAGATGCCGATTATGCCGTTATTTACATCGCCTCTGCCACAAACTATGTCAACTATAAGGATATCAGTGGAAATCCAGAGAAAAAAGTCTCTTCTCTTCTTAAAAATGCGATGAAAAAGGATTATTCAGATGCTCTGACTGCTCATATTGATGCTTACAAACAGCAGTTTGACAGAGTTTCTCTTTCTCTTCCTTCAATTGGAGGTTCAGATAAGGAAACTCACCTCAGAGTCGCTGATTTTAAGAACAATTATGACCCTTCTCTCCTTGCGCTCCTTTTCCAATATGGACGCTATCTCCTTATTTCCTCTTCTCAGCCAGGTGGTCAACCTGCTAATCTCCAAGGAGTATGGAATGAATCAAACTATGCTCCGTGGGATAGCAAATACACAATCAACATCAATGCTGAAATGAACTACTGGCCTGCAGAGGTGACAAACCTTTCCGAGTGTCATGAACCCCTCTTCGGCCTTATTGAAGATCTCAGCCATACGGGTGCTGAAACAGCAAAGACTCTTTATGGAGCCGATGGTTGGGTAGCTCATCACAACACTGATGCATGGCGTGTTTGTGGCCCGATTGATATGGCACAGTATGGTATGTGGCCTAACGGTGGCGCTTGGCTTGCTACTCATCTCTGGGACCATTATCTCTATACTGGCGACAAGGATTTTCTCAAGAAATATTATCCCGTAATCAAGGGTACTGCTGATTTCTATATGTCGGCCATGGTAGAGGATCCCCGAACTGGCTATCTGGTGACAACGCCTTCCATGTCGCCCGAACATGGATATGGCAGCAGCTGGATTACTGCCGGTTGCACTATGGACAATCAGATTGCTTTTGACGCTCTGAAAAACACCCTTAAATGCGCTGAAATTCTTGGTGAAGATGCCGAATATATGGCTCGCCTTCAGAAAACAATATCCAAACTCCAACCTATGAAGGTTGGACGTTACGGACAACTTCAGGAATGGACAGTTGACGCTGACGATCCCAAAGACCAGCACCGTCATGTTTCTCATCTTTATGGACTTTACCCATCCAACCAAATCACTCCCAATTCTACTCCAAATGCTTTTGTAGGTGCTAAGAATTCTCTTATTCAGCGTGGCGATATGGCTACTGGTTGGAGCATAGGTTGGAAACTGAATCTTTGGGCAAGACTCCTCGATGGAAATCATGCCGATAAGATTATCAATAATTTCGTGACTCTCCTTCCCGGTTCTGCAAAGATTGACTATTCTGGAGGCGGAATGGGTCGACTTTATCCAAATCTGTTTGACGCTCATCCGCCATTCCAGATAGATGGAAACTTCGGTTTCACTGCCGGTGTCGCTGAGATGCTCTTGCAGAGTCATGATGGTGCTGTCCATCTGCTTCCCGCTCTTCCTGACACATGGAGTGAAGGTGAAGTAAAAGGTCTTAAGGCTCGTGGCAACTTTACCGTTGATATGAACTGGAACAGGGGTCAGCTTGCCGAGGCTACTATCCTTTCAAACATAGGTGGGAAGTTAAGGCTTCGCTCCTATGTGCCTCTCGAAGGGGAAGGTCTTGTTGTAGCAGAAGGCGAAACAATAAATCCATTGCTGTCCCCTGTCAAAATGGCTGATGCCCAAGTAAGCCCCGAAACTTCTAAGGCTTATCCATTACTGCTAAAGGTCTACGAATACGACCTTGACACTACCCCAGGCCAAGCTTACAGAATCTCTCGTGCTAAATAATAAACCACATCATACAATGAAAAAATCCCTATTCTCTGTTTCTCTTTTATTGGCATCGGCTTTAGCCGTGGCTCAGAACCCAATCTGCCAAACTCACTTCACTCCCGATCCAGCCCCGGTCGTAGTCGGCGATACGCTTTATTTGTACACCGGCTGTGATGACATTTCTGCAGATCCTGATAATTTCGTGATGCGGCAGTACTTATGTTTCACTACCACGGATATGGTCAATTGGACTCACAATGCTCCGATTTTCAATAATGAAGGATTTGGCACAAAAGACTGTGCCTATGCTGCGCAAATGGCATATCGCAACGGGAAATGGTATTATTATACTTCCACATTCGGTATACCTGTTCTCGTCTCGGATTCCCCTTATGGACCCTTCACTAATCCATTAGGCGGGAAGAAATTCCTCATCAACTCCGAAGATACCAACTACAGCGGTCACGGCTGGGAAGATATTGACCCTACCATTCTGATTGATGATGATGGCCAGGCTTATATGTATTGGGGTAATAATGCTCTCTATGCTGTCAAGCTTAATGAAGATATGATTAGCTATGATGGCGATATCAAGGTCTTCGAAATCAAGGATCAAGATGCTTTCGGTCCCGATTACGAGGAGGCTCCATGGATAGCAAAACGTGGCGACAAGTATTATCTTGCATATGCATCTTCCTGTCCTGAAGATACAGACTGGGCTTGGGCAGATTCTCCTCTTGGCCCTTGGAAATATGGTGGCCGATTGATGCGTGCTTTCGAGCATGGAGGTATGGGCAACCACACCGGTATGTGTGAGTATAAGGGACAATGGTATTTCTTCTATATGGATGAAGGTCTCCCGACATCTCACAGTAAACGTCGCACTACGAGCATCGTGCCTTTTGAATTTAATGAAGATGGCTCCCTCCCTTATATGCATCACGACAAAAGGGGAGTGCTCAAAAGTGCCAATCCCCTCAATCCCTACGTGCGTCAGCAAGGTGAGACTATAGCTTGGGAAGAGGGTATCAATATCGGTTACGATAATATAGATTGTGTCTTTGTGACTGAGATTGATCCCGGTGATTACATCAAACTTCGTGAAGTGAATTTTGGTGATGGTGCTGAAGACTTCATTGCTCGAGTGCGCAACGGCAAACCAGGCTCAAAAATTGAGGTTCGGTTAGATGCTCCCAACGGCGAACTTATAGCAACTCTTGATGCAGCCTCTGGCAATGACTGGACAGAGAAACAGGCTAAGACCATTAAAAGAGATGGAATCCATGATCTCTATTTCGTTTTCGCAGGAAATGGCAATGACCTTCTTCAATTTGATTCTTGGAAATTTAACAAATAATTTTTTATGAAACGATTCCAAAAACTATTGCTGACTCTCTCATTTGTAGGTTTGGCAACTGTTGCTTCGGCACAGTCTGTGCTCTACAGCAACGAATTCCCATTGCAGGATGTGCAGCTTCTCGATAGCCGTTTCAAGGATGCAATGGATCTCAATGTCAACACTCTGCTCAGCTACGATGTTGATCGTCTGCTCGCTCCATATTTAAAAGAAGCCGGTCTCGAACCGAAAGGGGAGGACTTTACCAATTGGGCTGGCCTTGACGGTCATGTCGGTGGCCATTATCTCACGGCTCTTGCAATCCATTATGCCGCAACCGGTGATCCGCGTCTGAAAGAGCGCATGGACTACATGCTCTCACAGTTGGCTTTATGTGCCGCCGCACGCAACGATGGTTACATCGGTGGCGTTCCAAATGGCGATGTGCTCTGGGAGGAGATTCACAAAGGGAATGGTGGTAAGATATGGGATTACTGGGTGCCATGGTATAATGTCCACAAGATGTATGCCGGTCTCCGCGATGCATGGGTTTATACTGGCAGCAAACCAGCCCTTAATCTTTTCCTCAACTTCTGTGACTGGGGTGTTGACATAATCTCCAATCTTTCCGATGAACAGATGGAAGTGATGCTCGGTAATGAGTTTGGTGGTATGAATGAGATATTTGCCGATGCTTATGCCATAACCGGTGATGAGAAATATCTTAATGCTGCTAAGCGTTTCACTCATCATGCTCTCTACGATAATCTTCACAATGGACTCGATCGTCTTGACAATATGCATGCCAACACTCAGGTGCCAAAGGTCGTAGGTTATCAGCGTGTGTCTGAGGTTTCCGGTGATGAGGAATACCACAAGACTGCCGATTTCTTTTGGGATACTGTTGTCAACAACCGTTCTCTGTCGTTTGGTGGCAACAGCCGTCGAGAACACTTCGCTTCAGCTGCTGATGCCAAGAGTTATGTTGATGATCGCGAAGGTCCGGAATCTTGCAACACCAACAACATGATGAAGCTTACCGAGGGTCTGTTCCGCATGAATCCCGATGCAAAATATGCTGATTTCTACGAGCGCGCTGTCTATAACCATATCCTTTCCACCCAGCATCCCGAACATGGCGGATATGTCTACTTTACTCCGGCTCGTCCAGGTCATTATCGTGTGTATTCCCAACCGAACAGCGCGATGTGGTGCTGTGTCGGCACAGGTATGGAGAATCATGGTAAATATGGACAGTTTATCTACACTCATGCAGGAGACTCCCTTTGGGTCAATCTCTTCATCCCTTCCGAACTCAATTGGAAAGATAAGGGTGTAAAACTTACTCAAACCAACAATTTTCCACAGGAAGAGGCTACTAAAATAGTTGTGAATGTAGAGAATCCGGAAGTGTTCACATTAAATCTTCGGCATCCCGGATGGTGTGTTAATCCAGTGGTGAAGGTTAATGGAAAGAAAGTAAATGTAAAGTCTACTCCGTCTTCTTATATTGCTTTAAACCGAGAATGGAATGATGGTGATGTCGTGGAGATGTCTCTTCCGATGCATGTGGAAATTGAGGAGCTTAATCATCTTCCCAGCTATGTAAGCATCGTTAGAGGTCCTATGGTTCTTGCTGCCCGTCTTCAATCAGATGTGCCTATGCCGGGACTCATTGCTGGAGATCATCGCTGGGGACACATTGCAGGAGGTCCTCTCGTGTCAGTGTTCGATACTCCGTTGTTGATAGGAAATAGAAAAGATCTGTTGAAGAAATTGAACTCTCTTAAGCCGGACACTGCTGGTGGCTTTACCTATACAACCGATGGAATTTTCGAAAATGGAGGGAAGAAAGTAGTTCTTGAACCATTCAACGGAATCCACGATTCTCGTTATACTATCTATTTCTTGTCGATGACACCAAAGGAATATGCGATATATCAGCAAAGTGCCCGTAAAGATGAAGAGCTCCGATTGGCTCTTGACGCTCGCACTGTTGATGCTGTCAATACTGGAGAGCAGCAACCTGAAGCCGACCATCAGATGAAATCGAATAGATCGTCAAGTGGTAATTTCAATGGCGAGCCATGGCGCGATGCTTCCAATGGGGGCTTCTTCTCATATGTCATGAATACCGGCGACCGCGATGATCTGACTCTGCGTGTCAGATATTGGGGTAATGAGAATGGTATTGGCAATTTGTCGATTCTCATAGATGAAACTCCTCTTGCCACAGTGGATAATGTAGGAAAATGGAATAAGAACGGTTTTGTCGACGAGGAATATAACATCCCCTCCGAACTGCTGAAAGGTAAAAAGACAGTCAACGTCAAATTCCAGACCGACAAGGATAAGGCATCCGGTGGTATCTACCACGTCCGACTCCTCCATCCCTGATTTTGAGTTAATGAAAATAAAAATGGCCGTCGTTGAGATGGCCATTTTTATGTGTCTTGATCAGATGTCGTAGAAGCGATCCATTAAATCCCTTCGGTATGTCTTGGATATCTTGATTTCAGTGATGGTGTCGAGAGGAGGGAGAAGCATACAGTCATTCCCATTTATTATGCCGATATATCTGACATTAACAATATATTGCTTATGTGTCCTTACAAAATCTGGCCCATATCCGAGGATAGTTTCTGCAGTGGTCTGTCGCTTTAGTATGATACGTTTGAGATTATAGAAGACACATTCCCAAATCTTCCTTTCAGAAATATAGCGGAAGTAAACGATGTCTGCTGGATTGACTATTATCTTTGAGTTAGTGACAGAGGTAATGGATAAAAGTTGAGATTTGTTTACATTCCCGGCATAGAGATTCAATATTTCCGGCAACTGTTGCTTTTGTTGGTTATCTCCTTTAGGGAGACTGCGTAGCCGCTTGAGAACGACGTCAAGCTCCGAAGCCTCAAAAGGTTTCAGAAGGAAGTCAAACACTTTCAAGGAGAGTGCATCGTGGATGTAGCGCTGATAGCATGTGTGGAACACAACTTTTGTGTTTTCAGGAAGTTTTGCTTCCTCATACCACATCAGGCCATTCCCATTTGGAAATTGCATGTCAAGGAAGAGTAAGTCAGGCTTGTGTTGGGCTATAAGACGCTCACCTTCAGAAAGCGTTTCTGCCGTTGCGCATAGTTCGATGTCTTCACGCTTTCTCAGCTCTTCAGCCAGTAGATTAGTGCTTGGCAAGTCGTCGTCGATTATTATCGCTTTGATCTTTGGTTTTTTATTCATGCTTTAAGATTGTCTGGAATGATTATAGTAGCATTATAGCCTGGTTGTCCATCATATTCTGCATTAGTGTCAAGATTGAAAGCTGTTTGCTCCCTATTCATCTCGTTGATCAGGCGGATTGTCTCTATGAGCACATGTAGCCCTGTGCCTCCTTTCTCTGCACTGGATGTTGCTGAGCCGCAGTTGTTGAAAACGCTCACTTCAATCCGTTTGTCTGCATCGCGTCTGACAGAAATGCGTAGTTCCCTTTCTTCCCCCGGCTTAAGTGTCGAGAATCCATGTTTGAAAGCATTTTCTACGAGAATCTGGAGTGTCATCGCAGGGAAAAGGAAATCAGAGTTGATTCCTTCTTCGATACTATATTTATATTTGAAAGAATCTCGTCCGTTGTCGCTGATTACGCTTATATAGTCTTCTGTGAACTTCAGTTCTTCTGAAAATGGTATGAGGATTTCAGATGCGATCAGCTGTTGCCGTCTTATGAGATGCACCAAAGCATCAAGATGCGAGGGTTCCCCCTTTTTCTCATTGTATAGCTCATGGTTGAGTGCATTGTAGATAAAATGTGGAGTCACACGGTTTCGGAGATTTTCCTGCCTGAGACTTATTATCTTTTTCATCAGTCGTTCTTCTCTGCGCTTAATATTCGCGCGTCTTATGACAAAAAGTAAAATAAGTCCTATGATCATAGCCACTGATATGGCAACGGCAGCCATAAGCTTATATATTCGTGCCTGTTGTCTGGTATTCCCGGCTTCAAGATCAAGGATGCGACGGTCGCGCTTATATTGTGCGTTCAATGCTGAGATTTGCTGGCTCAACTTATAGGAGCGCAAGGAATCGTTAAGATGCTCATATCTGCATCTCGTAGTATAAGCAAGTCTATGGTTACCGACACTGTTATACAAATTTTCCATAGCCTTGAGGCGTGCCAGGTGCTGCTCAAGCCTTAGCGTGTCTGCTTCCGGATGTGATTGTGCTAAATTGATGCCATATTCATACTCCCCGTTTGCGGCTGCTGCCATAATCTGTAGCGTGTGTATGTATGACATTACCGTGGGATTTGGTTGCTCTTCAGAGAAATAATTAGCAGTGGAATCAAGCATCTCAGTAGCTTTGGCTGTTTCCCCGATCCTTAAATAAGTGTCAGCGAGATTCACATCAGTGAACATTGTCTCCCATCTGGCTCCCGGCACTGAATCCAGCATCTTCCTGAGTCGGATGAAAACTTTGTTTGCTGCGTCATAGTCTTCCTTATAGTAAAGGTCGTTGCCATAGCCAGTGAGCGTATTGAATTTATCATATTGTCCCATTGATTCCAGAATACCCATGGATTTATTCCACCAGTATGAACTGTTGTTGAAGTCGCGCATATCGGTAAGCACAGAAGCTATTCCATTATATAGAGGAATATAATGTATGGTGTTAAGTCCAAGAGAATCAGCCGTAGTGATCGCACGATGATAATAGAAAGCTGCACTGTCAAGTGAAGCTGCCATTCGCATTGCGTTGGCATAGTTGCTATATGCCTGTGGCAAGTCTTCCCTAATCCCTGAATATTCTACGTTATCTACGGCCTTGCGGAAATATATGGCAGATGAATCCGGATTGAAGTAATATTGGTCATAATATGCACCATGAGTCTGATAAGCCTTGGCGAGGATCCTTGCACGCTCTTTCGACGGCTTGCGTCTTTCAAGCCATGATATAGCCGAATCAGATGATGCAAGCAATAGAGGTGGATTCCCTTGATAGTATGCATTTACACCTTGCTGCACCATAGCTTCGCTCCACAATAGTGAATCACCTTTTCTAAGTGCCAGTCTCTTTAGCGAATCGGTCATTTCTATTGCTTTATCTATATTCCCGGAGCGCAGAGTGTCGTTGATCTCGGTGATATCAGGGTTCTTAGTGCTGACGTTTCTTTTATCGTGGCATGATGAGAACGTCGACAGCAATATTGCCGAAATTGCAAATATGATAGTGGTATATGATCTTTTGTTTTTACGTAATATGGCATCCATGGATATGGGCGATTCTTTGATTTAGTTTGCAAAATTAATCATTTTTGCTGATTTCTTGAACTTTTGTGAGCAGGTTTCGACTTTTTGATATAATATTTTTGTCTGCTCAGTAGCTTTTTTAGCCTTGTTATCTTCGGTAATTGCCCATTTGGATAAAAAATGCATTTTGTCCGGTTTTTTTATAGAAATAATTTTTATACTTTTGCATATCAAAAATAGACAAAAGTCTTATTGTTGCATTGCACTTAAAAATTCAACCATAAGCTTATATGCACTTTATCTAATGCTTAGCTTGCGCTTCAGAGGAGTGGACACCAGACAAGTCCACTCCTTTTTTATCCCTGTTTTATTCCTGGCGATAAGAATAGTTGTAGCCATTGAGGCTGTAATGGGTAAGAAGACGCGAGAGACGCTTCTTGAAAGCTTCGAAATTACGGGTGGAGGGTATCGACCATTGTACTTCCGAGAGTGCCGCCCAGCGAGGAAGTGCCATATATTGAAGATGATCGAAGGTATGGATGTATTCTGTCCATAGGTTGGCCTGTACTCCCAAAATATGATGTTGGTTCTCAGGTGCGATGCCATTAAAAGGCTCAAATGAATAGGCTTTGCTCAATGGTATGTAGCCACCAATTGCCAATGGTTCATTTTCAGTGTCTTGTGATTGATAATAGTCCAGATAATAATGAGTGTAGGGAGTCATTATGGCATCATGTCCCATTTCTGCTGCGGCTTGGCCGCCGGCTGCTCCACGCCACGACATGACGATTGCATTATCGGGCAATCCTCCTTCTAATATTTCATCCCATCCTATTATCTTCTTGCCATGCTTGGTGAGTACATCTGAGGCAAAACTCATCACATAGCTTTGCAACTTGTCTTCCTTCGATGAATTCTCATCATCTTTTAGCTGAAGCTCCTCTATCTTTGCTTGACATTTCGGGCACTCTTTCCAACGGTCTTTCGGACACTCATCTCCCCCTATGTGTATATATTCTGAAGGAAAAATCTCTGCTACTTCGGTAAGCACATCTTCCAGAAGTTGATAGACGCCGTCATTGCCTGCACACAATACATCTTCAGATACTCCCCATATTGTCCATAGCTCGTAAGGACCACCAGTGCACCCTAAATCCGGGTGAGCGGTTAGTGCCGCAAGCATATGTCCAGGAAGGTCAATTTCAGGAATTATGGTGATGTAATGGTCGGCCGCATAGTCTATCACCTCTTGTATTTCAGCTGGAGTGTAGAATCCACCATATGGAATTGAGTCGCAGCTGCTGAAATCCTTGCCGATACATGTGCCGCGTCTCACTGAACCTTTTGTTATAAGTTCCGGATGCTTTTTCAGTGGGAGTCGCCATCCTTGGTCGTCGGTGAGGTGCCAATGAAGACGGTTCATGTTATGTAGCGCCATCATGTCAATGTAGGTCTTCACGCTGTCGGCAGGAAAGAAATGGCGTGCTACATCAAGATGAGCCCCACGATAGCCAAATTCCGGATAATCATTGATAGTTACAGGAGGAAACTCTACTGAACCTTTATTATCAGCGGGTATTGACTTTCTGAGGGTCTGTATACCATAGAAATTTCCAGCAGCCGAAGCACCCTCAATCTCAATCTTATCTGGAGTTACCGTTATCTTATATCCTTCTGGATTGGTGTTTGATAGCCCAGTTGACAACACTATTTGTTTGCCAACATTAGTAACTTTATTATTAACTTCTATGTCAAGACCAGTTATGTCTTTGATATATCTCGCAAGCATCTCCGCATTCCTTTGTAAAGAAGGGTCATCTGCACCGCAAGCGATTGTCGTGTTTGAGTCGAGTACGAAAGGTTTGCCATCCTTCAGTTCCATGCTTCTGGGAATGGGGACTACTTCATAATCAGCCTTTCCCAACCCCATTACATACAACGGCATCATAGCCATCATTCCAACAAAAAAGTTCCTGATAAATCCTCGTCCAGTCATAATTCCTTAAATTTCAGTTTCTTCAATTATATGTCTGTCATTATCTCTTTCTAATATGTTTTTGCAGTGGCTCGAAGGAATCTTTTTTTTCCGTATGAGTCAATGCGTAGGTCGATATCGCCCCATCCTTTTGATTCAAAATATTTCTTTACTTCGTCGGCAAAACGCGGATTCAGTTCAAGATAGACGCTCCCTTTAGGCTTCAGACTTTCTTCAGCGATAGCCTCTATCCTCTTGTATGGTTTTATGGGGTCGTCAGCTTCTACAAAAAGAGCTTCCGCAGGTTCGAAATCCTTGACACGGACTTCCATCTCGGCTTTCTCATCCGGGGCAATGTAAGGGGGATTGCTGACGATGATGTCGAGAGATTGTGGGGCTGCCTCAAAAGTGTACATATCGGCTTTTATGAAAGTCACTTTTGCGTTTAGAATCTTGGCATTTTCTTTTGCCTGAGCAAGAGCCGTATCGCTGAAGTCTATTGCTGTGACATTCGGAAATGGGAGGTTTCTCGCGAGAGATATGGCGATGCATCCGGAGCCTGTCCCAATGTCGAGAATGGAAAGATCAGACACGTCTGAGGCATCTTTCAGTATCCAGTCTACGAGTTCCTCTGTTTCAGGACGTGGAATGAGGACACCGGGACGCACTTTGAAGTCCATGCCGAAAAATCGTGCATCGCCGGTGATGTATTGAATTGGTTCGCCGAGTATGAGCCGGTCGACAATGCGGTCTATTTCGTTTTTGGCTAAATCAGAGAGTTGCTTGCCTTCATTTATAATGAGATCGACTCTACTCCAGCTTTTGACATAGGCAAATATGAGTAGTATAACGGCCTCACGCTCACGATGGTCGTAGATTCCGTTCAATCTGCTTCTGATTTCCAATAATTCTTCTCTTACTGTCATGATAATTTCTAATGACTATTTCCCACTATTATCAGAACTACAAAATTAATCAATTTTTTCAAAAAAATCATTGGAATATTTGCAAAATCGAAAAAATATATCTAACTTTGCAGTCGCAAAACGCGCAGGTCCTATAGCTCAGTTGGTCAGAGCACCTGACTCATAATCAGGGAGTCCTTGGTTCAAGCCCAAGTGGGACCACTGTTCCTCAAGGAAGCCGGCAGTAATGTCGGCTATTTTTGTATTGCCAGAGCACCTGACTCTCCGTGTCCATCATTTGGCAGGGAGTCCTTGGTTCAAGCCCGAGTGGGACCACTGTTCCTCAAGGAAAGCCGGCAGTAATGTCGGCTATTTTTTGTATTGCCAGAGCACCTGACTCTTCCCTTGAGCGCCTTACTCGTCTAATACAACTTCTCTGGCTTAGAGTTATAATTTCTGAAGCAAATGAAAAGACGACCCACCGCCGAAGAAATGCTTGTCCGCATGGCCGGACTTTGTGCCGGTGCCGAACAATGTAGTGCAGACATTCGGGCAAAAATACTGAAGCAAGGTTTCTCTGCCGATGAGGCTGAGAAAATGCTTACGTATCTTTGCGCCAACAAATATATCGACGATGCCCGATATGCCCGGGCCTATGCTGTCGATAAGGTCCGTTTCTCAGCGTGGGGGAGGATGAAAGTAAGAATGGGGCTTCGTGCCAAAGGAATGTCCGATGCCATCATTTCCCAAGCATTAGGATACATTCCTGAAAAAGAGTATGCCGAAACTCTCGATAAAGTGCTGCATGCCAAAGCAAGGTCCCTTGATCTGACAGATGTCAAAGATCGCCAGAAAATTTATCGCCATCTGGCCTCTCGAGGATTCGAATCTCAACTCATAATCTTAGCTATGCGAGCCATATGCGCCAAATCTTAAAAGACATAGCTGATTTTTTCCTGCCTCGTACTTGCCATATTTGTGGAGGCAGGCTTAGAGACTCAGAGGATGTTTTCTGTGTGCGTTGCATCGAGACTCTTCCGCGTTCTCTCTATCATCTTATGCCCCTTAATCCCATGGAGCGGCGTTTTGCAGGTATCGTCCCTTTTGTCCGCGCCACGGGGCATTTCATATATTCCCGCAATTCTGAACTTGCAGCCGCCATCCACGACATGAAATACCGTCATTTCCCTTCAGTCGGGCGTCGGCTGGGTGAGATTGTAGGTCAAGAACTCAACATGGCAGGCTTTTTTTCTGGAGCAGACTGCATTTCAGCTGTCCCGATGCATTGGTGGAAGAAAGCTAAACGCGGTTATAATCAAGCCGACTTAATAGCGGATGGCCTTAGTTTATCCACAGGTCTTCCTGTTGTCAACGTGATAGAGGCCACACGTTCTCATAAGACTCAGACAGCTATGACACTTGAGCAACGTCTTGCCAATCTTTCGGGCTCATTCCGTGTTGCCGACCCCGTCGCATTGCAAGGCAAGGGCCTTGTGTTGATCGACGATGTGTGCACCACTGGGTCCACCCTTCGTGCTCTGGCCTCCGAAATAACAGATGCCGTCCCCGACTGCCGCCTCTATCTACTCTCTATCTGCGTCACCGTCTGACTCCACTCCCTACTTAATTCCCAATTTAATTATAAAAAATATTAAAAAACACTTGCAAATTTGTCTATAAAATCGTAATTTTGCGTTATAATTGGGTGAATATGTTGATTTGGTTTATTGCTCCCTCCTCTAAAATATGATATTATGAATACT
>DAAK01000107.1 GCA_001701075.1 Bacteroidales bacterium GP3 | reverse complement strand
ACCAACATCGGCATCTATGTCCGCAAACTCCTCAAAACCCTTTTATAACATTTTACGCTATCTGAACGTTATTAATGTAAGCGTTATAAATGTAACTGTTTAACCCAAAACCCAACACATATGAAAACAAAACTTCTGACCCTCGCCGCAGTGCTTCTTGGACTGATGTCGACAAGCTGCGTCTCTAACAAGAAGTATGCTCAGCTGCAGGGTAAATACAATGACCTACAAAACGAATACAATTCCACCCGCGAGCAATACATCAATTCAAGTGCGGAAGTGCGCAACCTTACTTCACAACTCGAAGTTGCCAATAAGAACAACGACGAGATGAAGAAGGACATTTACCAGCTAAAGCATACCCTCGACAAGAGCCTCGAAGCCAATAATCAAGGGAATGCAAATATCTCGAAACTTGTGGATGAGATCAATGCCTCCAATAAGTATATCAAGCAGCTCGTAGATGCCAAATCGAAGTCTGACTCACTCAACATTGCACTCACCAATCGTCTCACTCGCTCTCTCAGCAATGATGAGCTTAAAGATGTGGATGTAAAGGTGCTGAAAGGAGTTGTATATATTTCATTGGCCGACAACATGCTTTTCAAGAGCGGAAGCTATGAAGTGAGCGACCGCGCTATGGAGACTCTGTCTAAGATTGCCAAGATATTGAAAGACTACAAGGATTTCGAAGTGCTCGTAGAAGGCAATACTGACAATGTGCCCATCTCAAAGACAAACATCCGCAACAACTGGGATCTCTCTGCTCTTCGCGCTTCTTCTATTGTGCAAGTGCTTCAGACCAAGTTTGGCATCAATCCTCAGCGTCTGTCAGCAGCAGGACGTGGCGAATTCAATCCCATCACCGACAATGACTCTGAAGTTGGCAAGCAACGCAACCGCCGCACCGAGATCATCATCACTCCGAAGCTCGACGACTTCATGGATCTGATTGATAAAGCACCGGAAACTGACGATTAAAGATCAACGACCAACGATCAAGGATAGAGGACGCACGGACCACCCCGCGCGTCCTTATTTTATAAGGCAATACCTCGTCAATCTTGACGAAATGATAAAAATTTTAGGAAGATGTGTGTTTTTGTGAAATTATTTATTAATTTTGCGTCTAAGTATTCTTTAATGCTTGTTATCACCGAGTCTTATGATCGTTGATCATTGATCGTTAATCGTTAATCTTTGAAACTGATGCCTAACAGAATTAAAATAGTTGCCGCTACAATATTGTGTCTTCTTTGCATTGCCGGATGCAAACAGGAGAAAGTATATAAAATCGGAGTCTCACAGTGCAGTCAGGACGACTGGCGCACGAAGATGAACGATGAAATCAACCGTGAGATCATGTATCACGATGATGCTACCGTTGAAATCCGCTCTGCCGACGACAATAGCCAGAAGCAAATCGAAGATCTTCGCTATTTCGCTGAAAACGGTTGCGATATTATCATAGTCTCTCCAAATGAGGCTGAAACGCTTACACCTGTAATAAAGGAAATCTATCAGTCTGGAATCCCTGTCATTATATTTGACCGTAACATCAACGGCGACACTTATACTGCCCGAATCGGTGCCGATGATGAAGGTCTTGGAAAGGCCGCTGCCCACTATGCCCTGAGTATCGCCGGCAATAATCCTAAAGCTATTGAGATAAAAGGACTTCCCGGATCATCCCCTGCCCAAGGACGACACAAGGGATTCTCATCGGAATTCACATCGAGCGGAGGCACGATAGTGGCTGGAGTCCCCGNNAGATTTCCTTTATTACAGGTGTAAGGAAAGAAGAGGATGCTTTTCCAGCTACAGACTCCCTGCTGCGTCTTTATTCCGACATCGACGTAATCTTTGCCCACAACGACCGCATGGCTATCGGTGCCTCTAAGGCTGCGCAAAAACTCGGACGCGACAACATAAAGATTATAGGAATAGACGCTGCGCCGGAAATCGGCATTCAGGCTGTTGCCGACAGCATCATTGATGCCACATTTCTCTATCCTACAGAAGGGCACCGCGTGATACGCACTGCACTTGCCATTCTTAAGGGCGAACCTTACCAGAAGGAGACAATAATGCCCGCTTCTTCAGCAGTCGACATCAGCAACGCCGACATTCTATTGCGACAGAATACCACCTTAGAGGATGAAACAGATAAGATAGTGATCCTTAAGAACCAACTCGACGACTATTGGGCTCAATATGCCACCCAGAAATCACTTTTCTATGCCTGTCTGGCCATTATTTTGCTCTTGTTCGGCGTGGTTTTCCTCGTGCTTAGAGTTTATTGGCAACACAAACGACACCGCGAGGTCCTTATGGAACAGAACAAGGAGCTCGAGATGCAATGAGATCAGCTTCAGGATCTCAATCAGAAACTGGAAGACGCAACACAATCAAAATTGATGTTCTTCACTAACGTGTCTCATGACCTCCGCACTCCCCTCACTCTCATTTCAGAGCCCGTGGCACAGCTTACATCGGCATCCAACCTCACCTCCTCGCAACACACTATGATGAAGATAGCCGATAAAAACGTGAGGATACTGCAACGTCTCATCAATCAGATTCTCGATTTCCGTAAATATGAAAACGGGAAACTCGACCTGCACCTGACTGAAATTGATTTCCGCCAGACTGTCATCGACTGGACGGAATCGTTTGTGCAGCTCGCACGTAAGCGCGACATAAAATTGCGCCTTGAGGCTCCCGAAGGGGACTCTCCCATCAATCTTGCCATCGATGTGGAGAAGATGGAGAGAGTATTCTTCAACCTGGTCTCAAACGCATTCAAATATACCCGCGACAACGGAGCCATCACCATTTCCTATGCTATCAACGATGGCAGACTGACCCTAAAGGTGGCTGACACCGGAGAGGGAATCAGCGAAAGGGATCTCGGCAACATCTTCGACCGTTTCTATCAGGTTGACCGTATTCATCCGAAGGGTTCCGGCATCGGGCTCTCACTTGCCAAGGCCTTCGTGGAGCTGCATGGAGGAAGTATATCCGTGGAAAGTGAACTCAATAAGGGTTCGGTTTTCATCGTGAGCCTTCCTGTAGTGCATATAGCTGAAACCTCACAGACTGTCGGCAAGCAGATTGAGGCTTCTGCCGTGGAAGCTGAACTTGAAAATATCGAAGGTGGCTCAGAGTTTGAGTCTGATAAGCCACTGGTATTGATAATCGACGACAATCCGGATATCCGGGAGTTGGTCGGAGAGCTTCTTAATGAGAATTACAATATAATAACTGCATCAAATGGCAGTGAAGGTATCAAAAAAGCCGCAAAATATGTCCCGGATGTCATTATCTGCGATGTGATGATGCCAGGAATGGATGGTCTCGAATGTTGTCGACATCTCAAGGAGGAGCAGGTGACGTCACATATTCCTGTGCTTATGCTCACTGCTTGCTCCATGGATGAGCAACGTGTGCAGGGATATGACAACGGTGCTGACGGCTATATGTCAAAGCCATTCTCTGCGGAAGTGCTGAAATCCCGAATTGCCAGCCTCATCAAGAACCGTCGGATAATAAAGAATCTATGGCAGAATCCGGCTGTGGCAGCAGGCAACAACACAAACAGTTCTAATGAAAAAGATTTAGGCAACCTGAGTCAATCTGAAGGACAATCAATGCCTTCCAAGAATGTGGAAAATGAATTCTATGCCCGTTTCCTTAAGATTTTTAATGAAGATATGGGCAACTCGGAAATTTCCGTGGATACCCTCGCCTCTAAGATGGGACTCGAGCGCACACAATTCTATAGAAAGATTAAGGCCATCACCAACTATTCTCCGGTAGAGCTTATGCGCAACCTGCGCCTCAAGAAAGCACGTGCTATGGTGACCGGCTCTGAGAAAAGTATCTCCGAGATAGGCTATGAGGTCGGCTTCTCGACTCCCGCCTATTTCACAAAATGCTACCGCGAAGCCTACGGCGAAACCCCAACCGAGACTCGCCAGAAACTCAATTAATAATAAAAAATCGGAGAAAGATTATAAAAATTCGGAGTCGCATAATAATTTTGTTGCGAAGAGTATAACAAAACGTGCATCCCACGATTTTTTATACACCATGCAAGATTCATTATATATGGGTAATAAGGTTTTAAGCTAACTTTGCGCCAGAAAATTTATACAAAACCCATATCTCATGAAAAAAGGAATCCTCAGTGCCATCATGATTCTGCTCTCAGCAGTCATGGCGTTTTCACAGAACATTACTGTGAACGGAACCGTCTATTCCCGTATCGATGACGAACCCCTGATTGGCGCAACTGTAATGTGCCAACTTACTCAGCAAGGTACTGCCACCGATATAGACGGTGCTTTCCAATTGACAGTGCCGGAAGGCGCAACTATTAAAGTATCCTATGTAGGCTACCAGTCGGTAGAACTTCCCGCAGAGGAAAGCATGACAATCTACCTTGACGAAGACTCCGGTCTTCTCGACGAATTGGTTGTCGTAGGTTACCAGACAGTACGCAAGGCTGACCTTACCGGTGCAGTCTCAGTTGTCTCAACAAAATCACTTGAGACATCATCCGACAGTGACCCCATGCGTGCCCTTCAAGGCAAAGTGCCGGGCATGACAATCTCTGCCAACGGTTCTCCTGCTGGAACAGGTTCTGTCCGCATCCGTGGTATCGGTTCTTTCAACGCTTCACAGGATCCTCTCTTTATCATCGACGGAGTTCCTACCAC
>DAAK01000208.1 GCA_001701075.1 Bacteroidales bacterium GP3 | reverse complement strand
ACAACTGATCTCTGACAGAGATCAGTTGTCAGAGATCAGTTGTCAGAGATCAGTTGTCAGAGATCAGTTGTCAGTTGATCGTTAATCGTTGATCGTTGATCATTGATCATTGCCCAAATGTTAATGGTTGTAAAAAGCTATCTTAAAATTGGGATTTTTCCATAATTTTTATTTATTTTGCATTTTCTAAGGCTCCGTCCGCACTGCGGTCGGCTACTTAGCTTATACATATATTACAACCATGGGTAAGATAATAGCAATAGCAAATCAAAAAGGTGGTGTAGGTAAGACAACTACCGCCTTCAACCTCGGCGCTTGCCTTGCCGTCGAGGGGAAGAAAGTGCTTCTTGTCGACGCTGACCCTCAGGCCAACGCCACCTCTGGTCTCGGACTTGACGGCAATCAAGCCCCTGCATCTATATACGAATGTATAGTTGACGACTATCCGATCCTCGACAGCATCGTCAAGTCGGATATCGAAGGTCTTGATGTCATTTGCTCCCGTATCGACCTTGTCGGAGCGGAAGTGGAGCTCATGAACCGACGCGAACGCGAAAAAGCTCTCCTACGAATACTCGACCCTATCAAAGACAGATACGATTACATTCTCATCGACTGCTCTCCTTCTCTCGGCATCATTACAGTCAATGCCTTGACGGCAGCCGACTCGGTAATCATACCTGTACAGTCGGAATATTTCGCCCTTGAAGGTATTTCACAGCTCCTTAATACCATCAGAATCATCAAGAGCCGCCTTAAGCCATCTCTCGAGATTGAAGGCTTCCTGCTCACTATGTATGATGCCCGCCTGCGACTCGCAAATCAGATATTCGAGGAGCTTAAGGGTCATTTTGGAGATATGGTTTTCAGTACAGTCATACCGCGAAACATAAAGCTCTCCGAATCTCCAAGCCACGGTCTTCCGGTGATCCTCTATGATCCGGACTCACGCGGCGCGATTGCATACATACAGCTGGCTAAAGAACTGACTGCCCGCAATCGGAAGAAAAATCAACAACACTCCTGATTATTACTTTTATGGCAATAAGAAGAAATGCCCTCGGACGCGGCCTCGACTCCCTTATCGGTATCTCTGAAGTGAGAACCGACGGAAGCAGCGCCATTTCCGAAATAAATATCGACTTAATCTCTCCGAATCCTGACCAACCCAGACGTTCTTTCTCAGATGATGGACTCGAAGAGCTTGCTGCTTCCATACGCGAGCTTGGCATCATACAGCCACTTTCCCTGAGAGATGCCCCGGATGGAAGATACCAGATAATAGCCGGCGAACGACGTTGGAGAGCGGCTCAGCGTGCCGGCCTTCTGACAGTGCCTGCCTATGTCCGCACTGCCTCCGACTCGGAAGTGACGGAAATGGCTCTCATTGAGAATATACAGCGCGAAGACCTCAATGCCATTGAAGTTGCACTCGCTTTTAAAAAGCTTCTCGACACTTACGACCTCACTCAGGAGCGTCTAAGTGAACGCGTCGGTAAGTCACGGTCGGTCATCACCAACCATCTCCGCCTCCTCAAGCTCCCTGCTGAGATTCAGCTCGCGCTCCGCGACCGACGCCTCGACATGGGGCATGCCCGCGCACTCCTCTCTATCGACGACGCTAAGCTGCAGCTGAAGATCTTCAAGCAGATTCTCAAGGAGGGGCTCAGCGTAAGAATGGTGGAGCAACTTGCGCGCAAAGTCGCTGACGGCAATGACATTGAGACGACTCCCAAGAAGGAGAATACACCACAGAGCCACGATTATGATTTCTTCGTACGCGACTTACAGCAATATTTCCCGACTCCTGTGAAATTTTCCAGAAATGCAAACGGGAAGGGGAGCATAACACTGAAATTCGACAACGACGAGCAACTCATGCAACTTGTCGGCGCTTTTGAGAACATCAAGAAATGAAGATCACCGTCTGCCACATACGACTTTTGATCCTCACAGCGCTTTTTGTGCTGGGTGGTCTCGGACAGGCTTTCGCCCAAGATCCTGACCCCGATGCCCTCCCGCTCCTCAACGACTCCATTGTAGATGCCGAAGTCCTTGTCAAGACCCCGATTGAGGCTGAAATGACTGAAGAAGACGGTCATACGGTGGTGGTCGCTGACGATTATCCTTATGGTTTCGATGGCAAGAAGATTTTCAACCCTGACCCTACCCGTGCAGTCTGGATGTCGGCACTTTTCCCTGGCCTCGGACAGATCTACAACCGCAGATACTGGAAACTGCCGATTGTGGTAGCCGGTTTCATGGGACTCGGTTATGGAATGAGCTGGAACAACACCCAATATCAAGACTATTCTAACGCTTATATGGACCTTATGAGCGGCGACCCGGACAAGAAATCTTATATGAATTTCTTCCCTCCAAACACCGACGAGAGTTCTCTTGACAAAAATTGGCTGAAATCCGTCATGCAAACCCGCAAGAATTTCTACCGCAGAAACCGTGACCTCTGCATCATCTGCATGGTGGGCGTCTACCTGATTGCAATCATTGACGCCTACGTGGATGCCCAGCTGGCCCACTTCGACATAAGCCCGGATCTGACCATGGACATAAGTCCCGGATTTTATACCGAACCCGTCACCCGTAAATATTCCATAGGGCTCAATTGGGCCTTCACTTTCTAAAATCAACTGAAATCTGAAATCTGACAACTGAAAACTGATAACTGAAAACTGATAACTGAAATCTGACACCTGAAAACTGACAACTATGATA
>DAAK01000080.1 GCA_001701075.1 Bacteroidales bacterium GP3 | reverse complement strand
GGGCAAATGACATTATAGTCAAAAATGAGTATTTTAAGCCTTATTATTCAAAAAAATTGCATAAGTCGCGTAAATATATTATTTTTGTGGTCGCAATTTCTATCGGAATTATCTAAAAGAAACACCTCTCATATGAATATAACGAAATATGCGATATTTGCTGTCCTAATGATGCTGTCATCTTCCTTATATGCTGGCTCATCTACAATCCCTGCAAATGTAAAGGCCATCTATCCACAACCGGATAGCCGTGTTAATCTTGCACCTTCGGCGTTTCCAATGGGAATTCAGCAGATTTCAATACTTTTCGACAAAGAAGCAAGCGTCAATCACGAATGCGAGGGAGAAGCATGCATATATATTGAGGGAGACGAGAATCCCATTCAGACTGTAGGAATCTCAGGAGCTTCTACCGACTTTACTCAGACTGAATTGGGTTGTGTTCTCTTTCCTTACTCTTGCAAGTCAAATGGAAGATACAGGGTGACAATTCCAGAAGGATTTTGGAAATTTGAGGGGAGTAATCCGACATTCAGTGGAGCCCTTGATCTACATTACGAGATACTTAATCCACAGACCATATTCCCGACTGAAACAGTGGTGAAAGAACTCTCGGAATTTCGACTTGAATTTCCATATTATGATGAGGTGACGTTGATAGATCCAAAAAAAATAGAATTGTTCCAACTTTCATCTCCTGACAAATACCCTCTTACTGTGACGGTAGGCACAAACGAAGATGGGACACCTTCCAACTATATAGATATAAAACTTAACGCTCCTATAACCGCATCGGGAGAATACTCTCTCTTTGTGCAAGAGGGGGCTGCAGAAGGCACATATGTCAACACCAATGCTTTTGGACAAGAGACAGTGATAACCGAACCAAACATTGAAGCTCTCTATAGGTATACCGTCTCCCTGATTGATGCTCCTAAGATAGCACCGGAAGAGGGTATCGTGGAATCTTTCACCACATTTGAACTCACCGTTCCGGATGGTGCAGATTTTTGGTTTGTCAACGACAAAGCCATAAATTTCATCTATAAAGCCAATCCTGATGGCTCGCTTGCCCCTGACGCATCTTACCGATTGACAGGAAATCGTGTCGATGAAACTAATATCATTGTCCTGACAATTACTGAAAATGGAGAACCTGTAACTGATATAACTCCCCAAGCCGGCAAGTATGCCCTGAAACTTGCTTCCGGACTATTTTCAGGCTCATGGAATGGAGAATTCATCAATAGTGCCCCGTTTGTATATTATTATGATGCAATAGAAGATCCCAACAGCGTCAAATCACCTTCTATCAAAGATAAACCAAGGGAAATCAAGGGTATATATTCCATTGATGGGAAAATGATTTCAGAAGACTCTGAAAGCGTGCAACAAGAATATCTTCCAGAAGGGATATATATAATAGATGGGAAAAAGACCCACCTTAGAAAATTTCAGAAATGAAATATATTAATTTCAAATATGACGGGGCTGAAGCCATGATAGCTCTTTTCGACAATGGTCGGAAAGAGGCTCATGCATACATAATACCGGATGCAGGCATAGACGCTACAGCTCAAATCAAATCCATATGCCAGGCTGTAGACAGCGTGACACACGAAACAGGGATGACCCCTGTTTTCAAAAGATGGCTCCTCAGCGATCCTTCCAATCAAGGCCCTATACTTCCCAAATCAGAAGAATGTGCTTCATCAATACTTGGACAGTCACCTTTAGACGGCACTAAGGCTGCGCTTCTTGTGCTCTTTGAGGAAGATGCAGATTTCACCAATCAAGACGGAGGCTTATGGGAAGACAGCAAAGGACGCATATGGGTAGGAGACGGCTACAATGTGTCAACTGGCGACTCTCTCTCCATGACTGTGGCTTACCTTGAACGATTATCGACAGAACTCAAACTGCGTGGAGCTTCACTAAAAGACAATTGTCTTCGCACTTGGTTTTTCGTACGCGATATCGACAATAATTATCCGGGGGTAGTGCTTGGACGCAACAGTGTCTTTGCCCGGGAAGGACTTACCAGCGACTCCCATTTCATTGCATCTACTGGCATTGAAGGACAATGTGCAGAACCTAAACGCCTTGTGGCATTTAATGCACTTGCTGATACGAAAGTAACCCAACGACAAATCACATATATACATGGCAAATCACATCTGAATCCCACCTATGAATATGGAGTGGCTTTCGAACGGGCCACAGCTGTGGATTATGCCGACCGACGCCATTTATATATCTCAGGCACTGCCAGCATCAACAATAAAGGACAAATAGTAGCTCCAGGGGAAATATTGGCTCAAGCATCAAGGATGCTTGAAAATATAAGTGTGCTATTAGCCGAAGGAGGTTGTGGATGGGAAGATGTGGCTCATATGACTGTCTATCTCCGCGACATCGCCGATCATTCCATTGTCAGCAGAATGATGCAAGAGCGGTTTCCTGACATTCCTAAAGTCATCGTGCTTGCACCAGTTTGTCGTCCAGGATGGCTTATAGAGACAGAATGCATGGCAATTAAAAGGGCTGATCATCCTGAGTATGCGCCGTATTGAAATAATAATATTTGCCTCAGCCGTTGTAGTTTCGTTACTGATAGGGCTTTCTTCCCTATTGCCAGTGGAAATATACTCTTCTACCGCTTGGCAAATTCTTTGGGTTGTCATTGCCGTGGCCTTAATATTCGGAATTATAATGGGGCGCCTATGGCGAAATATTCCAGTTTTTTTAATGCATGTTTCGTTTCTCTGCATGATAGGAGGAGGATTCTGCACTTCTCGCTTCTCGCTCAACGGAATTCTACATCTTCACCCCTCACAGACTGCGCGCTATTTCTTCACTTATGATGGCGAACTGAAGAAACTTCCAACTTCCGTCACATTGCTGTCGTTTGCTACGGAATATTATCCGGATATGGATTTACCCAAGGATTTCAAGTCGGAACTGCTGACTGCCTCAGGCGACACCATCCATATCTCAATGAATCATATTGGAAGGCTCTACGACTATAGGTTTTACCAAACCTCTTACGATGATCAAGGAGGCAGTGTCCTGACTGTTACATACGATCCTGTTGGAATTGCCTTGACCTATACCGGATTCCTACTTTTCACTTTAGGAGGTATAGCTTGGCTTCTAAAGATGACTAAGAGAAAACTCTTGATTAAGAAGATTTTGAGAGCACCCAAATCGAAGGTAGTGCTGGCTGTCGGCATAACAATTGCTTTATTGCTTTTGCTTGCTGGGATGTTCGGCATTAAAGATCTTGTAACTCATCCATTATTGCCGGTGCTCGCTTCTCCATGGCTTGCAGTGCATGTATCATTCTTAATACTCGCTTATGCAGCCCTTGGATTCACACTTCCGGTTGCCATCACAGCTCTTGCCGTTGTGCGTAGGAGAAAACGAATGATTTCGCTTGCATTTAATCTGCTGGCTCTAGGTGTTTTTCTTCTTGGCCTCGGTATAATTTCAGGAGCAATGTGGGCTAATGTGTCATGGGGACGATACTGGGCATGGGATCCCAAGGAGACTTGGGCACTCGTGACGCTTCTCCTTTACTCCATTCCTCTTCACAGATACTTCAAAATGCAAAACCAACCTAAATTCTGTGCCATCTACCTTATTCTCGTCTTCTCTTCCATAATAATGACCTACTTAGGAGTGAACTACCTCCCCTCCCTACACGCTTACAACTAAGGAATAGTGATATACCGACAATTACATTTTAAATGAGTTTCTTATTATTTTAAATTAACCTTAGTTGAATTAATAATTATTTTGCTGTAGAAAAGTTGTCAATAACTGTCGAAAAGCTGTCAAAAACCACGCAATAAATGTATATAAATGGGAAAACTTAAGATTGGCAATGAAGTCCATCTTAGGATGATTTTACTTTTCAGCATCTTTTCTTCATTTTTTCCATAGTGTTTTCTTCAAAATTTACCCCTTTTTCAACAAAAGATATCTGAAAATTTATTAACTTTGCAATTATCTACAGTGTGTAGAAAAAGTTGGCATATGTATGATATTTCATAATGTTGCAGTTCTATAACCTGTAGATAACAGTAGATTTTATATCAATAACTGATATCTCCAAATTTTTCAGATAAAAGTAATGATCATTTGTCTACATTTTTTATTCTTGTTGTTGATTATTTTAAATTAAATATATTTTAAAATCATATATAAATAAAAAATGAAGTCGAAAACTTCCGCTCTCGATACTCCTCAGAAGAAGCAGCTTGCCGATGAGATTGATCGCCTCAAGAAAGAAAAGAAAGCCGTGATAATGGCACACTACTACCAGCGTGATGAAATAAAGGAGATAGCTGATTTTATAGGTGACTCTCTGGCTCTCGCTCGCAAGGCTGCCGAGACTGACGCCGATGTCATAGTGATGTGTGGCGTACATTTCATGGGAGAAACAGCTAAGATTCTTTGTCCTGATCGCAAGGTGCTCATTCCTGATCCGAAGGCCGGATGTTCGCTTGCCGACAGTTGCGATCCAGTGGAGTTTGCTAAGTTTGTAGCCGAGCATCCGGATCATACAGTAATTAGCTATGTAAACACATCTGCAGCAGTGAAGGCCCACACTGATATTGTGGTCACTTCTGGAAATGCACGTAAGATTGTGGAGTCTCTTCCTAAAGATGAAAAGATAATCTTTGGTCCGGATCATAATCTTGGGGAATATATTAATTCGGTAACTGGTCGCAGTATGCTTCTATGGAATGGTGCTTGCCATGTTCATGATCGTTTTTCTCTTCAAGGTATAGCAGATCTAAAGAAAGCACATCCTTATGCAAAGGTTCTTGTGCATCCAGAATGTCGCCGTCCTCTTCAGATTATTGCCGACAAGGTAGGGAGCACTGCGGCCCTTCTTGATTTTGCCCGTAATGATGATGCAAAGGAATATATAGTAGTGACGGAAAGCGGCATACTTTTCGATATGCAGCGTGAATGTCCGGAGAAGACATTCATTCCTGCACCTGCAGAGGATGCGGAATGCCAATGTAATGAATGCAACTACATGAAGATGATTACTCTTGAAAAACTCCGCGATTGTCTGCGCGATGGAAAACCGGAAATCTATGTAGATCCTTCCATTGCTGAAAAAGCTATACGTCCTATTGAGCGGATGCTCGCCCTCTCATGAAAAAAAAGAGTATTGCTGAGCTTACTAATTGTAGTGTAGAAGAATATAAGGAGATTCCTAAACTTCCTTTTATAATTCTACTTGACAATGTACGTTCGATGCAGAATGTAGGATCTATCCTTCGCACTGCTGATGCTTTTCTTATAGAAAAGGTGATAATGGCTGGTATAACTGGAATTCCACCTCATAAGGAGATATCCAAGACTGCTCTTGGTGCTGACGATTCAGTAGCTTGGAGCTATGTAGAGGATGCAGTCAATGAGTGTAAGCGTCTTAAGGATGAAAATTGGACAGTATGTGTACTTGAACAGGCACATGGTAGCATTGACTTGATGAAGTTCCAGTCGGAAGAAGGTAAAAAGTATGTTCTTGTGGTAGGAAATGAAGTATCAGGTGTAAATCAGGAAATAGTAGATATGGCCGATATTATACTTGAAATTCCAATGCATGGAGTAAAGCACAGCCTAAATGTGGCTGTAAGCGCAGGAATGGCTATATGGAAAATTTCCGATTCCCTAAGTTGCATCCACTAAGATATA
>DAAK01000181.1 GCA_001701075.1 Bacteroidales bacterium GP3 | reverse complement strand
CATCTTCCGGCATCACGACTGCCTCAATCCTGAATGTTTCTCCTTCCACTCCATCCCATTTATCAGGTGTAAGTTTAATAGACTCTACTTTTTGAACTAAAGGAGAATTCTCTACTACTGCATTATAGTCTGAGGAATAATGACTCTCCATCTTTTTACTTCCATTGACAGTGTATTTTATTAAAACATCTACTCCATCTATTTCAATCATCGGAAAAGCATAAAGATTGTCATTATTTTTTTCTACGACAGTTCCATTAATCACAACACTATCAATGATTACATTATCTATTACATCACTTAATGATAGCAAACCATTTTTTTTATCCAACTGATATCTCCACATTTGTTTGATCGGAAGAGTAAAATTTTCAAAGGCAGACTCTAAATATGGATCTCCAAGACCTGGAATATTAAATGAGTTCATTACTTTTCCTTCAAAATTATTCATGGTAGAAATATCATTGATATAAGATAATGGCATGACATAATTATAATCTCCAAAGTTATCAGGAAGAGCACTTATGAAAAAATCAATATTGTTATTTCCTATTACAGGAGTAGAGACCGCTGAATAATATGTAATGCATATCAAGTTTGTGAGCAGTCCGCTAATTTCATAACTGTCAGAATATACATTCTTTACAGGCGATTTTAAAAATGAGTATGAATTGTAGAATGTATTATATCTCGCTTTCTGAAATTCAACAGTAGAAAGTTTATCTATTCCAGCAAACGCACAATTACCGATAAACTCTAAATTCGAAGAAAGAATTGTCAATTCCTTAATAGGAGCATGAAGCAACGCATCATTTTCAATCTCAACTACCGGTAATCTTTTGTCGCCTACATAGACGAAATCTGGGATAATCAGATTTTCAGAAACTTCTCCATAACCAATCAAAGACACCTTATCTCCACGAACTCTGAATACAAGACCATCTTTCTCTACAATTGAATCTACTGGCAAATCACCAACCTTTCGGGTGTCAGCATCCGGGACATACTTCAAATACACATCATACTTATCTGAATACATTGAAATATTAAAGCTCAGAATATCACTTCCATCCGCATCTCCTTCGGAATATACAGGAATCTCGACATTGCCTTCTTTATCATAACATTTAACTTCCATCGACACACCCTTTCTTGGTTTCGTGACATTATCTGGGCAACAATGACCTTTCAATTCCATTACAGTAAATTCATCATCTACCTTGGAATGAATATTAAAAAGATGTGGAAGCTTTTCATCAATGTGGAAATTAACTTCACAAATTTCTGAACGATTTCCCGACATGTAAAAATGAGAAGGACGTACAATTCCACCCAAAACTATCTGCCAATCTTCGGGATTCTTTGTCGCTTCATGCACGGGCACATATCCTGGAAAAATCTCAGAATCAATTTCAGAACTTACAAGCTGAAATCTTTCTCCCTCCTTGAGCTCCGGGAAAACGATATCAAACGCATCGTCGCTCCCAGGCCATGGACATACATAGCGATAACCATCATTGTAAGTAAATCCATCAAGAATTTGAAGAATATTATCTTCTTCATCTACAACTGCTATTCCGAATGCACCTTTATGAAGATTCATACATAAATCAGGAAGCCTTATTCTATTTTTTTCGCCGGGAACAATATCTGGATTCATGAAATTCCAATCTCCACACCCATTTAATCCTCCCGGATAAGTATCTACATTTGGTACAAACGCCTTAGAATAAATGTGGCGTTCCTTATCAGGAACTATATTAATCACCATTCCATGAAACTGATCAAATCCCATATCTGAAAAGTCAAGAGTATAGTATCCATTCATCAGGCCATCCCAACCCCAATTCACATGATATAGTGAACCACCATCATATCCATCGATGATAAATGCATGTCCTACGGTGCTGCTTCCGCGATAAATTACAGGACCAACCTCAGTGAGTTGATTTTGAAGGATAGAAAGCCATTCTGAATCTGTAAAACTCCGTCTTTCAATATACTGACAACCTTTTGAATAAGAATACTTTTCAACCATCTTATGTGCATACGGCCAGTCATAAGCATAGCTTGCCATAGAGCCATAAGTCATCTGAGCAGCAACGCCGGCGCTTAATATCAATTTAGAAACTTCTTGAGCAAAATTTATATTATTTTGATCGGATAAGACGTCCCAATCAATGACATAATCAGAAAAATCAAATGATACTCCCTTACATTCAAAATCCTCTTCTGCATCTCCTCTTGTATAGTCTGGCCAATTGTGGTATTTCATTGCAATAGCCATTGCTGTTGCAACGCAACCCGCTGGAGCCTGTTCTCCTTCAATAATTGGACAAAGAGCATTGTAGGGATATCCTTGTCCCCAATTGGCTGTCTCCAATAGCACTCCTTCTTCTGCTCGCGTTGTGGTAGTTGTGCTCCATGAAGCATGCTTTCCAATCTCAGGCATCTCTGATATCTGCTTCGCCCACTGCTCCATCATTTCCTTAAGCTGTGGAGGCAGATTTTCTGCATCAAAGCTACCCTTATCCGAATAACCAAGGATCTTTGGTGCGCGGTCATCACCGGAAATGATGACAAAACCTTCGTTCTCTCCTCTATTGAAGATATAGTAAGGACTGTTAGCTGCTTCTACAACAACTCCTGGAGCCTTTATTGGTCGAAGTGTTGATGAAGTTGCAGTAGCACTCCGCAACTCTATAGAATTCATGAATTCCGATGCCACGGCATTTGCCTCATCTGGCATAACAACTCGTGCCGTCATAGTGAGTACCGACAGCATAACCATAAGTAAGCCTAAACGTAATCTCATAATGTAAGTGTTTTAGTTTCTATTTATACCTTGCTTGTTTATCGTTAATCCTTTATCGTTAATCGTTGATCGGAGTCCACAAAGTTATGATAATTTTTTGATTTATGCAAAATTAATATGATATTTTATCAAAAAAATTAAATAGCGGACCCCAAAATGAAGTCCGCTTTTTTTCTATCTATTGGATATCCGACTCAATGGATAACGATTTTCTTTACATCTCCTCCCTGACGTATGAGATAAATACCAGAAGTGAGAAGCTTGAGTCCATCGCGATCTGCATCCTTCTTGATCAGGATTCCATTGACACCATAGATGTCGAAAGATTCTTCGGCTGAGAAGATACCATCAACTCCAGCTACGCTTGTTATGATGCACTCGGCAGAAACTCCGGAGCCATCTGCTGCAGTCGCTGTTATCACACATGTCCCTTCCTTAAGCACTGAGACATTTCCCTCTGTATCCACTGTTGCAATTGCCTCATCGCTTGATGTCCATGTAAGGCTCTTGTCCGTTGCATCTTCCGGCATCACGACTGCCTCAATC
>DAAK01000194.1 GCA_001701075.1 Bacteroidales bacterium GP3 | reverse complement strand
CCACCAGATATTATGGCGATGGGGGGACACTCAGCCCCTCAAGCGGCATTCCTACCGGATGGGTTGCCCTGTATTTGTTGGCGTAGTCGAATATCTTGTTTTTGGTCACAAGATTGTAGAGGATGTCAGAATAAGTGTTATTCTTCACCACGGAATCTGGCTGCAGGCCTCCGCCATCGCGCACCTCGCGTCCGCGGGAAGTGTAATAGACATTGGTCAAAGAGTCAGGAGTTCGGGCCACACTTCCGTCGGGATTACGTCTTGAATAGTCAAGAGCCTGAATCAAGCGACCCGAAGGAATATAGTATTTCGACACTGTCACCTTAAGCAATGCATCATGAGGAAGGGGGAAGGTGGTCTGCACGAGACCCTTTCCAAAGCTCCTGTTACCCACGAGGACAGCACGGTCAAGATCCTGCAATGCGCCGGCTGTAATTTCCGAGGCGGAGGCAGTTCCCCCGTCAGTGAGCACTACAAGACGAAGGTCGGGAAACATTGGATTGTGAGTGGTCTTATAGACCCGCTCCTTGCCATTACCGCTCGTTCGAAGCACTTGGGTGCCTTTCGGCAAGAAATTACCCAGAATGTCAATTGCACTCTCTACAAGACCACCACCATTGCCACGGAGGTCTAATATAAGTCCCGAAAATCCCGGATTTTTCTTAAGGGAGTCAAGAGCCACGGTCATCTCCTGAGCGGAGTTCATTATGTAACTGTTCAGACGAATATAACCGGTGGAAGGAGTGACCATCCCGAAATATGGAACTGATTTCTCCGTGACTTTCTCTCTAGTGACAGTAAACGAAAGCAGCGAATCCTCCACATAAGGACGATTAACCTCGATGTATACATCTGTGCCGGGAGTACCCTTCAGAAGTTTTGAGACCTCTGCATTTTTGAATCCCTTAGTAGCTATTGTATCCACTTTCACGATTCTATCGCCTGGCATAAGACCGGCCTTGGCTGCAGGACTTCCGTCCATTGGCTGCGAGATGCACACATAGCCGTCATATTCCGTGATATAACTTCCGATGCCGGCATATTCACCGGTGGTCATCTTCATAAGGGCATCCCGATCGTCAGCAGTATAATATTCAGTATATGGATCCACGGTGTTGAGCATCGCATTGGAAGCAGCCTTAAATGCTTCGTCGATGCGGATTGAGTCCACGTAATTTTCCTCAAGAGTCTTCACCATTGCGTTGAAGGTCTTGAGATTGCGCTGGAGTGCCATGTCGTGGCTTTTCTTCGCACATACACCAAGTGATATTGCAGTCAGTGCCAAAATAGGCAAAAGAATCCTTTTCATTAGGAATTATTTCAATGTTAACAGTGTCTTAACGCATTCTAAGCGTTCATTGTTCGGGAGTGATGTCAGGATGTGGATAGTCTATTGTAAAGTGAAGGCCTCGGCTTTCCTTGCGTTCACGTGCCTGACGCATTATGAGATAGCCTATGTTGATGATATTACGCAGCTCACAGAGTGCCCTCGTAGGCTTGCTTTCTTTAAAGAGGCGTTCGGTCTCTTGATACAGGATATCCAGACGGTTCCATGCACGGTCAAGTCGAAGATTACTTCTGACAATTCCCACATAATAGCCCATGATCTGGTTCACTTCCTTTTCCGACTGAGTGATGAGCACCATTTCCTCCGGATGAGTTGTGCCTTCATCGTTCCATTCGGGCACATCTTTGCGGAAGTCGATGCCATCCACTCTTTCAAGCGAATGCTTGGCAGCAGCGTCAGCATACACCACGGCCTCTATCAATGAGTTTGAAGCAAGGCGGTTTCCCCCGTGCAGTCCTGTGCAGGAGCACTCTCCTATGGCATATAGACGGTCGATGCTCGATTGTCCATCAAGATCCACCTTGATGCCTCCGCAAAGATAGTGTGCGCATGGAGCCACAGGAATCATATCTTTCGTTATGTCAATTCCCAATGAGAGGCATTTCTCATAGATGTTCGGGAAATGTTTTTTAGTCTCCTCCGGATCTTTATGCGTGACGTCGAGACATACATGATCCGTGCCGGTCTGTTTCATCTCTGAGTCTATCGCACGCGCCACTATATCTCTTGGTGCAAGCGACAACCGGGGATCATATTTATGCATGAATTCCTTGCCATCTACAGTCTTCAAGATAGCTCCATAGCCACGCATGGCTTCCGTAATCAAGAAGCTGGGACGATCGCCGGGATGATAGAGAGCCGTCGGATGAAACTGGATAAATTCCATATCCTTGACGGTTCCCTTTGCACGATACACCATCGCAATGCCATCGCCCGTGGCTGTCAGAGGGTTGGTAGTGGTAGTGTAGCAAGCACCGACACCTCCGGTAGCCATCACCGTAATCTTGGCAAGGAAGGTATTGACTTTTTCTGTCTTCTCGTCAAGCACATAAGCCCCATAGCAAGTGATATCGGGGGTGCGTCGTGTCACTATCTTTCCCAAATGATGCTGAGTGATGATCTCGACTGCAAAATTATGCTCAAAGATGTCGATATTCGGGTTTTCCTTTATACGTTCTATCAGTGATTCCTGAATAGCGGCGCCTGTGTTATCTGCATGATGAAGTATTCGGAATTCAGAATGTCCACCCTCCCTATGAAGGTCGAATGTCCCGTCTTCTTTCCTGTCGAAATCTACACCCCACTTCAGGAGCTCCTTTATTTGTGACGGAGCGTTTTTCACAACTTTCTCCACGGCAGCAGGGTCTGATAGCCAATCGCCGGCCACCATGGTGTCATGGATGTGCTTGTCGAAATCATCCACTTCAAGATTTGTGACACTCGCCACTCCTCCCTGGGCGAAAAATGTGTTGGCCTCTTCAAGAGTTGACTTGCATATGATTGCTACGCGATGGCGGGGCGATGCCACTTTTAGGGCAAAGCTCATGCCGGCTACGCCGGATCCTATCACAAGATAGTCGTATTCAAAAATCATTTCGTGTAGTGTTTAGTTTATTGGTAGGGGGGGGGGGGCTAAGAACACTCTCGCAGGAATCCAG
>DAAK01000183.1 GCA_001701075.1 Bacteroidales bacterium GP3 | reverse complement strand
GAATGAAATCCCAGATAAACTTGTAATAAAAGTCTGTGCAGCTGGAAATGGATTCCAATCAGCGACTCTGACCATTGACAATGGCGAACCACAAAATTTGTCAGAATCATTGCCTGGGGGACTCACATGGGAGCAGTTAGACGCGACCAACAATGTCACCGTGGCGTATCTCGAATTTGGGAAAAGCTACATCTCAAGTCTTTCTGGCAGTCATACCTTTACAATATCTGTAACTGACAGAGGGGGCAAGAACAGCACCGCAACGCTAACTATTAACCGAGAAACGGAGACAACACAACAATGAGAAAACATAGATACATATTGAACATCACGGCAGCATCAGCCTTGGCAATCGGCCTCGGCGGATGCTCTGCCGAAAACGCGTGGGACAACGTCGGCGACGAAACCGGCACCATCAGTCTCACGCTCACCACGGATAACGACATATCGACAGAAAAACCATTGTTCCGCAGTGAAGAGGATGGCACACGCACCACATCCGGCAACCTCGGCGACTACATGACATTGCCGACTGCCGCAGACTTCTCAATCAGGCTGGAAAAAGCCGACGGCACTTACGCCAAGACTTGGACAACACTTGGTGATTTCCAAAGCGAGACAGCATCTTCAGGTTTTAAGACCGGCGCATACACAATCACTGCTTTCTGCGGAAAGAAGGGTGAACAGGATTTTGAAAAACCCTATTTCGAGGCATCATCCACATTTACCGTGATGTCTGAAAAGACCAGTGAAGTGGAACTCACCGCAGAACTGAAAAACTCTATGGTGAAAGTGAACTACACCGACAATTTCAAGAACTATATGTCGGAATACCACTCCACTCTCCGCACCGATGGACGCAGCGAAGAAATAACTTTCAACAGCACTGAAGGCCGTCCGGCTTTCATAGAACCTAAAAATGCCAATCTGACCGTACATTTCACAACGGCTGTCAAAGGACAGACCACTAATTTGAGCTTAGGAGAATTCGCACCAATGGCGAAGACTCTCCATAATGTCACTCTCGACGTGACAGGAAATGATTATGGCACCGCCAAACTGACCGCAACTTTCGACTCTTCCCTTACCGACGAGAATATTGAGATAGATCTGAGTGACGATCTTTTCGTGACCCCGCCCCCAACAGTGACATGCGAGGGATTTGAAAACGGATCTACTGTGGAGATGCTCGAAGGCACCGCATCTGCAAATGCCCTCAAGATGAATATCCGCGCGAAGGGAACAATAGCTAAAGCCGAATTGAAAGTGACCGAGGCCAATGGAAATTTCATACCGGCTTGGTGTATCGATACAAACGGGAGTGCAACATCCTCCAACACCATCGACCTCTGCGTAGCATCACCTGCACAACAGACCCAATTAGAGAACGCTGGAATCAAGGCAATCGGTCTATACCCGGAGGCTCATCCCAACGACATGGCATTCCTCGACCTGACACAATGCGGCAAAGCATTTAATGAGAAAGGAACATATACAATCTCCCTTATCGTCACCGATAAACGAGGAACTGAAAGCGAGATACAAAGCATCGTCATCAACACACTTCCGGTTGAGATAAATATGGTAGGCACACCCAATGTCCTCTTCGGATCAGACGAAGCATTGGTTACGATAGACTACAATGGCTTCAATGCCGACACGGATGTCACCTTCTCCGCAGTCAATGCCAACGGGATTCATGAGACAGCCCCTGTAAAGAGTTGTCAGGAAATGACTGAAACCCGCGCATTTGACAAGAAACGCTACCAATATAATATTAGCCTCCCCTCCTCCACCAAGTCAAGCATCGAGCTCAAGGCATTCCATCATGGCAAAGAAGTCGGAACATACTACTTGAATGTGGTTGAGCCCAGCATCACGATAGGGGATGTTGATGCCTTTGCACACTATGCTTATGTAAAGATAGCAACTCCCGATAACACCGACAATCCGAAGGTGCTTAATGCAGTGACTAACAACATACGATTGAAGGCAGGAGAATCAGAACTCACTATAACAGGAAGGGATAGCAAAAATGGAATCCTGACAGTCACCGGACTAACAGCTGGCACCAACTATACCATCAACAGCCGCTGCATCATCTCCACCCCGACTGAAAACTGGAGCACCATCAGCAAGCAGTTTAAGACGGAAGAAGCCCTCGGAGTACCGAACGGCGATTTCGAGGATCTGACTGAAACCATCAATACCACAATTAATCAAGGTGGAAAATGGACAAATGAAAATCTTAAATCTGCGGAAAGGTTTACCACAACTTTGACAATGTATATAAAAGAGCCGACAGGATGGATATCATCAAATTCCGAAACTTGCAACGTTAACAACGCTAAGAATAAAAACAGCTGGTATGTGATTCCCTCAGTTTATAACACCACATTGTCTTGGGTATCACATCAACCTGAGGCTAAAGTCATAGGAATTGGGCAAGATGCCGAAGATACAACAGCTGAAATATATAAAAATCTCACGGCACATTCCGGTGCAAACGCAATGGTGATACGCAATGTAGCTTGGGATGCAAATGGACCTTCCATCACAGATGATCAAAAAACAGGCAATACCAGTTTCAGTAACTATTATTGCTCAAACAAACCATCAAGCATCGCCAATAGGACTGCAGGATTCCTTAAACTCGGAGATAATGGCAATGGGGCAAGTTTCGCTTCAAGGCCTGCCAAACTTAAAGGCTTCTACAAGTATCAGAACGACAGTCAAGATGCGTATGAGAAAGAGAAAGGCAAAGTGACTGTTGAAATCCTTAACGGAAACACAACACTTGGAAGCGGAGAATTTGAACTCAGAGCTGCAAATGGATATACTGAATTTGAAGTTTCAATTAAATACACTTCTTCAATGTTCTCGTCCAAGGCTACGACACTCAAGATCTCCATTACTTCGAGCAATAGAAAATCAGATATTAAGACAACTGATTATTGCAACAAGGAAGAATGCTGCTCTCGCGGAGCAACTCTGACTGTAGATAATCTCACATTTGAATACTCCACCAAGCCATGAAAATAAATAATATATATTCTTGCATAGCTCTTGCTGCTGTCCTTGGACTGACAGCTTGCGAGAAAGAAAATTCCTTCCTCTTCAATGAGGAGGAAGGACAGCTCAACTGCGAGACTCTCAGCGTTGACTACATCAACAGCGGTCGAGAAGTCCGTGGTGGTGGCGTCAATGTGAATGACTTCACTGTCAACTTTGTGAAACAAGAAAACGGCAGGGAAACGAATGTGAAGAGTTATACATACGGAGAAATGCCCCAGGTGGTATCATTGCCTAAAGGCACCTACAAAGCAGTAGCTTCATTCGGCGAAAATCCTGTAGCAGATTGGGAGGCCCCCTACTACCTCGGAGACACTTCATTTGTCATCAAGGAAGGAGAGATAACCAACGATGTAGAACCGGTGGAGTGCCAACTGAGCAACATACGTATAAATGTAATTATCGATGACTCAGGTCTCGGATTGCTCGGACCAGATGCCAAGGTAGAAGTGACTGCCGGCAACGAAGGAATGCTAACCTACAATGAATCAGCCTCCGAAAAGTCTGGTTATTTCCGTTACGTAAATGGCAGTCAGACAATCATTGCCTCTTTCTCCGGCACTGTAGGCGGTGTACACGTCGACAATGTCCGCAGATATTACGACAACGCCAAGGCCGGAAATGCCTATCGAATGACCTTCACCATCACAAAACCCGACAACATGGAACCTGGCAATATAAACATCACAGACGAGGGTATTCAGGTGGATGCCACAATCTCCATAGTTGATGAAAACAAAGTGGTGAATCCTGGTGAAAAAGAGGAGATTCTGGAGGATGATATGCGTCCTGAGGAAGAACCAGCGACTCCTGATAACCCTGAAAACCCGGATGATCCAGGAACAGGAGATAATCCCGGCACAGACCCGGACCCTGTTGTGAAAGGTCCAAAGATCATCCCAACAGCACCTGGTCTGACATTAGGAGAATGTTATCTATTGCAGAGTGCAGAAGCTACACCGGTTTCATTTAAGGTCACAAGCGAGACTGGTATCACTGAATTTACTATTGTAATAGATTCGAATAAGCTTACTTCTGACGCACTTGAGGGAGTCGGTCTTGCTGCCAATCTTGACCTTGTCAATCCAGGCAACTTGGCAGAAGCTCTCAACGGTTTGGGATTTAAAACGGGAGATGATGTAAGAGGCCAGAATGAATGTTCCTTCGATATCTCAGGATTCGTTCCAATGCTTATGATGTTGGGAGCGGGAGAACATAAATTCCACATCACAGTCAGCGATGCCGAAGGCACTACAGAGGGGACACTCTGGCTTAAGAATAACTAATAACACAACTCGGCAATCAAAATAATTGACAAAGATGAAAAAACTAATCTCAAATATATTGAATGGAGTTGTGACCCTCACAGCTTTCACAGGAATATGGAGTTGTGCTTCAGAAAATCCATTTGAAAGCGAAGGGGAAGGCATCGTGCGACTGACTACTGTCGTAAACAGCATTACGACCCGCGCTGATGAATCCACTTCAGACCCTCTTCGTGAAAACTGTGTTGTATACATCTCTAATGAGAAGGGACTTGTCTATAAGGAAAAAGGTCTCGACAATGTAAAGGAGTCCTTCAGTTTGAAAGCCGGCGAATACGTTGCTGAGGCTTGGAGTGGCGATTCTGTGACTGCTTCATTCGACAAGATGTTTTTCAGAGGTTACGAGCCATTCTCAGTCACCAAGGGGAGCAACACAAACGTAGTGCTAAACTGCAAGATACAGAATGTAGTGGTATCAATCAATGCCTCTTCCATCGATCCCAAAGTCTTGAAAGATGATTATCAAATCACCATCAAGAATTCGCGTGGCAAACTGGTATTCGACAAGACAACAGCTTCATCAGAGCGCGGCTACTTCATGATGCCGGACGGAGACGACACACTTGAATACGAAATTACCGGCACAAGCGGTGATGGCGAGTCTTTCACCAAAACTGGGGTGGTGAAGAAAGGAGTGGAACGTGCCCATCATTATATCCTGAACTTCAAATATGGAGGAAATGACTATTATGGTGATGGCAACGGTGCGGTCTTCTTCCAGATCACGATTGCCGACGAGAATCTTGACACAACTACTTCAGTATTAGTACCAGCCGCTCCAAGTGTGATTGGTGAAGGTTTCAACATCGAAAAACAACAGAACTTCACCAACGATGCAAACATACCGGAAAGCGGACTGATGGTGAAAGTATGTGCTTTCGGCAACGGAATCAATGAACTCACAGTCGCCAGTTCATCAGCATCACAATTGGGAATACCGTCGGGCACAATTAATGTATATAATCTTAATTCAGATGTTGAAAGAAAATGCCGTGATGCAGGACTTAGTTGGACTGAGCCAACTTACAAAGAGAGCACCAACGTCAGCACAGCTTATCTTTCTTTCTCAAAAGAAATGTTGATACATCTTTCAGCACAAAATACTCAACATATCATCACTATTGGAGCAAAAGACAAGAATGGCTACTCTTCCTCTACTGAGTTACGAATAGCCCGAAGTGCCGATGCTATTATTGTGGAAGACCCTATTGTGGTTGAGCCTGTAGATACAGAAGCTGACAAGATGAGCCTAACCGGAAGCTCCTTTACAGTCTCATATTCTCTTTCTGATGAATATGATGGCACTCCTGGCGTAGAGTATAGAAAAGCCGGCTCTGAAGAATGGACTTTCAAAGCTGCCAGTGGCCCATCCAAAATTTCCCCCAAAAACATACAATATGCCCAAGCAGAGAAATACAGGATAACGATCACAGGTCTTGAACCCGGCACCACCTATCAGTATCGCGCATGCTGCGGTGAATTCCATGGCGACATCCTATCGGTCACTACCGAGTCTACCTTCTCAATTCCTAATGCAAGTTTTGAAGACTGGTCTTCTTATCAAGCTAAAACATTGTTAGGCACGAAAACAGTTGTATTGCCAGGAAGCACTGGTGACAAAGAAACTTCTTTCTGGGGTTCCGGTAACGAGGGAGCTGCCACTGCCAATATGACATTAACAAATAAATCCGAAGATATGAAGCATAGCGGACAATACTCTGCTAAGCTGGCTTCTAATTCTGCCATGGGTGTCATCGCCGCTGGCAATATCTTCACTGGTAAATATGTCGAAACAGATGGAACTAACGGCGTGCTTTCTGTAGGTCGTCCATACAATGGCTCACATCCATCAAAAGTAAGGGTTTATGCTAATTATCGCCCAGGTTCCGGAGTCAGTGTGAAAGATGGAAACGAGAAGTATCTACCTGCTAATTTCAATGGCGGAAAAGACCATGGACAGATATATGTTGCCCTAACAACTGAAGCTGTAGAAATCAGGACTAATCCTGACAAGCGTAAATTGTTTGATCAAAACGATCCAGTGGTATTGGCATATGGACAAGTGACATGGACAGACAATTTCGGGCCTGATGGTCAACTTCAAGAAGTAGACATTCCTCTTGAATATAATGAGCGTGCAAATAAAGCTAAGCCAACTCATTTGGTAATCGTCTGCTCCGCTTCAAAGTATGGCGATTACTTCAGCGGAAGCGCAAGCTCTGTAATGTACGTCGACGACTTCGAGCTGATCTACGAATAATCGCAACCCAAACTCTATAACTCCCAAACGGCATCGGTTTCATACTCCCGATGCCGTTTCTTTTTCAGTTCAAGTCAAGACTGACTTGAACTTTTAACATCTTTTAAACTTAGACTGCACGGATTCGTGCAGTATGTTGCCTTATCTTTGCACTCAAATCAAAAAATTAATTGTAAGATGAAGCAAGAATTAATCCACAT
>DAAK01000074.1 GCA_001701075.1 Bacteroidales bacterium GP3 | reverse complement strand
CTGCGGTCGGAAGTATTTAGCACCATCCATATCGAACGTGCATACCCTAAGATGTTTCCTTCTGCATCTGAGATAGAGAAGGCGCGTTTGGAAAAATGACGGTTCCAGTCCTCTACCCAAGTTGTGATTGTGTAGTCTGTGTTTTCATGAGGATAGCGGTTCATTTCCACAGTGAGACGTGAGAGTACCCATCCCATATCCGGATTAGGCATGTCAGGATTTCCTATACCAAGTATATTGGCATGCTCTGTAGCCACGTCGATGAGTTTCTGTGCCAACTGTGGCAGCGACATTTCCTGCTGCGCATTGCATTCAGCCGCTGACAGATAGAATGAACGCTTGATTACACTTTCTTTTTCTATATTCTCCATGTTTCAATGTCGATTTCAATTGCAAAATTACATAAAATTTTTCGGTTGGGAAAATCGTTATCTTATATAGATAAATAACGCATATGAAGCAATCCTGCGTTATGGATTGCGGAAAAATTTATGAAGATACGGATTAAGAATATGGTTTGTCGCCATTGTGTGGCGAAAGTTGCTGAGATCGTCTCCAAATTTCCCGAACTGAATCTGCTCGGAGTCGAATTAGGAGGAATCACAGTTGAGGGTAATCCCGAAGATTCTGTTCTTAAGCGCCTAGAGGTTGAATTGCTAAAGGAGGATTTCGAGATAATTAGATCAAGGGAAGAGGCAATTGTATCGGAAATCAAGGCTAAGCTTATGGACCTCTCTCGCGATGGCGAAGGAGTGCGTGCCGACATCCCAAAGGAACTTCAAGACTCATTACACATGTCTTTCCGAAATCTGTCAAGGATTTTCGCCTCTGTAGAGGGCCGCACCATCGAAAACTATTTCACTGCATTACGTATTGAACGCATTAAGGAATTGCTACTCGACAATCAGCTTCCGTTGAGCGAAATAGCCTACGTGACAGGCTTTTCCTCCGTTCCTCACCTAAGTGCCCGCTTTAAGCAAGCCACAGGGATGACTCCGACCCAATTCCGTGAAATCGGCATCCGAACCCCGCTTCCGGAGGTATAACAGATTGGCAGAAATATATAACACATTTCGAGTATATCCATAGTAATTTTGTAGTGTAATTATTAACAAGACTTCGTTACTATGGATTTTTTTGATTCACTTCTTTATATGCTCAATGAGATGTCGCCTTATATTCTTTTGGGATTTCTCATTGCAGGCGTGCTTCATGCGTTTGTATCACGTGAGACCTTTGCACGGCATCTTTCCGGCACGTCGCTTGGTTCAGTAGTAAAGGCTACGCTCATAGGCATTCCTTTGCCATTGTGCTCATGCGGGGTGCTTCCTACGGCAATCGCCATGAGACGCAATGGGGCATCCAAGGCAGCTTCGTCGGCATTTCTAATCTCCACTCCACAGACTGGTGTAGACTCCATAGCTGCTACCTGGTCGTTGCTGGGGCCGGCATTTGCCGTTCTGCGCCCGGTAGCAGCACTTGTGACGGCAGTATTCGGAGGCGCGGCGGTAGGGGCTACAGAACGCGATGCCGAACACTCTGACGCTTGCTCTGTAGCTCCAGACTCTGTAGAAGAACATCCAGCTACATTTGGCGGAAAGATATTGGCATCATTGCGCTACGGATTTATTGATCTTGTAGGTAGCATCGGTCTTTGGCTTACCATAGGACTTATAATTGCGGCACTGATTACAGTCTATGTTCCTGCAGATTTCTTCGCCATCCTTGGAAATAAACCCATAGTGTCGATGATCATAGCCTTGATAGTGGCAATTCCGATGTATGTTTGTGCCACAGGTTCAATTCCGATCGCACTTTCGCTTATTCTCAAAGGGCTATCCCCGGGAACCGCTTTCGTTTTGCTTATGGCGGGACCTGCAGCCAACTTTGCATCCTTCACGTTGATCTCACGCGAGATGGGCAAGCGAGCAGCGTTTGTATATCTTGGTTCTATTATAGTCGGAGCTATGGCAATGGGGCTAGCAATTGACTATCTCATGCCGGCTCATTGGTTTGCGGTAGGACATGACGCGGCAATGCACGGTGCATGTCACCATGACTTCAGCATATTCTCCACGATTTGCTCCGTCATACTTGCCGGATTGCTGATATATTCACTTATTCGCAGATTTTATAATCCAAAAACTAATACATATACAGATATGACACAGGAATATATCATTACGGGGATGAACTGTCCTCATTGTCAGAGCGCAGTAAAGAAGGCTATCGCAGCAGTGGATGGCGTTGAAACAGTGGAAGTAGACCTTCATGCTGGTCTCGCTACTGTTGATGGCACAGTCGATCAGGTTGCAGTCATAAATGCAGTCCATGCTGCTGGCTTTGAGGCACGCAAAAAATAGAGGACAAAAAATGCTCCCGACTTCTAATGAAGCGGGAGCATTTTTTTCACAGTATTATTTTTTGATTAAAGTTTTTTAGATTAAGGGTGTTGTGTCTTTCTTTATAGTATCAGATTAAGGATTATGTGTTTTTCAGGTATCTTTTTGTCTGTGTGTTTTTCAAGTATTCGATTAGGGCGGTGTGTTTTTCAAGTATCTGTACTTTAATATTCAATAGCAATCTGTATAGTTTATAGTGTATCGTGTATATTATATTGTGTGATTTATTTCATTTCCAAGGCATCCGTTGATCATTGATTCAATATGCGAAGTCTGCAAGCTGCTCGCGGAGTCTCTTTCTTGCGAAGAAGATGCGGCTCTTCACTGT
>DAAK01000159.1:7133-13116 GCA_001701075.1 Bacteroidales bacterium GP3 | reverse complement strand
TATAACAAAGACAAAGTTTATGGGTTTAATCGTTAAAAAAGTTTAATTGTTTAAAGGGTTATTAATTTAAGAAGATAATCGTTCGTTAATGTATTCAACAATAATATTGAGCAAGGAATCTTTCCAAGTGGTAACACCAATTCCCTTCAGAGCGGAGAGTCATTGATATTTTCAGTTAAATATCTATTAAAATCAGAAATATGGATAAAATTTAGGGAATGTGGGGGATTTTTATTAAATTTGCGGATAGATATGATAAAAACGATGGAACAAGAAAAAGACATAAAAGAGACGAAGGATTTTCAAAGATGGCTATCCGGAATTCCTTATGAGGTGGCTTTCTGGAGAAGCTATTATGGCAATAAACGACGTAGAAAAGACTTGTTCCGATGGTCGCTTTATGACAAGTCGTGTAAGCTTGATAATTTTGATATAGACTCATATATCGCTTCTTTGAATTCGGAGGATCCTAAGATCTTGGATGTTGGGTGCGCATTGAGCTATATGTTCAGCAATATCATAAATGGCAAGCATATCAATGTCGATTATGTTGATCCGCTTGCTCCTTTCTATAATAGAATACTTAGGAAATATAAGATAGAGCGCCCAGAAATAAAATTTGGCATGATTGAGAGCCTAACAGGCTCGTATGCACCCCAGACAATCGACTTCATTCATGTTCGGAATGCTCTTGACCATTGTTCAGACCCTTTCAATGGCATCATCCAATGTCTTGTAGCTCTGAAGAATGGAAGGGTTCTATATCTAAATCACTTCAGGAATGAAGCACAGAATGAAGGATACCGCGGATTCCATCAATTCAATATAACGGAAAAAGATGGCAACTTCATTCTATGGAATAAAGATACAGAACTGAATGTCACAGAAATATGTAAGGAATTTGCAGAAGTTAATACCACAGTGACACAAGAAGGCAGAATAGTGTCAGTCATAACCAAACAGGCAGATGTCCCCTCTTCTTTCTATAATCCACAGGAAATAGCCATGCAAATGACCTCCAATATGATGGCTACAGTAGAATTTTTCCATAAATTCAGTTCATCTGCCAAATATCAGACAAAACGAATAGTTTCCACTATAGGACATAAGACAATGAGGATGATGCCATATTCTATTTTAAATAAAATAAAACGGATGGCAGGAAAATAAGAAAGAAGGCAACTTTTTTTTGCGTAGTTTCGTTTTATTTAGTAACTTTGTCTTTGAAGACATCAATATGACTTCTGACGAAAAAACCGACGGAACTATGGAAGAAATCAAGGCCCCAGAAACCAGACTTCCTCTCTCCTTGCTACGCCATTGCCGCGACCTCTATGAAGGAGTGGCAAAGGATGCTTCATTTTCTGAAGATGCTGACCACATCATGCGTTCGCTTCTTCACAAGACATGCGCTACCGGGAAATCTGCATACGACGACAAGGGACTTCCGCGTATGGTCCTTGCACTTGAGACAGCCGACGCATTCACACATTTCATAGATGCCGACACAAATATAATACAGGCAATACTTCTCTGCGATTTCTGCGGTGAAGTAATCTCACTTCAAGAAATACAACAGGCTTTCGGAGCTGATGTGGCCGAGATGCTTAAAGGGATTGGGACCGTGGCTCAATTCTCAGCAAAACGGAACCTTCAGAATCAGGATAATTTCCGAGGTCTTATGCTCTCACTCGCCGACGATATACGCGTCATCATAATAATGATCGTACGCGACCTCGTCGTGATGCGTCGCATCAATCTTCACCCCGACACTGAATGGGTCAGCAACATGGCCTTCGAGGCAAATGTACTGTATGCCCAGCTTGCTCACCGGCTTGGACTATATAAAATCAAAGGTGAACTTGAAGATCTATCCCTTAAATATACAAACAGGGAAATCTACAAGCAAATCGCCACTAAACTGAACGAGACAAAACGCAGCAGGGATGCCTATGTGGAAAAATTTATAGCTCCTGTGAAGAAAAAACTCGAAGATGCCGGTCTGACATTCTCTATTAAGGGACGCACTAAATCGATATCTTCCATCTGGGCTAAGATGAGAAAGCAGAAGGTTGACCTTGATCGCATCTACGATCTTTTCGCTATCCGCGTCATCATTGACACACCGCCAGAAAAGGAGAAGAGCGATTGCTGGCTTGCATATTCCATTCTCACTGACATGTATACCCCTAACCCGGCACGTATGCGTGACTGGATCTCAATTCCTAAGAGCAATGGATATGAGAGCCTGCATGCCACAGTCATGGGCCCAGACTCGAAATGGGTCGAAGTGCAGTTCCGCACCAAGAGGATGGATCTTGTAGCAGAAAAGGGACTCGCTGCCCACTGGCGCTATAAGGGAGTCAAATCAGATTCCACCGACCAGTGGATGAACAATATCCGTGATATTCTCGAAGCCGGAAAAGATGACCCCATGCAGCTTATGAAAGACATCCGCATGGACATCTACACAAAGGAAGTCTATGCTTTCACACCAAAGGGAGATCTTTTTAAGTTGCCTGCAGGTGCCACAGTACTCGACTTCGCATTCTATATCCATACCAATGTCGGAGCACATTGCACCGGAGCCATTGTCAACGGACGACACCGCAAGATAAGCCATGTGATACAGAGTGGAGACACGGTCGAAATTCTGACTTCTGCTACCCAGTCGCCAAAATCCGACTGGATGAACATTGTAGTGAGTTCAAAGAGCCGCAACAAGATCCGGCAGAAACTCCACGAGCAGCTTCAGGCCCGTGCAGATCTCGGCAAGGAGGAGTTGCTGCGTCGCGCCAAAAACCGCAAGATCGAGATTGATGAGGCCTTAATGATGAAACTCATCAAGAAAGAGGGATACAAATATGTCAATGAATTCTTTGCTGACATAGCAGACGGAAAGATCGACGCGGGTAAATTCATCAACACTTATCAAATAGCAACAGCTCCAGAAGACCAGACAGAACGCACCACAGCGGGAGAATTTGAGTTGATTCGAGACGAACACGAATCATCTGGAGAAGTGCTTACAATTGGAGAAAAATCAATAAAAGGGCTTAGCTACAAGTTTGCAAAATGCTGCAATCCAATTTATGGCGACAAGGTCTTCGGTTTCATTTCCTCAGACGGAATGGTGAAGATACATAAGACAGACTGTCCGAATGCCGCAAACATCCGTGGCCGATATCCCTATCGCCTGATACGCGTGGAATGGAGCGGTAAAGGAGGCTCGGAACTTCCGGTACAGTTGCGCATCGTAGGCCAGGACGACATAGGCATAATAGCCAATATCACGTCGATCATCAGTAAGGAGACCAAGGCTTCACTACGCAATATAAGGGTAGACTCAAACGATGGCCTATTCCAAGGCTATTTGACGCTTGGAGTTTCAGACAATACGGTGCTTTCTTCAATCATAAAGAAGATAAAGACTGTAAAGGGAGTAAAAGATGTAGTGCGAATTTAAGAATCAACGATTAATTATAAATTATAAATGATTAATAATTTAAATACCATAGGCAAAAGTTTTTGCGCAGCCATTATCCTTGGATCATTTGCCTTATGTGCATGCCAAAGGAAGAATGAGGCTAAGGAGCGTGTGCAAGCTGAACGCGACAAATGGGAGGCTTCGCTTCCTGATTCACTGAAGGCTATAGAGCGACAGACCGACTCGATACGCGATGAGCTTCAAGTGCTCAACAACCGCTTTGACGCAATGATACATACGTTCAGTTATGTCGACAATCCACGCGAAGTGGAAGGTTATTACATTGCCGGAGCCTGGGCTCCTAACTACCCCTTAAAGTCAACAGGTCTGGTAGCGAGACTTACCAAAAGCGAGAAACTTGAATTGATAGCAGCTCTCTCTGGAGGCGCTCACTTCGATCGTCTCCGGGTAGTGGCAGGGAATCAGACTGCAGAGACATCGACTGTACCTCACGACCAAGCTCTTAACTATCGGATGACTGGATTGAACACCGTTTGTTTCTCAGATAGTGCTGCCAACTCTTGCGCTAAACTGATAGCGGACAATGCAGGCAATGATATTGACATCATTTATCTTGAAGGAGACAAACAGACAGGGAAACTAAAATATCCCAAACAATCCCAATCCGTAATGGAATCTACATGGAATCTTTACGAAACGCGCTCCACAATCACACGTGACGAGCGCATGATTCCAATGTTGGCAAAGAAAGGAGCAATCATCAATGCCAAACTTGAGAAAATCAAGAGTAAGAAAAAAGACTGACATAACACTTTTTAAAATCCAAATAACATGAATCTTACACCCAAAGACTTAGAAACCCTAAAAAAGAAGGGAATCTCAGAAGCCAAATTCGAGGAACAACTGGTAATGCTTAAGGAAGGATTTCCATACCTTAAGATTGAGGCAGCAGTGACACCAGGTCACGGACTTACAGTCCCAACCGCAGAACTGATCCATCAGAGTGAGGAAATGTGGAAGAAATATCTCGCCGGTGGTGCAAAAGTAATGAAAATGGTACCTGCAAGTGGAGCTGCTTCCCGAATGTTCAAGGATCTATTCTCTTTCCTTAACGGCAAGAGCAATAAGCCCGACAACGACTTCATGAAGAAATTTTTCGAGAACATCGAGAAATTCGCCTTTTTCGGCAAGCTGAATTTCCTCTGCCTGCAATTGTTCGGCTATAGCATTGACAATCTTATCAAGATGGGAAGATACAAAGATGTTGTCGACGTGCTTCTCAATAAGGTAGGTCTCAACTACGGCAAACTTCCCAAGGCTCTTTTGGAATTCCACAAAGAGATGGGTGGAAGCCGCACTCCGCTTCAGGAGCATCTTGCGGAAGGCGCCCAGTATGCAGCAGGCAAGGACGGGAAAGTACACCTTCATTTCACAGTTTCTGAAGAACATGTGCCACTCGTAGAGGCTAAGCTTGAGGAAATCAAGGCAATAATGGAGCATTCCTACGGCGTAGAATATGATATTACTCTGAGTGTTCAGAAGCCATCTACCGATACGGTGGCATCCAATATGGATGGCACTCCATATTATGAGAATGAAGAGCTCTTCTTCCGTCCCGGTGGCCACGGAGCACTCATCGAAAACCTCAACGATCTCGATGCAGACGTCATCTTCATCAAAAATATCGACAACCTTGTGCCAGACGCACTTCGCCAGCCTACTATCACATATAAGATGGTCCTCGGTGGCATTCTCGTCGGTGTAAAGGCAAAGATCGACAAGTATTGTGAGAAACTGGCCAAGGGAGTTCCTGCAGGCGACGAGATGGTAGAGATGCTCGACTTCTTGCGAAATAAACTTTGTGTGACCCACGACAAGGCATCAGAGATGACACCGGAACAACTTCGTGACTATCTCTTCAGCAAGTTCAACCGCCCAACACGTGTTTGCGGCATGGTGAAGAACGAAGGAGAACCTGGTGGTGGTCCGTTCCTTGTATACAATCCTGATGGCACAGTAAGCCCGCAGATTCTTGAGTCCTCACAGATCAATCCTAAGGATAAGGAAGCACAGAAACTGCTCAAGGAAGCCACACATTTCAATCCGGTAGACCTTGCAGTATGCACAAAAGACTATAAGGGAGAGAAGTTCAATCTTCCCGACTATGTTGACAAAGCTACAGGCTTTATCTCAATCAAGAGCCGTGAAGGTGTAGAAATCAAGGCTCTTGAGCTTCCTGGACTATGGAACGGAGCGATGAGCGACTGGAATACAGTTATGGTGGAAGTGCCAGTGGAGACCTTCAACCCTGTGAAGACAGTCAACGACCTGCTTCGCCCGACTCATCAACCAAGCTGATTTATATTACAAATAATGCATTAAAAATGGCGGCATGCGGATTGCATGTCGCTATTTTTTTAGAAATAAAAATATGCATCATGACTTTAGCTTGAGCGTAGCTAATTAAGCATAAAAAATGAGACCCAAAAGTGTGGAGCCACTTCCGAGTCTCTGAAGGCGGGTGGGAGATGGGGC
>DAAK01000159.1:0-7079 GCA_001701075.1 Bacteroidales bacterium GP3 | reverse complement strand
CCACCATGTTGCTTTACCGAGAGATTCCACTAAAGGCTTCGCAAGGTCTCTCCCGAAAAGCAATGCAAAATTACAGCTTTTTTCTGAATTATGCAAATTTTAAACCCACTTTTTTAATTTTTTGTCATTATTATTGTTTCATTCAGTCGGGCTTTCCAGCCAAGCCGGACTCGCCAGACTTGTCAGACAACTATTTAAGATGTTTATCAAAAAAATCTAAGGTCATCATCTGGACACTCTTGGGCATCTCATGTCCCATAGGGAGAAGATGAGTCTCCAATTTGTCGCCGACACCTTGACTGTCCCACACCTTATGCATAGTCTCATAACACTGCTTGACTGCATGTGGCTTAAAAAGCTTATCAGTCTCCCCATTTATCAGCATCATGGCATTCGGACAAGCGAGTGATGCAATATTGGGATAGTCAAGTTGGGCAAAGACTCCTCCAAGGTTGTTGGCAAATCCGCCGCGCTCATGCCTTCCGTATTTCCAATCCATCATAGCATCCTGGGTTGTCATCCAGCATACTCCTACACTCGCCTTGATGAGAGGAGACATGGCAGCAAGCATCCACGAACGATATCCGCCCATAGAAAGGCCAACACATCCTATTCTTTCAGGATCAGTCTGAGGAAGACTCGCCAAGAATTCTGTGGCATAACTATCTTCAAAACTCATCCAAGAAGACAAGTTCCTACCAAGCAGAAGCATGTTGCCGGCTACACTCGCCAAATGAGTATTGTCGCTACCTTCCTTGCATCCTCGCTCACCCCACATCAATGCATCTGTAGAAAGCACCACATATCCATTCTTTGCAAGAAAATCTCCTACATATTGCCCTTCATAAAGGTTGTCAGCCCAAGCATCACTGTCGTCGAGCATGGCTTGATCCACATTGAATGGCCTGACCATCTTCTCCTTCCCTATTGTGAAATGAGCTCCATGATCGTGGAGGGCTACGATGGCAGGGAAAGGTCCATCACCATCAGGCACAAGCAGATATCCCTTCACCCGGGAATACTTGGTCAGATTGAATTCAATCTTATGAGCGGTATAACCATCCCGTTTCTCGCTTTCGAGAATCACCATATCATATGAGTTGGAACGTGGAGGAGGCAGAAGCATCTCTTCCACAAGTTTCCCTTTGGCTGCTGCCTTCCATTCATTGAAATCAGATATATCACTGTTTCCCCAAGCCATAGGATAGGTAAACTCCGTCTTAAGGCTATCAAGGAATAAAGGCATATCCCTCTCAAACTCATAAACCTTGTCTTGTGCGGAAGCGGCAACCGACCATAAGCCGACTGCCGCAACTATGTTGGTTATCTTTTTTATCATATTTGAAACTATGAAATATTCATTCTCAGAAACGATGACCGCCGCCGAAACCTCCCGGAGGAGGACCCATAGGACGCTGTCCGCCATGACCACCTGGGCCAGGCCCCATCATGCCGGGACCAGGCATCGGGAGATCGCTTTCCGCTTCAGCAGTTTTCTTCTTGAAATTCATTGAATTGAACTGCCAACTCAATCCGAAGATGAAATAGCGTGAAAGATTGTTGTATTTATTGTCGATGATAGCAGCAGAGGAAACAGTGCGGGATATATTCTTCGTATCTCCAAGCAGGTCGTTGGCTTCAACAAAGATGTTCAAGCCATAAGTGCCGGGGATAGTATAGAGCATATTTGCGTTCCAGATCCAAGACTTTGAATCGTAACCAGCGGAAAGACCCTCAGTCTTCGAGTAATGCAAGCTCGTCCCAAATTCAAGTCCGAAAGGCAATGTCAGTGTAAAGTCTGTGTCAAAACCATAGCTTGAATTATTTCGATTCATCTGATTAGGAAGGGAGTTTGTGGCTAGCTGCCAAGAATAAGTAGGATTGGCAGAAATCTGCACTATTTCCGTAGAGAATGTGATTCCGGCGCGAGGAGCTATGCTGTAATCACCACTTCTGTTGTATTCTCCATTTATATAGCTTGCACGCGAATTATAGCCAGCCATGAGATTAGCATATACACGCCAATTGCGGTTGCGGAATGGCTGGTTGTACATGCCACGCATCATAATATTGAAGTCGCCGGAAGTATTGGTGTAAGTACTGGTTCGTGCACCGGTCGTAGCATCCGTCGTAGTCACGCTCACCACATTATTGACAGTATAAGATCCATTCAGCATAGCAAAGAGTGAACGCTGACTATCCATATCAAAATCACTGAAATTAGCAAATAATCTCTGGGTAAACGTCGGCTTAAGATTCGGATTACCAACCTTTATGTTCATAGGATCCGATACGTCAGCAACCGGCTGAAGTTGTGAGATTGACGGTTCAGAAGACCTTGCATTGTAGCGTATATTGATTGACCTGTTTTTATTGAATTTATAGCGCAATCTGAAGAATGGCGCAAAGTTAACGACATTTCTTCTTGGTATGTTGCGTTCAGACATTATAAGATCTGTACTCTTGCTGCTTGATGGCACGAGCTCAACTCCTGTATTGAGATTCAGCTCTTTGTTAGTGTACCGGTATCCTAAACGAATGCTTTGGGTGAGGAAATCGTTACGGAAACTATTGGAAAGACTCTCATCATATGATAAACCATCTATTGGCAATCTGTCGAAGTCTGGAAGTATATATTCTTCAGCCGTTCTTGTGAGAAGATCCATCGGAAGGTTGTAGACATACTTGTCTGAGTTATTGCGCCGAGAGTTTATACGGTATGCAAATTCAAGGAAGTTGCCCGGCTTCCCTATAGGCTCAGTCCAAGTCACACGAGCACTAAAGGTGTTGTTCCAAGTCTTGTTGTCGGTAAATCGGAAGAGGTCCTCATCCTTGTCAGCATTTTCGATAAGATAACGTGTGATTTCAGAAAGAGACGTACCGTGCTGCTTGGTATTAGAGAAAGAATATTCCGCGTTGATACTAATAGAACGACCTTTTCTCTGAGGAAAACGGTGTACGAATGTTATATCGCCCGATGTGCTCCATGTATTGCCGTGGTTGGTACGATCGTTGATCTGACTATTAACGGGAGTTTTGCTTGGGTCGCCAGCAAATAGATTAGATTCAGAAGATGATGTGGCATCATTGGTGCTATATCTAAACGATGGTCGGAAATCGAAGGTATTGTCTTCGTTGATTTCCCACTTCAGACGGAAATTACCTCCTACACTATGGCTTCCATTGTTGGATATAGACTTTGAAGACTGATAGCTGACAGAATCAGGGAGAAGATTCATAGTCTCACTACTGTTTTCAACGTCTTGGGTATTATGCATGTAGCGGACATTGCCACCAATTGCTAATTTTTTCTCATCTCCGACAGCAAAGTTAAGGCCCAACATCTGAGAAGTCCTGATACCTCCTTGACCACCACCCATCATGAAGTTGCCACCACGCATGTCGCCACCACCCATTTCGTTGGTGTTGTTAGCTCGTCCTATTATAGTGAACTGGTTGCCGTCTCCCATTCTGGTCAGGAATAGATTTCCTGAATAGCGGTCATCAGTACCATAACCAGCGCGGATATTGCCAAACCAACTTTCTTCCATACCTTTCTTCACTTCAAGGTTGATGACAGTCTCATCCTCACCATCGTCAACTCCAGTCAAACGAGCCTGCTCACTCTTGCGGTCTACAACTTGCACCTTAGCTACAGCCTTTGCGCTAAAGTTCTTGGAAGCCATAGTAGGATCATCACCAAAATATTCCTTTCCATTGACAAGTATTTTGGATACTGTCTTGCCGTTTGATGTGATACTTCCGTCAGAACCAACTTCTACACCCGGTAGCTTCTTCAGAAGATCTTCCACTACAGCATTCTCTGTAGTATGGAAAGAATCCGCATTAAATTCCAGAGTGTCTTCTTTAGCAACCACCGCAGCCTTGATGCCCTTCACCAAGAGTTCCTTAAGAACTGTAGACTCATCATAAAGCTTTAAAGTCGGCACCTCAAAAACTTTAGTAGTGTCAGAGACAGTAAAATCTGTGATTTCTGTATCCATACCCGTCATAGATGCCTTCAATGCATATCGGGCTGCCTTGATTTTTTCAAATACATAGCCACCTTCGGCATCAGTCATAGATCCAGTCACGATCGTTGAGTCTGGAAGAGCCAACAATGTTGCCGTCGCTCCGATAAGGGGTTGACCTTGAGAATCAACAATCTTACCTTTTACTGTCGCTGCAATTAATGTCGCTACTGCGAGAAGCGAAATTGTCAGGAGAGAGAATATTCGTTTGTTCATAACGGAATGTGAAAAAATAAGCGATTAAAAAAATGAGTGTTTTTCCGACACTCAATAACTATGACTGAAACCATACCAAAAGGTTTATTCAACCTTACAAAAAAATCGAAGTTTTTTCACACCTTCCTAATAACCTTATAACCCCCAAACCTTAAGATTAGCTTGCGAAACTTAAATAAATAACATTTTTTTCATTGAAAGCTTGGAAAGAAACAAGGAAATTTGTAATTTTGTAAAAAAAGAGAAAAACTTATTGATATGCAATATTATATTTTCATTAATGGGACGGCTGTAGGACCGATGACAATGCAACAACTGTTTGCATACAATATCAATCAGAACACCAGTATAAGCACAGACGGCGTCAACTGGCGTCCTCTTTATACGTATCCTGACCTTATGGTGGCACTGCGACAGCAAGGTGGAGGGTATTGCTACAATGAGCTTTCAAACAAGAAATTGCTTTGCGGCATATTGGCCATCGTGTTGGGCTCCCTTGGCATTCAATATTTCATACTCGGCAAAGTGTGGGGAGGAATCTTCACAATCTTACTTACTTGCATCACTTGCGGGGCATGGTCGGTCATAACGCTTATTCAGGGAATCCTCATGCTCTGCATGAGCGACGAGGAATTCAACCGCAAATATGTCGAAAACCCCGCCACAATGCCCCTCTTCTGACACAATTAGAGTTTGGAGAGGAAGCGGGTGCGGTCTACGATGTAGCGGATGTGGTGGCCCTCCCCTATCTTCTTGGAGCCGGCATAAGCGATGATTTCAAAATGAAGGGCTTTGCCGTCGATTTTAGTTAGGACAGCTTCAGCTTCTATTTCGTCACCCATAGCTGTAGGGGCGAGATGGGAGCATTCGATGTAGCCGCCTACAGTCGTCTCGCTTTCGGCAAGGAATGGAGCGACTGCAAGCATAGCGGCGTTTTCCATTAGCGCTATCATAGCCGGAGTGGCAAGGACCGGGAGGTCGCCGCTACCGATAGCTTTGGCTGTAAGGTGCTCGACTACAATGGCAGTGCTCTTGTGGCTTAAGCCTGATTTTAAATCTGGATTCATAAAAAAATATATGAAAGGGAGGCCTCGAAGCCTCCCTAAGAATATAGTTTTGCTTCAGAGGGGAGGCTGGGAAGCCTCCCTTCCATAGTTATTTCACGAGGGTTTTCAGGACATCGAAGAAGGCTGGGTCTTCACCTATTGTCACGTTGGCAATTTTACCTTCGGGATCAATGATGAATTTTGTGGGGTAACCTTTAATTCCATATTGGGTCGTGAGATCTGTCCCCTTAGGATTATATACCTGAAGCCAAGGAAGCTCATGCTTCTTGACTGCCTCTTTCCAGACTTCCTCTGTATCGCCACAGTCGATGCCAAGAACTTCAATCTTGCCGTCGTATTGCTTATAAGCTTCTTTCAATGCAGGGAATCCCTTGATGCACCATGGGCACCAGCTACCCCAAAAATCAAGCACCACCCACTTTCCTTTAAGATCGGAAAGAGAGAAGGGTTGGCCATTGATATCGGTGAGAGTGAATTCGGGAGCGGCAACTCTATCAGCCACTGCAATCACTTGCTCCTGAGACGCTGTGCTATCCTGAGCCTTCATACCACATGCAGTGATAACAAGAAGAAGGAGGGGGAAAATGTACTTTTTCATATTCATTTAAGTTTTCATCGTTTTCGGCGTCATCAATGTTATCGCCTATACGATTGGGTTATACATATAAAACGCTGACAACGATGAAAACGTTGACAACGAAAACAACTATTTGAGTACGCCAAGTTTCTTGCCGACCTTGATGAAAGCCGCAATGGCACGATCAAGGTGTTCTTTCTCGTGAGCTGCGGAAAGCTGGACGCGGATACGAGCCTGACCCTTCGGCACAACGGGATAGTAGAAACCAGTCACAAAAATACCTTCTTTCTGCATCTCAGCAGCAAATTCCTGGGAGAGTTTTGCATCATAGAGCATCACTGCGCAAATAGCAGACTGGGTGGGCTTGATGTCAAAACCGGCCTCGATCATCTTATCGCGGAAATAATTGACGTTTTCCTTCAATTTTGCATTGAGCTCGTTTGACTCCTTGAGCATCTTAAACATCTCAAGGCTTGCTCCTACGATAGATGGAGCCACTGAATTGGAGAAAAGATATGGACGGCTACGCTGACGAAGCATATCAATAACTTCCTTCGGGCCTGTCGTGAAACCACCCATGGCGCCACCGAAAGCCTTGCCGAGAGTTCCAGTGAAGATGTCGATCTTTCCATAGCAATCAAACTGCTCGGCCACACCATGTCCTGTCGGTCCGACCACCCCTGCGGAGTGAGACTCATCCACCATCACGAGAGCACCATATTTCTCAGCGAGTTCGCATATTTTGTCCATCGGAGCCACATTACCATCCATAGAGAATACGCCATCAGTAGCTATAATCTTATAGCGGCAACCCTGCTCGTCAGCTTCCTTAAGGCAACGCTCCAAATCAGCCATATCAGCATTGGCATAGCGGAAACGCTTTGCCTTGCAAAGACGGACTCCATCGATGATAGATGCATGGTTGAGAGAATCTGAAATGATGGCATCCTCTTCTGTGAATAGAGGTTCGAAGAGACCTCCGTTTGCATCAAAGCAAGCAGCGTAAAGGATAGTGTCTTCAGTCTTGAAATAATCGGAGATAGCCTTCTCAAGTTCCTTGTGGAGGTCTTGGGTGCCACAGATAAAACGTACGGAGCTCATTCCATAGCCACGATTATCCATAGCCTTCTTGGCAGCCTCCACGAGGCGGCTGTTGTCGGCAAGGCCAAGATAGTTGTTGGCGCAGAA
>DAAK01000128.1 GCA_001701075.1 Bacteroidales bacterium GP3 | reverse complement strand
GAAATGGAAAGAATCTCCGCGTCGTAAGCCACTTATAGTACGAGGTGCGAGACAGGTCGGCAAGTCCTGGGCAATAAGGCATCTGGGAGAGACATTCAAACATTACCTTGAGATTAACCTTGAGGAAGAAAAGGATTTGTGCAAACTTTTTGAAGAAATCTCGGATGTAAGGGAACTTAGCCAACGCTTAGGGGCATTACATAGTGTTCCGGTGATTCCAGGAGAGACCCTCCTTTTCATTGACGAGATCCAAAATTGTCCTGCTGCACTAAAGAGCCTGTGGTTTTTCAAAGAGAATTACCCTAACCTTCATGTCGTGGCTGCAGGGTCGCTTTTGGAGTTTGCATTGAATGAGATGCCTTCATACGGAGTCGGGCGTGTCAGGTCAATATTTATGTATCCAATGTCGTTCAAGGAATTCCTCATGGCACAAGGTAAAGACATGTGGATAGAGGAAATAGCAACCGCAGATTGGGGTCATCCTGTGGAAGATAGACTTCATTCTCGTCTTGTGTCGGAGTTCCGGTCGTTTTTGATGGTAGGAGGAATGCCTGCCAGTGTTTCTGCTTGGGTTGAGACTCAAGATTATTCTGCTTGCCAAGATGAGCAAAATGACATCCAGCAAAGCTATTATGATGACTTCGCCAAGTATGCAAAAAAAGTTGACCCGCAGTTGCTCCGCAACACATTAGCGGCCGTAGTACGTCAGTCAGGACAAAAGTTTGTCTACAGCAGAGTGGATGGAGGATACAAGGCCGACGAGGTCAAGGATGCCCTGAGACTTCTCCGCGATGCCGGAATAATTATCCCAGTGCAGATGTCGGCAGCAAACGGTCTCCCTTTGGGTGCGCAGGTGAATCCTAAGTTCACCAGATATGATTATCTTGATACGGGTTTGTTGCTTCGGGTGTTGGCGATGAACTATGATGATGATAAGGAGCTGACCAGACTCATACTTGCTGGAGAGGACCCAGACCTCGTAAACAAGGGCATTGTGGCAGAATTGACGGTCGGACTCGAACTCATGAAATCCTCCAATCCGCAGAGCAAGTATGATTTGTTTTACTGGGAAAATCTGGAGAGAAATACCACATCTGAAGTGGAGTATGTCATAGCCAAGAATGCCATATGCTTACCCATTGAGGTCAAAGCCGGGACATCAGGAAAGATGAAAAGTCTGCGCCTTTTTATGAATAAAAAAGGTCTTACAGCCGGCATACGCAGTTCGTTGGAAAACTTCGGTCTTCTGGATGTATCGGACACTGATGACGCGGGGCAATTGGTCAGACGCGTCATCGGTATCCTCCCTCTTTATGCTGTCTGGAACCTCCCCAATCTTCCTCTTCCAAAAATCACCGGCTTTAAGTAAACGTGAAATTACTTGTCGGTCGTCGAAAATTATTGATTCCTTTGGATTTTGTCTGAATATTGCAGTTTATTCCTTTGGATTTTGTCTAAATTTTGTGGTTTATTCCTTTGGATTTTGTCTGAATATTGCGGTTTATTCCTTTGGATTTTTCCAAAACTTTAATTATCATTGTAATTGAAAAATACTAAAATAAAATGAAGGTCAGAAGCGGAATTGGATGGAGGCGATGATGTTGCGGGGACGAATGCGGAAACAGTGCTCTGTGCGTGAGAGTGTGCCGTAGTTGACGTATTCGTAATTGCGTTTGTCAAGGAGATTATTGGCCGTCAGGGATAGCCTGACATTTCTTTTGACATGCCATGTGGCAGATGCATCGAGAAGCACAAGGTTTTCTATGTTCCCTTCCGGAAATCTTGTGAGGAAATGCTCCGCTCCCACTGTGAACTGCCACCAGTCATTAGGAATGAGCGTGGCATACAATTTCTGATTAAACGAATGAGTTTCATTTTCACTACCTCCAAATTTCAATCTGTAAAACCCATAATTAGCATCGTAGTTTACCGATAACCATCGGGTAAGACTTCCCTTGAAATATGGTTTTATAGACACTGTCTGCTGGCTATAATCCTGCACCAAATAGTCTCGCATGGCAGAAGCAGAGTTTGTGGAAACATTGACATCACATCCCACTACCATACGGCTATGGCATAGACCCTTGCTGACACCCGCGCTCAGATACCATCCATGGTTGCCTGAAACGCAATCCGCATATGTGGATATGACAAAATCATCAATGAAAAGTTGGTTAGCCATCAAAGCATTACGGCTGTAATTGTATGTCAACGAGGCATTAGCAAAGAAAGCCGAGAGAGGATTTCTATAACGGTAAGACAGAGATCCCATTATCAATTGCGAATACTTGTCGATATCATTTGCTATAAAAAGATTACGATAGTCAGACAGTACAGGGACTGTAATATTCATATATGCCTGAGGTGAATTCATCTGATATGAGACGCTTGCCGAAACCTCGCTCTTTGAAGTTGTCTTTTTCCTTACATTGAATCTCGGGGAGACATTGAGGTAGTCATGTTGGCCGTCGATGCCATAGTGTAGCCATTTGACAGGCATCTTTGCCGAAAGCCACCAACCGTTTCGCTCGAAGTCAAGTTGTGGAGTAGCATAAAGATTTGTGAGGAATGCATTGTAAATTCCCTCATTATCATACCTGCCCATCCCGACCAATGCCATATTCATGCGATGAAAATTGAAATCAAAACCACCATGAAGATAAAACTTCCAGAACCGCCCCAACTTTCCGAACCGGGATTCCGTCGTGCTTCGGAAATCAGTAGATTCCACGCCTTGAGATACATTCTCTTCTCCGAATACGAATAATCTGTCCGGACGGTGGGAGAAAGAATTCCGGGATATCAATTCAAAAAGCTTCATATCGTTTCTTTTTACGAGTTTGAGGTCGTTTACAGCCGAGAGATTCCTACGGCGAATCCTCTGGTCAAGATCAAAGGAGCCGGTTATCCCTGAATTGGAGTTGTCCCATAAAGAACTTACAGTAAACTTATCCTTGAGATAATAGCCACGTTTGTTGATCTGCGCATTGAACTGTACAGATAAGTCATGACTCTGCGTGCGCAATGAATTGTTTTGGGTGAATTCCGGAATCGACTGGCTGAAATAGTCGGTATGCATGGAAGAATTATAATCAAGACGATCCCCTAAATAGTTCAGTTTGAAGCGCATGGAAGTGTCTCCACGCTTCCAGGCAGTTATTGAATTTGCCAGCCACGACAAGTTGTCGCGGGTCCGCTTGTCGTTGAGAGGTGCATTAATATTGTCTGCGGAGATGTATTCTGGCCATAAGGATTCTGAATAGTCGGATGAAAACATATCGCTGAAATCATGCTCGGTAATCTGCTCAGAAGGATTCCAGCCAGTGTTACCGCCTCTGATAGTCACGACATTCTGCACTTTGGGAGCTATACGCATCGCATAGAGCGAACCATCGAAGAGCCATGGTTGCACCCCACTCCCAGCTTTGACGACGCCGACCCATTTTCCCTTGGCATCCTCCTTCATTTTTATGTTGATACCAGCCTCCTCCGGAAATTCAATCCCTTCAAGAGCCTTCACCGGCTGATGATTTTCCATCACCTCAACTGACTTCACGTCCTTATGAGAGATATTGTTGGTTGCAAGTCCATATTGACCTCCAAGAAAGTCGTCGCCATCTATATAGAATTTATTGATGGGTTTACCTTGATATTTGATGGTTCCATCCTCCTCTACCTTTATTCCGGGCAAACGCTTTATTACATCGATTATGGCGTTATCCTGGGCATTGGCATAGCGGGACACATTGAAAACAAGAGTATCCCCTTTCGCATAGATGTCGGGAGCATTCACAATCACATCAATAAGTTGCGTGGCTTTGGGATAAAGTTCCACTCCTGATGCAAAATCATAGTCACAAGGCAGTTTGACAGGTTCATAACCCATACATCTGAATGATAGAGAATCAACAGCCTCTGACACCTTGACATTGAATTTTCCTTCTGCTGATGTGGAAGTAAAAGCCAAGGCCTTACCTGATTTATTTAGTGCCTGAACCACTACTCCTGCAATCGGCTGACGGGAATCGGCATCAACTACCGTGCCAAGCAGTTCATCCGGGATTACTGCCAAAGATGGCAACAATCCCAAGATGAAGCAAATTATGAAAAAACAAAACCGTGTCATTTCTTCCAGTCAGTTTCGATATAGTCATAAGGAATTTCGATTGGGTCATAGGCTTCAAGCGATGGATTGCCGGCCTCGTCCATTACGGTCACATGAGGTCCACCGGTAGCCTCACAATATGCATATGGATTAATGTCATAGCGATGCTTGGCATCATAATATTTTTTCCTGCTTGTCTTGTTGTAAGGCACTTTATACATTGTTATGGGGCGATCAGCCTTTGATTTTATCCCGATACACTCAAAGTTATAGTATCCTTCCCCATCAGAAGCCTTCATTATAAGGCCTGGTAGACCATATAGTTTCCATGGACCGTCCATAATGGGAATATCCACTGTGTAGAAAGCGGTCCAATTCCTACCCCTGAAACTGCATTTGGCAGATTGACATTCATAGCCAAGGATATTGGCAACGCTGTCAGTCAATTCCCATTTCAAATCCGGCATATCCTCCTCATAACTGAACCAATCCATGCATATCTTTTCAGTATGCGTAAGTTTCCCCTTCGGATAGTTCTTGAATATTGTCATGAACTCACCGTTTGAGAGCTTTCCGTTCATTGCCGCTTCCCCTATCTGTTCGGGAGTCGACGACATAAGGAGGGAATCGACAGTCAGGTTCTTGAAACTTGAGAATTTTGAAATTCCGTCCGAACCAATCTGCAGAAGCATCTGATCTGAAGTAAAATTATCCTCAAGTTGATCTGTAGTGTCGTTACACCAAGAATAATCGTAGACAAACTCCATATTCTCAGGAAGGATTGTCTCTGTTTCCGGAACCTCATGCTGAAAGATGTTAAGTGTGCGACGCTTCACTTTCCCCGATGCGAGAGTTGCAACGATGGCAACTATCAGAATTACAAATGTGATTTTTTTCATTTTATTTACTGTTTTGGTTTACGCTGCAAAGTTACAAAGCGAAAGCCTCACGAGACGAAAATAATCCTTACTCAAACATTATGGAAATATTACTAAATTATTTCTGCTCTAAAATTCTGATAAATAAATGTGGATAGTTCGCGGATTATGTGTAATTTTGCGGTGGGTATTTTTGCCTTCGGCATCGCGAACCGACGTTCCGCCGACATTCGCTAAAATCCCACTCGCGATTAAATAATTGTAATATGGAAAAGAAAATCAAGATTTTATACATACTTTCTATTATCTCCATTCTTGCATTCTTGGGGATGCAGGTCTATTGGCTGTATTCACGTTATGAATACTCGCTATGGGAATATGAGGATAATGCCACTGCTTCAATTGCGGAGGCTTTGGACCAATATTATAAAGAAAGAGAAGCGTCATATAAAAAAAGTAATAATGGGACTCGCCATCAGGCAGAGTATAACATGAATTATTATGTGGATTCCATCGGAAAGCAAGGACGAAGTGTGACAGTTACAACAAAATCTTTCAATGGACGCAATATTTTAGGCATAAAGGAAGACCGGAAGTTGACCGACGAAGAGATAGAACGTTTGGCTAAAATTGTCTCAGACAGTATCGAGGCTGTTGAGCTAAAGAAGGCATCCATGGATGCGTCAAGCGCACCATCGGATGGTGCTGCGTGGGGAGGGATGAAGAATTTTGAACTTGAAGTGGAATCTCCATTTACGGTGGAGGGAATTGATTCTGTATTGCGGAAGGCGAATATTGATGCAGATATTTCATTGACTATATCTGACAGCGTGATATGGAAACCTATTTCATCTCGCCATACTTCAATTCTGAATCCACGTTTCGAATATATAAATTGTTATTCAGAACTTGAAAGGAAAATTGCGGTAATCGACTGCAAGATTCCCACATCCATAGTTATCAAGGAGATGGTTTGGACTTTGGTATTGGCGCTTATCATATCCTTGATTCTTATTATCTGCCTTGTCTGGCAGATAAAGACGATTGTCAAACTGACACGCCTTGACAAGATGCGGAATATGTTTATCACCACTATGATTCATGAATTGAAACGCCCCATCTCCACGCTGAAGATGTGCGTGTCTGGCATAGAAAATGAGAAGATGCTTGCTGACAAGGAGATAAAAGCGGAACTAATGACCGGGACAAGAACCGCCCTCGACAACCTTTCGGCATATTTCTCAAAACTGCGCGACATAACATTCAATAATGTAGAGCAGATTCCGCTTAATGTCACAAGATTCAATGTTTCCAAATTAGTTGATGATGTCATCTCGGGGGTATCGCTGACGAGTTTTAAGTCTGTCAGATTTGAGAATGACGTAGAGGAAGATATGGAAATATCGGCAGATCGTTCACACATGTTCAATATCATCAACAATTTGGTTGAGAATGCGATAAAGTATTCGGGCGACTCCGTTGAAATCAAGATTGAGGCTTGCATAGATGAGGATGGCGTTTCCATAGTGGTTTCTGACACCGGCAACGGTATCCCGGAATCGGACTATGAAAAGATTTTCAAGCGTTTTTATCGTGGCAAGGCTTCCTCCACTGATATTCCGGGGATGGGCATTGGTCTTGCCTATGTCAAGCTTCTTACAGAAGCACACGGTGGCAAGATTTCTGTAAGCAGTAAACTGGATGTCGGCACTTCTTTCACAATAAATCTACCGCAATGAACAGGAAAAAGATATTGCTCGTTGATGACGACCTGAATAATTCGATGCTGTTGAAACGTTTCATCGAGGCAGAAGGGCATGAGGTTGTGTATGCCTCAAATGGAAGTATCGGTTATGAATTATATAAGGACTGCCATCCTGATCTGATTCTCCTTGACATAAATATGCCTGGGATGAATGGTTTTGAACTGGCACAGACTATCCGAAAAAAAGACCGCAGGGTGATTATCTTCTTCCTTACAGACCGCACTGACAAGGTAGACAGGCTTTATGGTTTCTCTTTGAAAGGTAATGACTATATTCCGAAACCTTTCTATCCTGAGGAACTTATGGCAAAGATAAATGAGCGGTTTGAAAGCGACATAATAAGTCAGGAGATTGAATATCAGTTGGGCAACACGATTTTCCGCCCCAATCTATCGACAGTGACCTACAGCGGAGAGACACACTCCCTGTCGGTAAGGCAATCGGAAATATTGTCGATTCTTGCCCAAAACATCGGTAAACTTGTGGAACGGGAAACTATATTGAATGCAGTTTGGGGTGATGCAAGCTATTCCAACTCAATGGCTTTGAACGTGCAGATCACCTATATCCGCAAGTTATTGACCGACCCCTCCATAACCATAACCTCCCTGAAAAAGAAAGGCTATATTCTCTCCATCTCCTAATTGCACCTATAGTGCTAACATTTTGGAGTTTTTGTCATTTTAGCGCAAAAACATTTATCCTCTGGATACAAAAGCCATAAATCGCTTGATATATTTCAAGAAAAGTATTCCTCCAGAATCAATCAACGCTATCTCCTGTATACTAAAGACATACGTAAGGAACAAGACATAATATGCCTGCCCATATATATGGCCGGATTGCTTTAGGCCCCTCTTTTATCCATGCCTCCACACTATAGGGATTTCAGCCATTGGATGATTATTTCCAAGACTTCGGGGGAAATGGTCTCTTCAATGGTGGCGTATTCGTTGAGAGAACCAGTCTTGCAGTGCTGAAACAGATGATTTAAGCCATCTAATGCAACTGTTTTGTTAAGGACGTTTGAAGGAAGTCCCTTATTCAAGGCATCCAAATTATTCTTACAGAACACCTGAGAATCCTTGGTCCCATTCAATGCCAAGACAGGACAATCGATATTCCGTAACATATGCCTTGTATCCAAAGCCAAGAAATATTGCATATACGGTGATTTCATCTGTTGCATTACAGCCTGAAGATTCTGTTTCAATTCTGTTGGCAAACTTGAAGCCTCCAATTTTTGCGACATAGACGTGTCATTGTCAAAGACTAATGAGATAAGTTCACAATACTCGTCAACCACTGGTTGAGGGAAACCGGCCTTAGAGAGAATATCCCGATTCTGATCCAGAAGTGTTTCCTTTCCTGAAACCACCATTCCTGCAAGACTGACGATAAAATCTACCTTCTTATTTGCACCCAGCATCAGGGCAATAGTACCTCCTTCACTATGACCGAGCAATCCTACTTTATTGAATCTCTGACGCAAAAGATTGATACCGGCCAAGGCATCATTCATCAGGTCTTCAGTCGTGCAGTTGACAGGATCACCCGTAGATTCGCCATAGCCACGGTCATCATAGCGCAAGGTAGCTATCCCATTTCTTGCCAATGCATCTGCAATAACAGCAAAAGGTTTGTGCTCAAAGATCTCCTCATCACGGTTTTGCAGTCCGCTTCCAGTTATCATTATTAAAACGGGAGTGTCTTTACTGTATCCTTCCGGCAAAGTCAAAGTTCCTTTCAAAACAGCATCTCCGTTTGTGAAACTCACCTCCTCTTGTGAGTACGGATAAGGAGGTTTTGGAGTCTGCGGTCTCAGTATTGTTGGATCTCCAGGAGAAAGAATAAGTGGAAGTTCCATACCTCCTTGAGAGAACTTACCCATTATTTTATTATTTGCACAGACTCCTTTGAAAGCAGCCCTTATTGACGGAATATTAATTGATATCGTATAGGATTCAGCTTTTGATACTTCAATCGGAATACCCTTTGCACCCTGTGCCGGAGAATCAAGGGTCGGATTCTCATCATCCAAATGAAATACGATCGGAAGTTTTGTGCCTTGTATATCAAGATTTCCTGACCATACACCAGTCTGGCAATAAGCCGCCAAAAATCCCATGAATATATTAAAAAATACCAAGAATTGTCTTTTCATAATAATGTATTTTAAGCTGATTTAGATTTGTGTTTTGTCGACATATAAAGTCTCATCCAACCGAAGAGTCTTGAAGTCTTGTTGTCCTATGGGATATATATCGTTGTCTGCCATCTTGCATTTCTTTTTGCAAAATTAGTGTTTTTTCTATTATGATGCAAATTATTTCACCTACTAATATTCTTTGTAAATGTAGGCTATAAAACCAATATTGAGCGCCATATTGGGGTTGTTAAAGTAAACTCTCATATCGGACATTGAAATATTTTGCGTATATTTGCGTTTTATTAGCAAAAACATTATGAATTTGGAAGAATTGTTACTTTGTCTCATCCCCAAAAATATTACAAGGGAGACACGGCTATGCAATCTTCAAAAATAACTAATTAAAGTTTATTCGTATTTTCGGCAATTACCTTAATATCTTTTAAATACCAATATGAAATATCGTTTCTTATTTATTTTTCTGATTATTTTCAATCTGGTTGGATATTCCCGGCCTACAAGGCTTATTGTAATGACTGACATAGGTGGATCAGACCCTGATGATCAGGAATCATTGGTGCATCTGTTGACAACTCTGGATAAAGTTGACCTTGAAGGTCTGATTTTCCAACATGCATGGGACTCCTATAATGAAGGGAATGAGATAAAGGTGGTAGATAAAATGCTGACGGCTTATGGAAAAGCCTGGACAAATCTGAACGCACATTCACCCGGGTTTCCTAAAGAAAAGGACATTCGCGAAAAGCTTAAATATGGACAACGCACCGCGGGAATGAAAGGGGTTGGAGATGGAATGGATACCCCCGGCTCTGAGCAGATTATAAAAGTAGCAGATATGACGGATGAAAGACCTGTCTGGATCGCCGCGTGGTCAGGACTTAATACCCTCGCACAGGCACTATGGAAAGTAAGGGCCACAAGGACACCCGACGAAGTGGCGTCTTTTGTGAGTAAACTGAGGGTGTATGATGTTTTGGGACAGGATGATGCCGGGGCGTGGATTGTCACCAACTTCCCGGATCTGTTGTATATCAGAAACAAAGAGATCTATGGATGGGGACCCGATGACACATGGATCAAAGAAAATGTTCAAAATAAAGGAGTTTTAGGATTGGAATATCCTGATAGGATTTGGGCTTCAGAGGGAGATACGCCGTCTTTTTTGTATGTTATTGATAATGGTCTGAATTGCCCTGAGCATATTGACTGGGGCGGATGGGGTGGCCGCTTTGAGTGGCAACCGGTCGCAGGAATAAGGTCTATGGACTGGGTAAAGAAAAATGGTCTTGACGAGACTGTATATGACCCTTACTATATGATTGGAAGCTCATCAGAAGGAAGTCAGGCTATCAATAGATGGAGAGATGACATTCTGAATGATTTCGCTGCAAGAATGATTTGGTCGTGCACTGCAAACTATAATGAAGCCAACCATCATCCAGTGATAAAATTCAGCGGAGATACCTCTACGGATGCTATATATTTATCAGCGGAACCCGGTGAGCAAATCAATCTTGATGTCTCCGGAAGTTATGATCCCGATGACAATACCTTGCAATATGAATGGATATTCTATAAGGAACCAAGCACATACAAAAAGGATATAGAACTGAATACAAGTGATGCAAATCTGTCTTTTCGTATTCCAGAGGACGCATCCAATAAAGTTTTACATATAATTCTTCATGTATCCGATAACGGTATTCCTGCTCTTTCATCCTACAGAAGATTTGTAATAAACGTCGCAAAATAGTGTTAGGCTTGGAACACAACATTTTTTTGCCCCGAAAATTTATATATTACATAGAAAAAAAATAGCACTCACACATTATAAGATGAGAGTGCCAGATTCCTTACAGGTGTTTATTCCGTTGCGGTAAGATTTTTGAAGTCGCGGATGGTTTTTTGTAATACTATCCCTGAGTAGATTAATGCAATCACTAATGCCGTGGAGATAAGCCAAAATAAATTCGGAGAAAAATCCCAAAGCCGAGATAGGAGCAACGTGAAGAACACAGTATAGCATATCCCCTGAACTATCTCTCCAATAAGCGCATAGAGCCTTAGACTTGCTACCTTATTCATCATTATCATTGGTGTATCAGCCGATACATTTATCTTTTTCGTCAAGGTATAAAGATAGGCATACCATAGAGCTGACACAGCAAGGACTATACTTAAAAAGAATTTGAGGCTTGAAGGAAAGATTTCTTCGTTGACACGTTCAATCCCAGCTACGAGAAAGATTACAGTAAGTATAACATAGATGATAATATAACAGCCATAACGTTTAGCGATTCTTTTCTGCGCCGTATCGCAAGTCTTGGTGTTAAAGTTGATTGAATCACCGCTCTTTTTTGCAAGGACATCATCGAGGGTTGACATGCTTTTTTTGAGTTCGTCTAAGTTCATATTATTTCGATTTTGAGATGAGTTTGTTTTTTATTCTATGAATTTTGGTAGCCACATTGTTCCTTTCGATACCGATGATGTCTGCGATTTCCTCGTATGAATATTCATCGAGCCAAAGCAGTATAATCGCTTTCTCAATAGGAAGAAGTTGGTTTATCAATTCGTGCAAGGCTACAAGCTGTTCCGCCTTATTGTCGTCTGATTCCGAAGAAATATCGGCTTCAGAAATCTCAAAGGGGAGAGTTTCAACTTTCGGCTTGTAATTGCGGATTGCCATTAAGGCAGAGTTGACCGCAACACGATAGACCCAAGTAGAGAGTTTGCTCGTACCCCGAAATTGATCTAAACCCAACCAAAGGTTGGTTAGGATTTCCTGACGTAAATCCTCATAAGGCACTTTCGGGGTAGCGTAGACCCAGCTGACCTTGTTGATAATACGGGAATGCTCTTTGACGAAAGAAGCGAACTCCCTGCTTGTTTTAGGTGGACATTCCATTTTCTTGATGTTTTTGTAACGTT
>DAAK01000007.1:11209-14511 GCA_001701075.1 Bacteroidales bacterium GP3 | reverse complement strand
TTTGGTGGCGGGAGCAGGACTCGAACCTGCGACCTTTGGGTTATGAGCCCAACGAGCTACCACTGCTCCATCCCGCGGTGTGATTGCGAATGCAAAATTACTACATTTTGACCCCTTTGTCAAGTCTTTTAGGGTTAATTTTTGTTAATAAGGATGTTGCTTATGCATAACTCTTTTATTATTAGCTAAAAACTGCCCTTGGTTCTTGACTCTTGGTTCTTGACTCTTTATTCGAAAATCATTAATTATTTTCGAATAGTAAACGCCGCGCAAGAATACCCACCACCGAATACCATAAGGGAGACTATTTCTCCCTTCTTAAGCTCATCTTGATGCTGGGCGAGCACGAGAGGAGCACTGGCACTGCCTGTATTGCCGAGTTCCTGGATATTATTAAGGAATTTATCCATAGGTTCCTCCATCATGCGTGCAAGCTGCTTCACAATACGCATGTTTGCCTGATGAGTGATGAAATATGTTATATCATCCTTTTTCAATCCACAAGATTGAAGATTCTTATTCAATGCGTGCTCCATATATTTCACGGCATTCATGAAGACATCGCGTCCGTCGGGCATTGAGATACCCTCTTCCTTCGGACGGAGCATCACGCCATCAGGCCCTTTGCCTATATGTCCAAGTCCTTCAGTATAGACAGAAAGCACCTCAATATCGTTGTCAGACTCCTTATCCTTGCTAAGGAAATAAGCTACAGCAGCGTCACCCCAAAGATGTCCGGCCTTAGGGTCGGAATCATTAGAATAATATGAATTTTGCTCACTGCATATGAGTAGGGCACGTTTTGCCTTACCCATAGCGAAATATCCTTCCACAATCTCAAGACCATTGACGAAAGAGCTGCAAGCTGAAGAAGCATAAAGAGCCTTGGCTCCTTCTATTCCATATTTCCTTTGCACTTTGTGTGCAGGAGTCCCTACTGTATCATAGGCGCAATAGTGAGCAGAGACAATCAAATCTATATCCTTAATGGGGTAGGGAAGACGTGATAATGCATCTTCTACGGCATCAAAAGCCATAGTGTCGATATTTTCTTCCGCCGAGCATCTGCTACGAGTCTCAATACCGGTGCGTTGCACTATCCAATCAGCATCAAGACCGTTGAGGTTCTTAAAATGTTCATTTGTGACAAGTTGTTCCGGAATGTAATGACCTATTGCGTTTATATACATATATGATTTCTTTAAATTATATTCTGAGTTTTAAGTTAATTATGGATTATGCATTATGAATTAGCCTTACCGTTTTCTAAGTCCTGAAAGAAGTAGGGATACAAAAGACTTTGACAATTCATCCTTGTCAACTCCGATTTCGGATAGATCATCCCTTATGTATGGCACATCAAGTCCGTGGATTGTCTTTGTGATCAAAAGAGCCGTGCGTGGTATATTGTCGATTTCAAAAAGCCCTTCTGTGACTCCTTGCGACAAAATTTGCTGTAGAAGAATAGTCTCTTTTCTACTTACAATCCTTCTTGCTCTATCTACTTTCCTGACATCTCGGAAAAACCATGCCCTAAGCGAACCATTGCGTGAAACGACCTCTTGCATCGTCTCAAAATGGGCATCGATATATTCAATAAGCTTTTCGTCGGCAGGAATGGCTTTTGCTGCGATATTGCGCAGTTGCGCAAGTGCAATGTCGGTTTCCTGCTCAATTACTGCGTTGTAAATGTCGCGTTTACTTTTGAAATAAGTATATATCGTGCGACGCCCTTTTTCTGATGCTGAAGCAATATCGTTCATAGTTGTGTTCTCAACACCTTTCCTTGCGAAAAGTTGCCGAGCCACTTCTATGAATCTTTCTCGTGTCTTAAGTCCCACGTCAAAGGTCTTTAGATGGTTGTAGAATTTTCAGGTAAAAAACCTAAGATATTGCACACATTTTATTTTGTGTGCAAAATTAATCAAAATTTATCCGATTTCCAAATATTTTTTCATAATTCAAATTCAAAATCTGCGTTCCGAGTCGCGCAGCCAATTATGAATTATGCATTATGCATTATTTTAACCATTTCTGGTAAAGGATCGGTTTCGATCTCAATTTTTTCTTTGGAAACGGGGTGAATGAACTCAATTTTCTTTGCAAGCAGAGAAATGCCGCCTCCGGGATTTGATCTCCTCGCTCCATATTTAAGGTCTCCTTTTATAGGAGTGCCCGTAGAAGAGAGTTGGGCTCTTATCTGATGTTTCCGTCCGGTCAATAACTTCACTTCAAGGAGGGAATAACGGTCTCCTTCAGCAATAACCCGATATTTGAGTTTTGATAGTTTTGCATCTGGAGCATTTTTGTCTACGACACGGGTCTTATTAAGGCGTCCATCCGATTGAAGCCAAGATTCTATCATCCCTTCTTTTTCGGCTCTTTTCCCCTCGACGAGTGCCCAATATGTCTTATGAATTTCCCCTTTCTTGAGCATATCGTTGAGTCTTGTGAGAGCCTTTGAAGTTTTGGCAAATACCACGAGACCAGCTACGGGACGGTCAATGCGATGAACGACACCGCAGAAAACGTTGCCCGGCTTGTTGTATTTTTCCTTAAGATATTCCTTGATGATTTCAGAAAGAGGAGTATCTCCGGTCTTGTCGCCCTGAACGATCTCTCCGGCTTCTTTACGGACGATTATGATATGGTTGTCTTCGTAGACTGGTGTCATTTCTTACGGTTTAAAAGGATATCGGCGGCAATTCGGAAGTCGCCAGGGTAGGTCACTTTAATATTAGTGGGTTCACCCTCATATATATGAATCTTGTTTCCCGCCCATTCTGCAACGCTGGCATCATCGGTGAACTTAGCACTATCTTCAATTTCTGCTTTCGCATAGGCATCCTTGAGCAATCTGAGGCCGAACACCTGGGGAGTCTGCACTGAGAAAAATCTTGCTCTGTCGACGCTTTTATTGTCGTCAGCAGTCCCTTCCCTCAATGAGTCAGACACTCTAAGCCCTGGAATCACGGCTCCATATTTTTGAGCCTCCTGCCATCCTTCGCTGATAAGCGTGGCTGATGCAAGCGGACGTGCCGCATCATGGACAGCAACAAGACCATCAGAATCCTCAGCTATAATGGATAGACCTTTAGCTACAGAGTCTTTGCGTGTATCTCCTCCGGTGGTCAGTATATGCGGTGGACAATCGGGGCCTGAGATCTCTTTCCAATAATCGATGAAATCGGCATGCATCACTACTATGAGTTGTGTGTCGATATCCTCTTCTTGGAAAGCTTTCAGAGTCCACCATAGCATCGGATGCCCACCGATGTCGTGAAACTGCTTAGGAAGAGAAT
>DAAK01000007.1:0-11204 GCA_001701075.1 Bacteroidales bacterium GP3 | reverse complement strand
CTTCCAACCCCTCCGGCGACTATGATTGCGTATTTCATATATATCTTACATATTCATGCCGCCGTCAACCTGAATCACCTGGCCGGTGACATAGCTTGACATATCGCTGGCGAGGAAGAGCGCAACGTTTGCGATGTCTTCCACCTGTCCTCCGCGACGCAGAGGAATTTTCTTGCACCAGTCGGCACGTACTTCCTCTGGAAGAGCAGCCGTCATAGCAGTCTCGATGAAACCAGGAGCGATAGCGTTGGCACGTATGCCACGGCTTCCAACTTCCTGTGCGATACTCTTTGCAAGAGCGATAAGGCCTGCCTTTGATGCAGCGTAGTTAGCCTGTCCGGCATTGCCGTGAACGCCCACTACAGATGCCATGTTGATGATAGAGCCATTGCGCTGGCGCATCATGATGGGGAGAACTGCGTGGATGAAGTTGAATGCTGATTTAAGGTTTACTGCTATTACAGCATCCCATTGAGCCTCACTCATACGCATCATAAGACCATCCTTTGTTATGCCGGCGTTGTTGACGAGAATATCGATTGAGCCGAAATCTTCCTTTATTTGCTTTACTACCTCTTCAGTCTGGGCAAAGTCGGCTGCGTTTGAAGCATAACCTTTTGCCTTTACGCCGAGGGCTGCGATTTCTTCTTCTGTCTGTTTGCCGTTTTCATCGATAACGAGGTCGGTGAAGGCAACGTTTGCGCCTTCTGCGGCAAACTTAAGGGCGAGCGCCTTGCCGATGCCGCGAGCGGCTCCGGTCACGAGGGCTGTCTTTCCTGCTAAAAGATTCATGATTATCTATTGTTATTTGGTTGATTGCTTTTTCAATGTGCAAATTTAATCATTTTTCGCGACATATGCAAATTGAGCTTTCAGTTTTCAGCTTTCAGTTTTCAGAGTTCTCTGAGTTCTCTGAAAAAAACTCATTTATCATTTCTCAATTCTCAATTATTTGTATTAATTTTGCGGTATGAAGCTTATTCAGGTCATACTTCCGTTGCCCATACAAGGCACTTTTACCTATTCGGTGCCTGATGATGTCCAAGAAATGGTGGGCATCGGTTCGCGTGTGCTCGTGCAGTTTGGCAGAAAGAAATACTATACGGCAATAGTATCCGGCATTGACCAGACTCCTCCACAAAATTATGAAGTGAAGCCTATAATGGCAGTTCTTGATCCTCTTCCTGCCCTCAGATATCCTCAGCTTAAGTTTTGGGAGTGGATAGCAGACTACTATTTGTGTTCTATCGGGGATGTGATGAAGGCCGCTTTGCCTACAGGACTCAAGATAGAAAGCGAGAGTGTGGTGACGCTGAATCAGGATTTCGATGCAGAAGAAGGTATCCGGCTTACTGAACGTCAATCTGAGATTGTAGCTGCACTTCAGCATTCTGGAAAAGAATCATTAAGTGGACTTGAAAAAGCACTTGGAATAAAGAATATTGCACCTCATGTCAATGCGTTGCTTGCATCCGGCGTAGTAAGGGTCGATGAGAAAGTAGTAGAGAAATATCGGCCAAAGACTGTCACTAAGGTGCGTTTGCTTTGCGACCGCAACGATGAAGAGCGACTGCATGGATTCTTTGACCAGACGAGGCGCAGTAGCCAACAGCAGGCAGTGCTTCTGGCGCTGCTTGACCTTTCGAAGTTTATGGTGAAAGGGGAGGAAATTCAGGATGTGGAGCGCGATACTCTTCTGAAGAAAAGTGGTGTGTCTCCTGCAGTCTTGAAGGCGGTAGCAGACAAGGGAATCTTGGAGATTTATAAAGATAAGATCAATCGTTTTGATTCCGTAGCCGGAGCAATGGGTGAGATGCCTATTCTTTCTGAGGTGCAGGCAAAGGCTGCGAAGGAGATACGCGATTCATTCCGCGACCATGCTATAACGTTGCTTCATGGCGTGACGGGATCGGGCAAGACTGAAATATACTGCGATTTAATAAAGGAAGTACTTGACCAAGGGAATCAGGTGCTGTATCTTGTGCCGGAAATATCACTCACTACTCAGCTTACAGATCGCCTGAAGAAAGTGTTTGGAAATAGGCTTCTCATATATCATTCAAAGTTCTCAGACAGTGAAAGAGTCGATATTTGGAACAGGCTTCTGTCTACCAACGAGCCGATGGTAGTGCTTGGTGTGCGCAGTTCTGTGTTTCTTCCTTTTTCAAGGCTGGGTCTTGTAGTGGTGGATGAGGAGCATGAGTCGTCTTATAAGCAGTATGATCCCGCACCGCGCTATAATGCCCGCGATGCGGCCACTGTACTCGCCTCCATGCATGGAGCGAGAACGCTGTTCGGCTCAGCTACCCCTTCCATTGAGACATATTGGAAGGCCGAGAATGGAAAATTCGGTCTTGTGACTTTGACGGAGCGTTATGAAGGCTCCTCGCTGCCCGAGGTTGAAGTTGTCGACATGCGGCAGATGCGGAAGCAGAAAGATGTAAAGGGGATATTGTCTGGACCGTTACGCCGTCAGACTAAAGAGGTTTTGGATAAGGGTTGGCAAGCGATAATGTTTCAGAACCGCAGGGGATTTGCTCCAGTTGTGGTGTGTCATACATGTGGATGGAGTCCCAAGTGCCATAACTGCGATGTGAGCCTTGTCTATCATAAGGGAAGCAAATTGCTTAGGTGTCATTACTGTGGTTATACCCAGACTCTTCCTGATCTATGTCCTGCGTGTGAGGAGAATACTCTTGAGAAATATGGATATGGGACTGAGAGGATAGCCGAGGAGGTGCAAGAAGAATTCCCGGACAAGAAGGTTTCGAGGATGGATCTTGACACCACGCGCAATAAACTTGCATATCAGGAACTGATAGAAGAGTTTGCCGAGCATCGCACGGATATACTTGTAGGAACGCAGATGGTGTCGAAAGGACTTGATTTCGACAAGGTAAAGATAGTGGGGGTATTGAATGCCGATACCTTGTTGAATTTCCCGGATTTTCGTAGCAATGAAAGAGCATTCAATATGCTGGAGCAGGTGGCCGGACGTGCCGGGCGTCGGCAGGAACCAGGGAAAGTGCTGATACAGACCACAAAGGCTGAAGAGCGGGTGCTGGAGCATGTGAAAAACCATGACTATATGTCCTATTATAGGGAAGAGCTTGAGGAAAGACAGAAGTATGCTTATCCACCCTTCACTAAGATCATCAATGTCTATGTACGCAATAAAGATGCCGCAGTGTGTGATGCGGCGGCCGTCATGCTTGCGCTTGCGTTGCGACAGGTGTTTGGTGGGAGAGTGCTCGGTCCGGAGCGTCCTTTTGTGTCGCGTGTCAATACCTGGTATATCCAGCAGATAATGCTGAAGGTGGAGTCTGGAGCCTCCATGAAGAAGGTCAAGGCTCTGCTACGCCAGGTCTATGAGCGCCTTGCCCCCTCACCACAAATCAAATCATCCCAGATTCATTACGATGTGGATCCTGTCTGACACTAAGTTTGGCCATGGCTATTTCGTAGGCGTTTACTGAAGTAAGGACTGAAGCTCCGGCCACTATTAACCATGCCACATAGCTGAAATCAAATTTTAGATTGCCGGTATGGAGATATGGCAATGAGATGCTAAGTGTTGATACCCAGTCTGAAATGAGAGGAAATAGCAACGTGAGGATTACACCCATGGCAAATCCACAGACAGCAGCAATTGCCACAGCCATTCGGTTGCGTTTTTTTAGGGCTGCCTGATGTTGCTTGACAATTTCGACAGCCTCCATATTCCTCTGCAATTTCGTCATAAACTCGAAAGAGGATGACAGTTCAGGCTTAAAGTCACTGAATAATTCCTTTATTTTATCGTCTTTCATAATCATTCAATAAAGTGCGAAGATGGTTGCGCCCTCGCGAAAGGTGTTGTTTCACTGCGTCTTGCGACACTTCCACAATCTCTGAGATTTCTTTAATGGAATAGCCTTCCATATAAAAGAGAAGCACAGAAGTACGTTCCTTGCCAGGAATTTTATTCAATGCCGCGTATAGATCTTGATATTGGAACTGCGAATCGGATGTCTCTGAAGCGATGATATTTTGGGCATCCTCATAGTCTGCAAATATCTTTTCGGAGCGCTTATGGTTGACGAATGTAGTATAGCCGATTCTGAAGACCCAGGCTTTGAATTTGTCGGTGTTGCTCAAGCTGTCGCAAGATAGATAAGCTTTTATATAAGACTCTTGTGCAATGTCGTCGGCAAGTGCAGAATCTCCGCAGCAAAGGGCCACAAGAAAGCGTCGGAAAGCCTCTTGCGTACCCTCTACGTGTGATATGAACTGCTGGCGCGTCATCTTTGATGTTCTTCTGGAGTATCTACTTGCTTACGGGTTACGAAATAGACAATCAGATAACTGATGCCAATAGCTAACGAAATTCCACCAAATATAAACGCGGCAGCGCTCTCATTCTCGTTGCCATAACCGATGGCAATGCCTATAATTCCTAATATCGCTAAAACAATACCAATAAGTGAGTATATGCAACCACGGAGCAACCTGGCATTGAGAATCTCACGAGGAGTAGGTTGCTGTTTCTTTAGAGATTCGATAAGTTTGTCGGTATCGACGTCCTTATTGGCTTCGATAGCCTTGATGATGATTTGTGACCGTTTGTTGTCACTGTTCATTTTGGAGAGAGAAACGATGAGTACTATTCCGATGGGAAGTACTACGCAAACGAAGATTGGAACAAGAATTTCTACCATATTTTTAATTGTTTAATTGTTTAATTGTTTAGATTGCGGTATTGGAGCGCTCTCTTATATAAGACACACTAAGATCGTCAAAGGTGACATTAATTCATAAAAAAAAATCATATTTAAGTATTTCGGGGTTTTCCAATGAACGTATAGAGTGATGTCTATGTGGGATAAAACAATAGAGCAGACTCCAGATGTCGAAAGACATCGGGGCATGTGCCATTAGGGATGTGATAAAAGTTGAATGAGAACAGTTTTATTTCTTTAAATCTTAGTCTTTATAGGTCTTAATCACATATTCAAGACCTCTTTCATCCTTCTTCTCATTGAAATTGGCTCCTATAATATAAAGAGTCCGGGAATCAAGAGCATAGCCTCCCGCATAATCACGATTTTGTATTTGTTCCAGAGCTTCTTGGACGCTTTTATTGTACTTGAACTCGAACAGATAAATATACTTGCCGGCGACTACCTCTATATCGCTCCTTCCCTTGTAATTGTGATGCTCGGCTATTGTATTGCTTCCACATAGCACGGCGAGAAGGTAAGTAATGGCTCGATATGCAGACTCATTGTGGTCTTCTCCAGGCAAATTTTTCATAAGGGTAGCGAGTCGTCGCATAAAATCATCGGGACGTCCTTCAAATAAATCGTCCTGAAATTTGAAGAAATTAAAAGGACTGTCAGGATCCTTGGTGGCAGGCACATAGACAGGAAGAAGATCTTCATAAAATCCTATTTCCACTTCCTTGTTCGGAAAACGGAGTTCGTATCGTCCAGTTGCGTCATCAACTGATGCTATTGTAAGGTAACCTGTCTGAAACATCAGTGGGACAGGGTTGCTGTCGTTCAGTCCAACGGCCATAAGTTCCGATTCCCTACATTTTTGACCGTTAAGATCGGGAGGATATGTTCCTCTTGACTTTACTCTTCTGACGAGAAAAGATGGAGACCCTGTTGCAAACCAGAATGGAGATATTTTTTTAGCCTTTAAAGCACGCAGAACGCTGAACGGATTGTATAGGCGAGAACCCTCAGGAGTGAAGAGATATCCATCGTAATAGTTGCGAAGAGCCCTCATAGTGACATCAAAGGATTCCTTCCTTTTTTTTGCCAAATCCTCTATACCCTGGCTGAATCCATTGAGAAGTTCCTCCTCAGTCCAGCCACAGATGTCTGCAAAGGCATCTTCCATGGATATATCGTCAAGGTTGTTGAGGTCACTGAAGACACTGACTTTACTGAATCGTGCAACTCCGGTGATGAAGGCAAAACGTATGTATTTGTCCATACTCTTCAGATTGCCATAGAATGCCTTAAGGGTACGTTGGTTCTTGTCAAACAAGGCATGATTTTCCTCAATGTCTAGAAGAGGTTTGTCATACTCATCAATAAGGATAACCACCTGACGTCCGCTCTGCTCATAAGCTGCCAGGATTATACTCTTGAAACGTTGTGAAATGGACTTATCATCGGATTGTTTGCCATAGATTTTCTCATATTCACGCAGATACCAATCAAGCAGATGCTCAAGGCCACCGTCAACGCTAAAGTCTTCCGCATTGAAATCAAAACGAAGTACTGGAGATGGCGTCCAGTCCAGATTCATCTTGTCTGCTGCAAGACCCTTGAAGAGGTCGCGTCTTCCTTCGAAATAAGATTCTAAGGTAGATAGCAAAAGGCTTTTACCGAATCTACGAGGGCGACTTAGGAAAATGAATTGGCCTTGATTTAACAATGGCTTGATAAAGCCAGTCTTGTCAACATAAGTGTAGCCGTCCTCGATTATTTTCGAGAATGTCTGCATTCCTATCGGGTATCTCGGCTCATTCATAGTCATACTTTTTGCAAATTTAGCTTTAAAATCCGATATGTACAAATTTTTCATAACTTTTTCATAATTAATGTGAGTAAAGTAACATTAATTTAAATGATTAAAAAAAAATCTTATTTACATATACCGGGTTATAACCGATGAGCAGTGATATCAATCCGAGATAAACAACAGCGTAGACTCCAGATTGGTTTCGGCGTGTATGGGTGGGCGTGTTGTAGCGTGGTGTAGCGTGATAAAGTTAATCTACGATGTCGAACTCTCCGATGTCGAAGTCAGGGTCATCGGAGAGGTAGTGGTTGGAGAGGACTTTTTCGCAATCGGCGAGAGATTGGAGGTCTGTTGCTCCGGTCATAGATTCAAAAAAATTAAAGCCCGTTGCTATTAGGCAGCGGGACGAATTTTAAAGGACTGAACCTAAAACGGTTGATCTATAAGTTCTATATATATTAAGTTTTATATTTTTATAATCTTCAAGACTTCCAATATATTCCAATTCAAATATAAGTCGAGGGTCTGTGTCATTGCTGTCATCCCTTATTTCAGATTTACTTCCAATTCTTGCTACTTTTATTAGATAAATATCCTTTATTCCTATTTTCTTAAAATAGGGCATGAAATAATACAGTTTATTAAGAGCTATCGTTGAAGGAAAAGATTTCGTTTTTCCGGTATAATAATACTTTGTAATTCCACCATCCTGGAAGTAATCGGCGAAATCATCTTTTACATAGCCAATCAAGAGGTTTTTTGATGGATCTAACTGGTGATCCTTTTTACGCTGATTCCTTACCAAATCTTCTTTAAATTCATTGAATAAATCAAGATTTAGCATTGGTTTTGGATTGCGTTCCTCTTCAATAGGATGGGAAGAAACTGGTTCTTCACCATAAATAAGTCGAAATAATTCCTTGCCAATTTCTCTTACGACGCCACATACCAGGGCATTCCCCATTAGGAAAGCTCTCTTGGTTTCTGAAACTTCAGGATGAAGTGTATGGTTATCTGGAAACATGTTTAATCTTTCCAATTCTATTGGAACAAGTCTTCTATATCTTCCCGATGGCGTTTTAATTACATGTTTGAATCTTGATGGTGCATTTCCTCCTTCTCCTGTGATAATAGTTCTAGAAGGAGAATCAATTGAATCTGGAAACGTCATTGAGCCTTCTGAAAAAGTATATTCATAACCTTCTTTGGATACGCGATTAATTTTCTTTGCACCTTTCTCATATTCCCATTTTTTTAAATCCACGTCGGAAATAAAGAAATCTTCAGGCACCAATTCTTCATCAATAAGATTTCCTCCCAATGTCATTTTAGGACCATCATATATAGGAGAAGCATCAACAGAATATACCTGTCTATCTCTCATAATTCCTGCGTTCCCAAACGGAGATTCTTTACCACTTTTATTGAAAGTATCGGAAACTTCAGAAATAGAACCATTTATGGTAAATTCTCCTACGGTACCTTCCTTTGGATTAAATTGGAAAGCTTTAGCAAATAGTCCATCATAAAGAACCCACTTCTTAAGGTCTTCAATTTTATTATTTACTACGGAGTCATTTTTATAACCGACTATATAAGTTCGACGTCTGCGTTGAGGCATCCCATATTCCGCAGCATTAATCACTCTCCATTCCACCGTATATCCTAAATCCGAAAGAGATGCTAGTATAATAGCAAAATCTCTCCCTCGTTGTTTAGCGGGAGAACCAAGTAACCTATCCACATTTTCAAAGAAGAGATAATTTGGACGATGATCTCCCTTTTCATTTAGAATTCTGTATATCTGCCACCAAAGAACACCTTTTTTCCCTTCAATTCCACCAGATTTACTCAAAGTTGAAGCAACTGAATAATCCTGACAAGGAAAACCTCCGACCAGAAGGTCATGGTCGGGAATTGAATCTGTCTGAACTAAATTAATATCCTTATTGACATGACCTTTGTTGCCAAATCTTGCTCTATAAACAAGGGAGGCGTCCTGATGTTTGGTTGATGGCTCCCATTGGTTATTCCATATGGTCTTATATGCATTGGAAGCGCCTTCTAAACCAATCCGGAAACCTCCAACCCCAGCAAATAATTCTGCTACTTTTATTTCGTGTATTTGTTTTTTTGCCATTGTAATGTATTTTATAGTAGACTATAAGTAGGGTATTGATTTTAATTTATTTGCAACATAATCTCCTTTTAACCAGAAAAACTGAGGAAGCATTTTGATATCATTTACAATTTGAGTGCGACTATTTTCACTGGAATCATTAGCACCACCTCTAAAAAAAACTGTATAGTGGGCTCTTTTGGGTAAATTGGGTGCACCCTTATAGCTTCCGCTCTTATTAACTATGGGCTTACCATTTTTATAGTCATATTCCCATACCAATTTATTGGTGTGAATGAGATATCTCGAATCTTCCCACATTCTTCTAACTTCCGTATTAATAAAATCATCATCAAATGCAAAACGTTTGAATCCTTCAAAAACAGTTTTGCTCTTATCTTTTGAATCATATTCAGTGAATATCGGGCACAAAAGACTATGCTCCATAAAGAAAGAGAATATATCGGATTCTTCAAATTCAGTGTCTCGATCGCTCCATTCATCAAAATCAATAATATGGAACTTCATATCTTCAGTGCAATTCCCCTTAGGAGTAAGAATGATTGTACGAGCTTCTATTCCAGCTTTAGTAAAATCTGAAATCTGATTTAATTTCTTACATTCCGCTTCAAACATCTTAAGGATAGCTTTTGCTGCGAAGTCTTTAGTATTGATATCCGTTTTAATACCAAGAATATCCTTAAGTTCAAGGAAAGTTTTTCCTTTATATGTTTCAGTTAGATTATGACATCTACTATCCAATTCTGCAAAACTTGCAAATGACTCCTTTAAGTCTATTTCATGTTTTGCTCGGCTTTTATTAAAATGACCTCTGACAATATAATCTACAAAGGTTTTCTTTAGTCTATATCTTGGATTTTGATATCCAGTTAGAACCTTATCTTTCCCATATTTCTTCTTATACGCAGGAACGAGTTCAACTAGAAGCAAATCAGGACGCAGTTTATGAGTAAATCCTTCAAGTTTTTGTCTACGTTCGTCATCTGAGTATTTTTCATAAAAATCCTTTAGGTAGTTTCTGACAATCTCCCAGTCAGTTTGAAGCTGGTTCTTTTCTGCTTCAGAAAAAGTATTGTAACAATATCCTACAATTGGGAAGTTCGCATATTCCTTTGCAGGAACTGTTGTATATGATTTATACTCATAAAAAACAATCAATAGTCTTTGTGCTTTTTCCCAAAAATGAGATGTCGTAAAGTCATGCTGAATATTTGGTTCTAAGGTCACTGCTGTAATGCTTATACCTTCTTTAGCCCCAAGATGTAAATTATATGCATCACCAGATTTCTTTTGTGCTATTTTATATTCACTTTTGGGTATTCTGACACCTGTGGTTTTAAGTTCTACTAATGTTCCATCAATTTCTATGTCACATTCTTGAATGGCATCACGAGCGTATCCAAAAACTGATTGTTCGATTACATCTCCGGCAATTCCAGTTATTTTTGGACTCGTTTTAGTCCGTTCAAACTGATTTGACCCCATAATATCGACCTCGCCGAGAGTCTTGCCAACTGCATTGTCAAGAATTTCAGCGACTTTTGCTTTGGTAAACCGTCTATCTTGTGTTACGCTCATGCTTTCCTCTGCTGTTATTTTGCATTTTCTTTGCAAAGTTAATCAAAAAAGATTTATAAAAGGCAAAATTAAGCAAAATAAGTATCTTTTTATTGTTTATGATTGCTGCTTTCAAAAAACTATAAAATCATATTTAAATTGAGAGAATTTTTCTCTCTGTTATGTCTTAGAGATTGAATATTATGACTTTCTAGACCATTTTCGTGACTTCACGAAAATGGTCAAATTTTTAAGAGAGGTGTAAAGATTCTGTAAAAACACCCAGTTATTCTGGTCATAAACATCCGGCAGAGTTTGGAATGCGAGATTTTGAGTGATTTATTTACATTCTCAGGGAGGTGAGGAGGGAAGTGGAGGAGAAAGATAAGGCCGTTTGTAAGATTATTTTTTCCTTTTTTGGTGGAATGCACCGGTGCATCCAATGAAGCATCTTTTGTTTCATTAGATTTTGCTATATGATCCTCCCGGCATATAGTTGTTCTAATGGGAAAATCAAATCCCAATTCTTCCCCCATACAATATTCCCATTCTCAATAGAAAATCTTCTAAATCTTTTGGGATCAAGATATTTATTATATTGAGGATGTGGATGGCGACGGATAAAATCTCCAATGTCAATGGTTTGCTGTTTACTGTCACTGAAGTGGATAAGTATATTTAGATTTCCTATATCTTCTGCCTTTATAATCTTTATATTCGGTATCATGATTTTATATTTTTTTGTGATATTAGTACTTCTTATAGATTTCTTCATTACGAAGAACTTGACCTATTTTTCAATGATTTAAGTAATGCAAAGGTAGCAATTTATTTCTTAATATACAACTTTTGAATTGGTAATGTCAAAATGCGAGATTTTGAGTGATTGATTTACATCTCAAGGGTGGTGAGGAGGGAAGTGGAGGGCAAAAGGTCGTTTGGAAGATTATTTTTTCTTTTTCTGGGTGGTTATGCTTACTGTTCTGTCGCC
>DAAK01000109.1 GCA_001701075.1 Bacteroidales bacterium GP3 | reverse complement strand
TTTGTATACCCGTACACGCGATTTCGTTGTCGATATTGATTTCTACGGGAACACCGAGACTCACATCGGTTATTATGGTTTCTGGGCCATGGATGTCAATTGTCAGCGAGCCCATTCCCCATCTTACGTTGTCGGCATACCAATCTCCACGGATGCCTCTATGGCCGCTATAGGTCTCAAGTGTCACGTCTTTGCCGATGCGAGGAATCAGCTTGAGTCCGGTATGCATGACAAGGTAGCCTCCGCGACGAATAAGAGATGTGAAATGTGCAAAACCTTCAAGATATCCGGCTTCGTCGCCATATATGTCAAGATGGTCAGGATCTGTAGAGGTCACCACAGCGAGCCATGGGTGTAGCTGATGAAACGACCTGTCGTATTCGTCTGCCTCTATCACAGAATATCGGCTTCCTCTTGAGATCATTAGGTTGCTTCCCGTATTGCGTAGGATACCCCCAAGAAAAGCATTGCATCCATCTTTCGTCTGCTCCAAAATCCATGCAGTCATTGATGAGGTTGTCGTCTTTCCGTGTGAGCCGGAGATGCATATTCCATCAGTATCGGCAGTGATAAGCCCAAGCACAGCGGCACGCTTTACAGGAGTAAAACCGAGTTTGCGGAATTCGCTGAGTATCCGGTTGTCGTTGCCCACAGCAGGGGTATAGACCACGAGAGTACTGTCAGGATTCTTCATTTCTGTCGGGATAAGCTCCGGATCATCATCAAAGACAATCTCAGCTCCCTCTTCCTTCAGGGCATCAGTGAGATGGGTAGAAGTGCGGTCGTAGCCGGCTATGCGGCATCCTTTGGAAAGGAAATACCTCACAAGATTGGCCATGCCTATGCCACCGGCCCCTACGAAATATATATTTTCGGGTATTTTCATTGCAGTATTTTCACTATTTCATCTACAATTTTCTCATCAGAATCAGGAAGGGCGAGTTTCTTGATTTCCGTGCTCATTTCCTGAAGCTTTCTGTCATCGTGGATTATGCTGATTATTTCGTCGATTAATTTTTCACGCGCCTCGCTGTCTTTCACGAGTATGGCCGCGCCCTTGTCGGAAAGGGCACGTGCATTCTTTGTCTGGTGGTCTTCTGCCACATTAGGGCTCGGCACGAGTATGCAAGGCTTCCCAAGGAGTTCCAGCTCGCTTATCGACCCGGCTCCTGCCCTTGACACCACAAGGTCAGCAGCAGCGTACGCAGCTGCCATATCGGAAATGAACTTGGTCACAACGATACCCTTTAGGTTTTTGACAGCGGAAGTCCCTCTGTCTCCAAAATTTTTACCTGTCTGCCAGATCACCTGTATCCCTTCATCAAAGAGCTTGCGGATTCCGCTCTCCATGCTTTCGTTGAGTGTAAGGGCTCCAAGGCTTCCACCGACCACGAGCACTGTAGGGAGTTTCGGATTTAGTCCGAATCTTTCCCTGGCCTTTTCAGGAGATATAGAAGTTGAAAGAAGATCCTTGCGGACAGGATTGCCAGTAAGCACTATTTTTTCTGCAGGGAAAAATCTTTCGAGGTCAGGATAGGCCACACATATCTTTTTTGCTTTTTTCGCAAGAAGTTTATTGGTCACTCCAGCATATGAGTTTTGTTCCTGAAGCAAGGTCGGGACGCCGGCTCTCTGCGCAGCCTTGAGAGTAGGACCGGAGCAGTAACCACCAACGCCGATGGCAATGTCGGGTTTGAAATCAGCTACAATCTTACGCGCCAAAGCTATCGAACGACGCAGTTTAATAAGAACACCGATGTTTTTTAACAAGTTTTTCCTGTTGAATCCGGCTACTGGAAGGCCCTTTATTTCATAGCCGGCCGCAGGCACCCTCTCCATCTCCATTCTGTTGTCGGCTCCTACGAATAGTATTTCTGCATTGAGTCGCGCCTTGAGCGCGTTGGCGATGCTAAGGGCAGGGAATATGTGTCCCCCTGTGCCTCCGCCGCTTATCAGGATTCTGTATTTGTCTTTTTTCATTTTGGGTATGCATGGAGCGGAGGGTTTTGTCCCTCCGGTTAAAATTAATTTTCAGCTGTAGCGTTAATTGCGCTCATATCCTCACCAAGATGTCGTGCCTCGTCATTGTCGCGTGCAGACTTTCCTTCTTTTTGTCGAGTTGCATAGCGTGACACTGATAGCATTATTCCTATTGCCACACTCATCACGAGCACCGATGTGCCACCCTTGGAGATAAGTGGCAATGGTTGTCCGGATACGGGGAAGAGTCCGGTGACGATTGCCATATGGACCAAAGCTTGAAACACGATGAGTATCGCGCAGCCAAGTATAAGGAAGGCTGGGAGCGCGCGGGTAAGATTGTATGCCACATATCCCGCTCGTGCGAGAAGCAAAAGATAGAGTATCATGAGGAAGATGCCTCCGATAAGGCCACTCTCCTCTATCACTATACTATAGATATAATCTGAGAATGCAAGTGGAAGGCGTACGCTTTCACGTGAGTTTCCGAAGCCTTTGCCTACAACTCCTCCGCGTGCTTGTGCGAGCTTTGCCATGATCACTTGGCGATTTTCGTCGGTCAATTCATCTTCCGGATGGACTCCTTTGAAGAAGCGGATGACACGGTTTATCTGGGTCTGAGATCCGAGGCCATGCTCACCTCCTGTAGCGGAGACAACCTGCTCGGTCTGTCCTACTTTGTCGAATTCCGACGACTTGTTGATTGCTTTTGTGCAAAGATAGAACAATCCGAAGAGCAAAGCATAAATACCGATGACTATACATATCTTTTTCAAAGGTATGCCGCAGATTAGAAACATTGAGACACTCACCACCATGACCAACAGAGTATTGGTCAGTCCGTTAAGGGCCAACAACCCACCGAATGCTGCCACAATTATTGCAGAATAGACTATTCCGGATGTCTTGACATCATGGCGCTTTTGGCTTTTGGCAAGGATTGTAGCTAACCATATGATAACAGTAAGTTTTACTATTTCAGGTGGCTGCACAGTGAAGGGGCCGAGCATGAAAGCTCTTTGAGCACCATTGATTTCCACACCCATGAATGTAGAATAGGCGAGAGCAAGCCATGACAAGATACCAATGACTCCTGCAAAACGGGTGATATATCCGTAGTGCATTCTCTGTATGAGATACAAAAGCACAAATCCTATGCCGAGAAACATTCCGTGACGTATCAGCGGAGCATAGACATTCGTGCCTACAACTTCAGCAGCAGAGGCACTGTAGAGCTCTATAATGGATATGAGCACCAGCAAAATGTAGATACCCCAGATATAGGGGTCGCTCTTGAGCGTGGTCACAACGGCTTCCCCCCGTTTTTTTGTGGTCTTTTTCTCTTTCGCTGACCGTTCTATTGGTTTGCCATCGATAGATTCGCGTATGTAGATTCCTTCTAATTCTGACTGACTCATATTGATGTGTGAGGTTATCCGATTGTGTGGTTGATGGAGTGTAAGTGTGGATATCAGAGTTCGTTGACAGCATCCTTGAATTTTCGGCCACGATCTTCATAGCTCTTGAAGAGGTCGAAGCTTGCGCAGCATGGGGAGAGAAGGACAGTATCGCCATCTGTAGCGAGTTCGTTGCAGGCAGCGACTGCCTCGTTAAGAGAATGGCAATCGCGTATTTCCTTGACCTCATTCGAGAAGAAATCAAGAAGCTTGGCATTGTCTTTGCCCATGCAGACTATTGCCTTTACCTTTTCCTTTACAAGGGGGAGGATTTCGGAGTAATCGTTTCCTTTGTCTTTGCCTCCAAGTATGAGCACTACGGGTGTGCGCATACTGTCGAGTGCATACCAAGTAGAATTTACGTTGGTGGCCTTGGAGTCGTTGATCCAACGCACTCCATTGAGATCACGCACGAATTCGAGTCTATGCTCTACGGCCTCAAAGTCGCCCAATGCCTCCCTGATTGTTTCGCTTTTAATAGAAAGCAAGCTTGCTGATATGCCTGCAGCCATTGAGTTGTAGAGATTATGGCGTCCCGGAAGAGATATCCTGTCTCGAGGAATATCCCAAGTCTCTCCAGGAATATCGAAGTGTACGATTCCTTCTTCGTCCTCCCATGCCACAGAATCGGGCTCGTATGTATCGGAAAATGGCATAAGCTGAGCTTCCGACTGCATGGCCTTTACCTGAGAAGTGACAATGGGGTCGCCAAGCCAGTAGACAAAATAGTCATCGGCTTGCTGATTGCGTGATATGCGGAATTTAGCACGGGTATAGTTCTCCATTTTATGATCGTAGCGGTCCAGATGGTCGGGAGTTATGTTGAGCATAACAGCAATATTGGCCTTGAATTCATACATATTCTCAAGCTGGAAGCTTGAAAGCTCGATCACATAGACATCGTGTTGTTCCTCAGCCACTTGAAGCGCGAGGCTTCTGCCAACGTTGCCAGCGAGGCCAACGTTAAGTCCGGCCTTTGTCAGGATATGGTAGATAAGCATAGTTGTTGTGGTCTTTCCGTTTGAGCCAGTGATGCAGACCATCTTTGCATCGGTAAACCACCCTGCAAACTCAATTTCAGAGAGGATTGGAATGCCAGCTTCTTCTGCCTCTTTTACAAGAGGAGCCGTAGGAGGGATTCCTGGACTTTTGATTATATAATCTGCTGCAAGGACTCTTTTACGAGAATGACCGTTTTCCTCGAAAAGTATGCCTCTTCGAAGCATCTCTGCCCTATATTTGTCGGGAACTGGACCATTGTCGCTGACGAATACCTTCATGCCGAGAGTTTCGCCGAGCACAGCTGCTCCAACACCACTTTCGCCGGCTCCGAGCACAATGAGTGTCTTGTCTTTAAAATCTTTCTGATTTTTCATATATTTGTGTAAATCTTAATCTTTGTTTTTTACTCTTGGTTATTGATTTTTCTCACCTGATTTTCAATGTCACAAAAGTAAGGGCTGCGAGGAGAATCCCGATAATCCAGAATCGCACTACAATTTTGGATTCCGGTATTGGTTGTTTCGGGAAATTGATGAGGCTTTGGATGGTGGCATCTCCCGCTTTCTGGAAATGATGGTGGAGAGGTGTCATCTTGAATATACGTCGTCCTTGGCCGTATTTGCGTTTGGTCATCTTAAAGTATGCCACCTGCATCACTACCGACAGATCTTCGATGAAGAATATGAGGCAAAGCAGTGGAATAAGCAATTCCTTACGGATTAGAATTGCGAAGACTGCGAGGATTCCACCAAGCATCAGTGATCCAGTGTCTCCCATGAAAACTTGTGCTGGAAATGCATTATACCATAGGAATCCTACCAATGCACCGATGAAGGCAGCTGCATAGACCACAAGTTCCTCGGATCCCGGTATGTACATTATGTCGAGATAGCCTGAATAGATTACGTTTCCTCCCAAATATGCCATTACGGCGAGAGCAACTCCTATAATAGCGGATGTTCCGGCACATAGTCCATCAAGTCCATCGGTAAGATTGGCGCCATTGCTGACTGCTGTCACCGCCACAATCACGACTAAGACGAATATAATCCATCCTGCTGTGTGGGCTGCATTCTCATTGGGAATCCAAGATGTCAGCCATTGATAGTTGAAGTTATTGTTTTTGACGAAAGGAATGGTTGTCTCAGGTGTCTTATAGACCTTAACTGGATGTACTGTCCTTTCCTGATCAGCTACATCGTAAGTGCTTGATGCCAATACTACTGTCGGGCCGTCATTGGTGGTAGAAGTAATTATTGTCGATTGGCTCAGTTCTGTGACAGCCTCTTTTTCCGTAGTCAGTGGTACACTGCTCATCTTAATATCAGGAGAAAGCCACATGGCAAGACCGACGAGAAGACCAAGACCGACCTGACCAATTATTTTATATTTACCCTTCAGACCATCTTTGTTGTGGTACTTTATTTTTCTATAGTCATCAAGAAATCCAATTGCTCCGGTCCAAAGTGTTGCCACCAGCATAAGAAGCATATAGATATTGGATAGGTTTCCCATCAACAGGCATGGCACCATAATGGAGGCAATTATGATAATTCCTCCCATGGTGGGAGTGCCGGTCTTTTTCATCTGACCTTCCAGTCCGAGGTTGCGCACCACTTCTCCGACCTGCATTTTTTGCAGGCGATCGATGATCCGGCGTCCGAATACGAGTGCAATCACGAGAGAGAGGGTAAATGTGATTCCCGCGCGGAATGATATGTAGGTCATAAGGTGCCGTCCCGGGAAATCAAAGGAACCGGCATTCTGTAGGTAATCGAAAATGGCGTAAAACATTTCTTCTGATATATTAACCTTTCGTAATTATGCATTATGCATTAAAAAAAGCTTCCACTTCCTCTCTGTCGTCGAAATGATGGCGAACTCCTTTTATTTCTTGATAGGGTTCGTGACCCTTTCCTGCTATCAGCACAACTCCACCTGGAGGGCATGTCGAGAGAGCTGTTCGTATTGCTTCTCTTCTGTCTGTGATGCAGAGAGTGCGACGCAGCTCCTCAGCACTAAGTCCCGACTTCATCATGGCGATTATATCTTCCGGTTCTTCATCGCGAGGATTGTCGGATGTCAGTATGAGCCGGTCTGATCGGCAAGCGGCCTCCTGTGCCATCATAGGGCGTTTGCCATGGTCGCGGTTGCCTCCAGCTCCAACTACAGTACAGATATATCCTTCACCTCCAAGAACATCACGGATGGTGTCAAGCACATTGACAAGTGCATCGGGAGTATGTGCATAGTCGACTATTGCGGTCACTCCATCCGCCCCGCGGAATGTCTGGAAGCGTCCTGCTACCGGCACAAGGCGGCTCATATTGACGAGCACTTCATCTTTGGGGAGTCCTGACAGGCATGCTGCGCCATATACTGCAGTAAGATTGTAGGCGTTGAAGCGACCTGTAAACTGCACTTCCACTTCCTTTCCATTGAGTGACAGCAGAGTCCCGTCGAGGCGACTTTCGATTACGCGTCCACGGAAGTCGGCATCACTGCGAAGAGAGTATGTATAGGTTTTTGCCTTTGTGTTCTGTATCATGTATCGACCAGCCTTGTCGTCGATGTTGACAAGGGCAAAAGCTGTAGAAGGAAGCATGTCGAAGAAAGCCTTCTTCGCATTCATATAGTTTTCTACCGATCCATGATAATCAAGGTGATCGCGGGTGAGGTTGGAGAATATAGCTCCGGCGAATTGTAAGCCGGCGATGCGTTTCTGTTGGGCTGCGTGGCTCGACACTTCCATAAAAGCGTATTCACATCCGGCTTCTACCATTTCGGCAAGCAGACGGTTGAGGGTGAGAGGATCCGGTGTGGTATGGGTAGTTGGGATTGGGCGAGAGCCGACATAATTACACACTGTTGAGATAAGACCGGCTTCGAAACCCTCGAGCCGAGCCATCTCATAGAGAAGTGTAGCTGTCGTGGTCTTTCCGTTGGTTCCGGTGACGCCTACGAGTTTAAGGTCGCGAGAAGGGTGTCCATACCATGCAGACGCGAGTCGGCCAAGCGCATCTGATGAGTCTTCGACGCGAATATATGTGATGCCTGGTTCGAATTGTGCAGGCATGGTCTCGCATACGATTGCACCAACATGAGCGGAAGCTACGACTGGGATATACTTATGGCCATCGGTAGTCACACCACGCACAGCTACAAACATACCTTCTTTCTGTGCACGACGAGAATCACTTTCGAGTGCCACTATGTTTTTATCAATATCTCCCACTATTTCGAGAACCTTGATATCCTTAAGCAATGTAGATAGTTTAGTTGTCATATTTTGAGTTGTCAATTTATCAAAATCGAATATTTAATATTTAATATTTAATATTTAAACATTTATATCGCAAGAGTAATCAGAATTTTTTTCCCTCTGACGGCGGGTGCTCCAGGTGGAATAGATTGTGCAGTTACCCTTCCTGCACCCTTTATTTCTACATTCAATCCACGGCTTTCAAGAATGTTGACAGCCGATCTTAGATCGTAGCCGGTCACATCAGGAACTTTTCCGTAAGGATATTCTTTCTTTGGTGTTACTTTCCGGATTGGGTGTCCCAGTGTGTTCGCTATCTTTTCTGAGTCTTTGCCGAAGCTTGCTGCGACTGTTGGCCGTTCGGCCGACGCATTTTTTCTGAGTTTAGGAGTTTCAGAAAGCATGCCACGTGCATGCATCTTTAATGCAATCTGCTTCATCACTTGGCCTGATGTGCGGTTGGCGCTCAGACCTGCAGCTCCCTGTACAAGAACCATGCAGCTGTATTTAGGATTGTCGTAAGGGAAGAAACCGGCAAAAGCCAATCTGCGTTTTGACGGATTATATTGACCTTTCTCTACTGGGAAAACGGTTCCGGTCTTGCCTGCGATCTTTACTCGGTCGTCGCGCACAAGGCGCGCTGTGCCATGTTCTCCCCAAACCACTTCGTGGATGCATTGCTTCACCTTTTCAGCCGTTTCAGGAGAGCACACTCTATCTCGAATGTAGCTTATAGGGATAATTGAGTCTCCTTTTTCAGAGCGCAATGCCCTCACAAGATGGGGTCTTACAAGGCGACCTTTGTTGGCAATTGCGTTGTAGAATGCCAAAGTGTATAGGGGTGGAACCATTGTGTTGTATCCATAAGCCTGACGCGCAAGGTCAAGATGCCTTGACACCATAGTGATAGGTTGACCCTTGCTGTTGGTGGGTTCCAGACGTCTCACCTGAGGCACTTGTTCGCCTGCAATTCCAGAGTTTATTTTATCGAAGAAGCCAATGGAAGCCAACCTGTCGTGGTATTTTGCGGGGTCATTGGCATAGCCACGGAATATGATGCGTGCGATTCCGGTGTTGCTTGACATCTCGATCACCTGCTTCATGTTTTTTATTGTAGGGGCATGTGGGTCTTTGGTCCGCTGGAATGGAGAGCAATCTATTGTCTGATTGACATTGGTGACGAGCTTGTCTTCAAAAGCAATCATCATTGAAATAGGTTTGATGACAGATCCTGGCTCATAAGGGAGCACAGCGCGATTGAGAGCCTCGCCATAAGATCCGTCATCCATTCTTTCGATACTCGACAATGCCTTTATTTCCCCGGTAGAGACTTCCATAAGAATTGCAGTGCCCCATTCGCAGTTGGTATCTGAGCAGATATCCTGAAGACTTTCTTCCACAATGTCCTGAAGGTCGATATCGATTGTGGTCAGAAGATCATAGCCGGGTGTGGGAGGAGTAGTGATCCAGTTGCCGTATCCCTTTGTCAATGGGACTTGCTTGGCATAGCCTGGTTTGCCATAGAGCAGGGAATCAAGGTCTTTCTCCAATCCGGAATAGCCATGGATTTCACCTTTAAATTTTGTCTTTTCTGTGACAACTTCATGCACTCGTCCTATGCTTCGGTTTGCCATTTTCCCGTAAGGATAGATACGTCTGGAATGCTCTTCCTTATATAGCGGGCATCGGAATCCGGCACCTTTGAAATCGCGTATGAAGACCATTTTACGAGCTGAGTCAAACTCCTCGAGCGGACGATGTCGCGCTATAGTGAGTGAGCGGGTCCGTTTTTCAGGATCTTTCTCCACTTCCTCCATAAACCTGACACGCCAGGATTTCGCCTTTCTTGTAGCTGCGTCGGTTTTCTTCGGATCGAAACGTGGGTAGCGTATGTCAAGAGTGTCGGCAAGAGAATCGAGTTTTTCAATAAGTTTTGATTTCGGCATTGCCATTATCTTATTGTGACGCATATCGATCTTTATGTCGCACACCTTAACGTTGCATGCCAATATATTGCCATTGGCGGCCAGGATACTTCCTCTTTCCGGAGCAATGGTGTCGATTCTGGAAAGTTGCTTCTCGGCGCGTTCATTCCATGCCGAAGCTTCCACCACCGTAGTGCGGAACATATTCCAGATAATACCTATCGCCATCAGAAGGAAGAAACTCGTGATCACTCCATAGCGATTGAAGATGCGTCTTTTATTGCCTTTCTTTGCAGATGCCATGTTGTGAATCTATTAATTTTGATTTTGTGTAAGTCCTTCGCATTCGATGACTACCGGCGGTTCCTCTTGATATCGGAGTCCCAGATGCTTTTCTGTTGTCAGTCGGGTGAGCTCGGTCTCTCGTATGAGGGTCATATACCATGCTTTCTCATGAAGTTTGTCGCTTTCTGCACGCTGCAGTTCCTTGTTGAGCTGCTTGATTTCCGACATTCTTGTCTTTGTTCGGTAGCGAAGACCCATCACTCCGATGAGTGCTGTGATTATGGCGATTATGAGCCATGCGTTTCGCTTGAAGAACTCAAGCGAAACAGCGCGTCCCGAGCGTAGGGTATCGGTATTGTGCTTTACGGTGTTGCTTACCGAGGCTCCGAATCCCTTCTTTTTTGTATTGGCTGTTCCCTTTTTAGATTTCGTCTTGCCCATCCTAATTGCGTTTGCGTTGTCTGTTTTCTGAATTATTTTTCTGTTTTATCCTGATGTTTCCTGTTTTGTCCTGATCAATCCTGATTTGATATTTAATCTTTAATATTTAGTCTTTAGTCTTTAATCCGTAGTTCCGCTGCTCTTAGTTTTGCACTTCGGCTACGTGGATTACGTTCGATTTCCTCTTCGTCCGCGGTGATTGGCGATCTCGTGATTGCTTTCCAATCGCATATCACTTTTCCGTAAAAGTCTTTCTCTATATTCCCTTCTGCATTGCCGGATCGGAAGAAGTTCCGAGATCTGATATCTCTCTTCCG
>DAAK01000180.1:881-5847 GCA_001701075.1 Bacteroidales bacterium GP3 | reverse complement strand
TGTAAGATGAAGCAAGAATTAATCCACATCACCATTCCTCCGACAAATCCCGAGGAGATGCCTCGCGATTGCCGTATGTCGATCGACCTGTACCAGAATGCGCGCCAGACAATGGGCGAGCTACGCGACCTGATGCGTTGCCTGGGTATATCATGGGATTTCATACAACACGAGATAGATCGTGCAAACCATCCAAAATCAGCCATCGATAAAGCTATGGATGCCATGGATGAATATTCAACCGGTCCTGGAAAATCCCTCCGCAACCTCCCCTCCAACATCTGGTAATCATATTGGTGTTAACGAGCTAATAAATATGCGTATTTTTTGGTCAAATTAGGACAAATGATGATTTTTTAAGCAAAAAATAGCGGTTTTTTTGGAACATTTTGCTAATTTTGCGTTTTAATGTGCAGATACTATACATTTATTGTAGATTAACGCACTTTTGTAAACCCAAAATATGAAGAGATTCCACACCATATTAATATTGCTTACTTTCCTCTTCTCTGCCGGAGCATTCAGCGTCTCCGCGGAAGAAAAAGAACAGCACGAAGAATTCTCCCCTGACTTCGAGTCGGTGGTTTTTGTCCCAAAAGGACAATGGATCACCGGTCTAAGTGTCTCTTACAGCCAATCAAACCAGAAAAACTACCAGTTTTTAGTGCTACAAGGAGTGTCAGGCGACACATACTCCTTCAAACTATCCCCGATGGTCCTGTACACTTTCAAAAATGACATGGCCGCCGGTATAAAGTTCGGTTATAACCGCAACCTCACAAAACTTGAGAACGCGGAAATAGCCTTGTCGCCCGACATGAGCTTCGACGTAGACCACCTCTACCGCCTTGCCCATAACTACTATGGCATGGGGGTGCTCCGAAACTATTTCTCGCTCGGGAAATCGAAGCGATTCGGCCTTTTCACTGAAATCCAGCTCGAGATGGGCGGAGGTCAGGCAAAACTGATGACAGGGCTCGGTGACGACCTCACCGGAAACTATGAGCGAAATTTCAATGTCGGCATTGGTGTCGCTCCCGGTCTCGCCGTCTTCCTAAACAACTTCGCTGCACTCGAAGTGAACGTCGGTGTACTCGGTTTCGACTACAACCATACGAGGACTATCACCGACCAAATCTATATAGCTAACAGAAATACTAAATCAGCCATTTTCCGGGTAAACCTCTTCTCCATTACCTTCGGAGCGGCATTTTATTTATAAGCATGAAAAGAGCCAAATTAATATTGACAATGACGGCATCGGCATTGACTCTGCTCGCTTCACAAGCCATCTCGGCTGCTGAAACGACGGCTCCTGCTCATGCCCCGGCTTCTTCCGACCCTGAAAAAGCCGACACTCTCGTCTATTCCGCCACTAAAAGTCTCATAGAGTCTTTCGGCGAACTTTCCAAGACCGCCACTAAGCTATCAGAGACAGCTCTGAAACTTATGGAAGCCCAAGAAAGCTTGGATGCAAAAAAATCGGGTAAACCTCAGACAAAACAATCTGCGCCTGCCAAAACAATAACTGCAGTAAGCGAAGAAAGCAATTCTGAAAGCGAAGAAGGCAATTCTGGAAGCTCACTGAAGGAAATCTCGGAAGAGATTATCCAAATCAGCAATGAAATAGCACCTTCTTCCGCTGCTGTCTCTGGCGAAAACGAGACGCCGGCGGATAATGGCATTTTAGTCAGCGAAGAGGTGACAGAGGAGAAAACCGACGAGCAATCAGTCTGGCTTATGACTGATGACAACTACGAAGGTGGAAGATACCTCTGGATTCCGGATTCGAACATCAACTCAGTAAAGGCCATTCTCAACGGAGAAGTGCCCACAAGAGCCAACGACTATGTCAATCTCAAGGAAATGACATACTGGCGAGGAGACTCCATTCCCCTTGCACTCTCTACAAAAAGACTCGGCAGATACGACAGAAAACTTTATAACTGGCTCATATATCCGAAAGGACTATGGCATATCAGCCTGACGGCCAACTATGGGGAACTCAGCACGGATGACTCGGAATTCCTGTCGCTTATTCAAGACGTCGACCTAAAGGGTAAGATCTACAGCATCAAGCCATCAGTAAGCTATTTCCTCCGCAACAACGTATGCGTAGGCCTGCGCCTCGCATTTACGAAGGGAGAAATGGGCATCAATTCCTTCAAAGTGGATATCGACGAAGACATGAGCTTCGACCTCCATGATATAAAATACTCTTCCGACTCATATGCCGCTGCCATCTTCATACAGCAGTATTTCGGACTGAGCCGCAAGAGCCGCTTCGCAGTCTTCAACGAGGCAGAAATATCAGTAGGCACAGGAAGCTCACATTTCATCCGCCCATACGACGGAGTGTTACGCGACACCAGGACGAAGACACAAAGCTTCAACATCAACTACTCCCCCGGCGTCAGCATCATGATGATGAAGAATGCTGCCTTCAACCTTTCCTTCGGTATTTTCGGTTTTCATCTGAAGGACGAAAAACAATGGGAAAACGGTGAGGAAGCCGGCAGCAGGTTTACAAGCGGCATCAATTTCCGCTTCAACATTTTCAACATCAATTTCGGTGTCTCAATCATAATATGAAAAGCACATGAGAAAGTTATTCAGAAATATATCATTATGTGCAGCTGCAGCAGCGGCCCTGGTCACTGTCGGCTGCATCCACAATGACCTCCCATACCCCAAAGTACCCCAAAATATCCTCACAATAGCTGCAAAAGGGGAACTGAGTCCGGCAAGGATCGACACCACTGACTACTATGTCAAGCTATTTCTTGACGAAGAAGTCGACATCCAGGCCGTGCAGTTTACTCAATTCACCTATACCCCGGATGCAACATGCGACAAGAACCTCCTCGAAGGCACTTGGGATCTCTCCGTACCGATGACAGTGGAGCTGACACTCTATCAAAGCTACCAGTGGATGATTTCGGCAGAACAGGATATCGAACGCTATTTCACAGTCGCAGGCCAGATCGGTGAGACAGTGATCGATGCTGTGGGACGCAGAATAATAGTGAATGTCCCCGAGAACGCCGACCTCTCTCATATTGAAGTCACCTCCATAAAACTTGGCCCGCGCAATCTCACGACACTCGTGCCTGATTGCCAAGCTGGCTCATATATCAATCTTTCATCTCCTATGAAAATTGATGCCACCGCATGGGGACGCACCGACGACTGGACCATCTATGCCCAGCGCACTGAGGCCGTCGTGACCACGACTGCCGTCGACCCCTGGAGTATGGTGGTTTGGGCTTATGGTCAAGGTCCGGCAGATGCAGACAACTATTTCGAATACCGCGAAGAGGGTGCTTCGACATGGACCCGTGTGCCCGATGCCGACACCACCGGCAAGGAGGGTGCTTTCAGCTGCTGCATCAAGCATCTGAAACCTCTGGCCAACTATACAGTGCGCGCTTGCAGCGGCGACAACAAGGGCAATGAGATTTCTGTGACCACTCAGGCTACGGAAGTGCTCCCTAACGGAGACTTCGAGAATTGGTGGAAAAATGGCAAGATATGGTGCCCGTGGGCCGAAGGCGGAGAGCAATTCTGGGACACCGGTAACACCGGTGCTGCCACTCTCGGCGAAAGCAACGTGCAACCATCCGACTATGTCCCCGCCGGACTTACCGGACAGTCGGCCATGCTGAAGACTGAATTCAAGGGTATCGGAGTAATCGGCAAACTTGCTGCAGGATCCGTCTACACTGGTTCTTATAAAAAGACTGACGGCACCAACGGTATACTCGACTTCGGACGCCCATGGGCTCTAAGACCTACAAAACTGAGAGGCTACTACCAGTATACGAGCGGAGAAATCAACTACTCCAACAAGGAAATGGAATATCTGAAAGGACGTCCCGACACCTGCTCAATATATATTGCCATGACCGACTGGACAGGCCCGTATGAGATACGTACGAACCCGAACAACCGGCAGCTCTTCGATAAGAATGCAAGCTATATTATCGGTTACGGACAACTGGAGCGCGGCTCTTCGATGGACTCCTACGAGGAATTTGAAATTGAGGTGGAATACCGAAGCACTTCTATGATCCCGACATATATCATGATCACTTGCGCATCATCGAAATATGGCGATTATTTCACTGGCTCATCTTCATCAGTGCTCTATGTAGACCAGCTTTCGCTCGATTACGATTATTAGAAGCCGAAGAGTAATTTGGAAAATCAAAGTTTTTTTATTAACTTTGAATTCCAAATTAATCTCGACTTTAAAAATGAAAAAAACAAATTTCCTGAAGATAGCAATCGCAGCCATTGCACTCACATTCTCGGGCAGCACATTCGCTGAGCCCACACCCACTCCTGACCTTAAGGATATCCTTGGAGGTGCCGGAGGAGCAATAGGCAATATCATAGAAGGAGTCTTCACCAAGACCGACCTTACAGTTGCCGACATCGCAGGCGAATGGACTGCTACAGGATCTGCCGTCACTTTCCAATCTGACAATTTCCTTAAGAAAGCAGGTGGCACAGCAGCTGCAGGAGCTGTAGAAAACCAACTCGACGAATACTACAAGAAATTCGGCCTGACCGGTGCAGTCTTGAAGATAGATCAAGACAGCACTTTCACGCTGACCATCAAACGCCTCCCCATCAAAGGCACACTCTCTGTCAAAAGCAAAGGGGTATTCAACTTCAATTTCTCAGCCGGAGGACTGGTAAACCTTGGCAGCATGCCGGCCTATGTAGAGAAAACTCCTTCCGGAATCAACGTCATGTTTGATGCTGACAAGATCAAGAAAATCATGACCCTTGCAGCTACAATCAGCGGCAACAAGATGGTAGCCACCGCAGATAAGATCCTTAAGGAATATGACGGCATCTGCATCGGCTTCAAGATGAAAGGAGAGAGTGCTAATCCAAAATCAAACACAAGCGTTAACTCCGCCGTAGATGCCCTCAAAGGCCTCTTCGGCAAATAATC
>DAAK01000180.1:0-791 GCA_001701075.1 Bacteroidales bacterium GP3 | reverse complement strand
AATGTCAATCTGACAATAAAATGTTCTTTCACAAATGAACTGAAAATCGACCAGTCTGTTGCCCACAATGGAGTGTGCCTCACTGTGGTCAGCCTAAACGACGATGACACATACACAGTCACTGCAGTGCAGGAAACCCTCGACCGCTCCAACTTAGGAGACCTCAAACCGGGGTCGCTTGTCAACCTCGAGAGGTCGATGAAGATGAACGGGCGTCTTGACGGACACATCGTGCAGGGACACGTCGACACCACTGCCCTATGCACTGGAGTAGTGCCACTCGACGGAAGCTGGTATTACTCATTTAAATATGATTTCAGGCCTGAGCTTGCCGCCAAAGGATATGTCACCGTCGAGAAAGGATCAATCACTGTCAACGGTGTTTCCCTCACGGTCTGCGACTCTGAAGCCGACAACTTCCGCGTTGCCATCATCCCGTATACTCACGAGCACACAAACTTCAAGACCATAGAAGCAGGGACAAAGGTAAACCTCGAATTTGACATCATCGGCAAATACATAGCCCGCATCTCCTCCCTCTCCTGATCTCTGACCTCTGATCTCTGACACCTGAAACCTGACATCTGACATCTGACATCTGGAATCTGGAATCTGGCCTCTGAAATCTGACATCTGAAATCTGAAAACTCCCATCCCATGAAAGCGATAAACCTCCCTCCCGACTCTTCCGGGAATCCCACACAGCACCGCCTCCGACGCCCATCAAGACTATACACTCTTCTTGGCGGCAACGGTAGCGGCAAATCGCTTTTCATGCATGAGATAGCCAA
>DAAK01000129.1:446-4408 GCA_001701075.1 Bacteroidales bacterium GP3 | reverse complement strand
GGATGCTGGGAGTCTGTGAAAGCACAGGGAGTATAGTCCATAGATCCTATCACATTGCGAGTAAACGGTAACGTTGCATTGTGGCAAGCAGCTTTATCAGTTAAGACAGGAAGGTTATTGTACCATTCTTCACCATAAACAGACTCGGTAGTAATGAAGTTTGGATAGGTGCGTTGCCAACCTCTTGGAAGTGGAGAGCCATGGAAGTTGACGAGAAGATGATGACGGGCACCAGCTTCGAGCAGCTGCTCCATAAAACGCCAGTTGAGATTAGTATCACCGGAGAAAAAGTCGATCTTCACACCCTTCACACCAATTTTCTCACACCAAGCAAATTCTTTCTCCAGGTCTTCGGGTTTATTAAGACGGTATTTTGGGCCTGGAGCGCCGTTTACCCAACCTACTGATGAATTATACCAAATCATGGGTTTTACGCCTTTGGAAACAGCATATGCGACAGCATCCTCGACAGTCTTACCATCTTTCATCTCATCCCATTCAGCATCAATCAATACGTAGGGAAGTTTGAGTTCAGCTGCCATATCAACATATTTCTTGATGATATTGTAGTCGTTTGATCCATGATTGTATGCCCAATAGACCCAAGAGGCAACTCCGGGCTCAATCCAAGAAGTATCCTCAAGCTTGCAAGGAGCGGCTATGTCGGAGACAAGAGTTGACTCTACGACATTGGCAAGAGAACCTACGATAAAGGTTTGCCATCCACCATTTTCCAGACCATCTGGTTTCAGGTCGAAACAGTTTTTACCAAGAGAGTACATGCTCACCCCGGCTTCTTCCGCAGTAATACCAGACTCGGTCAATAGACCGAAGACTGAGTCCTTATACTCAACGAGAGCCGGATAACCTATGCGCTTTCCTTCAGTAAGTTCAGGGTCTTTTGGGAAGAAATTCTCATAGCAGTCAGTCCATTCCTGAAGCCAAGTATGGTGTGGATCAATGAACTCGATTTGAGACGCTCCTTTCTTTTTCCAAGCGAAACCGTCATTATATCGTCTGACAAAAAGCGTGTCACCGTCTGAGAGGATATATTTGCTTTCGTCGTATAGGTTGAAGCAATATCTTTTCTTGCCCGTTGGCATTTCGTAATCGACTACGCCATTATAAAGAGGTCCAAAAAGTTTTGCTTCGCCACACTGCAGTTTTAATATCGGAAGGGGTTTGCTTCGGATATCTTTTAGATACCAAAATGTGAGTCCTTCGGCAGAATCGGAGGTTTGGATTAGAGCTGAAGCCGGGAAGAACGATGCAACCGAAATTAGTAATGAGAAGATATATTTTGGAATGTTCATTATTTTAGATTTAAAATTGAACTTTAGAAATACCATAAAACGCCTCTCCGAGGCTACTGTGCTTTTGAGAGGAATTCCCCAGGCTGAAGCCTGGGGTTTTGGCCTAATCATCAGGTCTCCGACCTGATCCATGCTTTGGAGGGGAGGCTGGGAAGCCTCCCTTCCATAGAGACGCGGAGGGGAAGCTGGGAAGCCTCCCTTCCATTAGAGTTTGATTGAGAGGCGTTTGCCAGTGTAAGTGACTTCTTTGCTATTGCCGTCGGGGAGGAGAACCTTGAAGGTGCGGGTCTTGAGCATACCGTCATAGCTGCCTTTGCGGGCATCAAGAGTGAGAGTGCGCTTTTTGTCATTCCATTTTATCGGGATGATGGTGTATTTTCCATCAAGGTAGTTGAATCCGTCACCTTCATCCTCATAGAGTTCAAATTCGGCATTCGCTCCAGGATAGACATTAAGAGTAATATAGTCCCAGGGTTTTTCAGAAGTGTATTGCATATCCTCAGCAAGAGGGATTATACTTCCGGCCTTTACATAGAGGGGAGAATAAGCGATAGGAGCATCAGCGGATACTGTTTCGCCTCCATCATATTTCTTTCCAGTCCAGAAATCATACCAATCTACACCTGCGGGTAGATAAACGTCGTAGACCCTCTTTGCCGTCCAATCAACATTTGGCCAACCAGCAGCATTCAAATTGGCCTCCTGCTTGTCCCAACCTGTCATTTCATTAGTCCTGACCACTTTCTCCTCAGTATAAAGAGGATCGAGTACAGGGCAAACGAGCAGATTACGTCCGAACATGAATTCCTTACCATTATCCCACGTTTTTTTGTCGGATTTGAAATCCATAAAGAGAGCACGCAAGAAACTATCATCGTTTGCGCTCACACGACGTGCAGTGCTGTAGATATATGGCATCAAACGATAACGAAGCTTGACAGCATCAACGAGTGCATCGTAGACGGGTTCTCCAGGTTTTCCGAAATAATAGAGCTCACGATAAGTGTCAGCGCCATGGCTACGCATCATAGGAGTAAATGCCCCGAATTGCATCCAACGAGTATAAAGTTCCTGGAACTGAGTATTCTTTGAGCCTGAAGTTGGATCCCAATTTCTATTATAAGAACCAGAGAAGAAACCACCAATGTCGGTATTTACGTTAGGATTTCCAGTAAGAGTATGGTTAAGGACAAGCGGCACTTGCTTACGGAAAGAATCCCAAGAACTACCGACGTCACCACTCCAAGTGTTGGCACCATAGCGTTGCTGACCAGCAAAATAGGAACGAGTCAAGATAAAAGGACGCTTCTGATTGTCTTCGGCACGCTGATGAGTATCAACACCACCGACAGCCATAAAAGGATACAGATTGCGAACAGAACGATATGAACCAAGAGCAGAAGGTTGGTCGAGATCAGAATCCTTATACTGCATATGGTCAGGGTCGGTTGAATCCATCCACCAAGCATCAATACCCATTGAGTGAAGACGCTTCAAATGATTCCAGTAAATATCACGGGCTGCATCACTATAACAGTCATATACACGTACTCCAGAGAGATAGTCTCGGCGAGGAGGCCATTCGGTAAGACCGGATTCAGGCCATGTCTCGAAATCAAAAAGCAGACCTTTTTCCTTGAGTTCCTTGTATTGCTTTGTCTGAGGACCAAAGCTTGACCAGATACTGATGCTGATATGAGCATTATTATTGTGAACACTGTCGATCATTTCCTGAGCACGGTCGAAGTCAGGGCTGATGAACTCCATGGCATTCCATGTATAGTTACTTCCCCAGTATTGCCAGTCTTGGATGATACCATCTAAAGGAACACCAAGTTTACGATACTTGTCGACTACTTCGAGGAGTTCATCCTGAGTCTTGTAGCGTTCACGGCTCTGATGGAAACCATATGTCCAAAGGGGAAGCATCGGAACACTTCCAGTCAGCCAACGAATATCTGCTATGACACCATCGGCATCTTTGCCATACATAAAATAATAGTCAACAAGATCACCAACTTGACTTTCAAGCTCAAGGGTTTCATTATCATTGAGCAATGTAGGAGAATAGTTGTCCCAATAAATGCCATAGCCCTTAATGCTTTGGAAGAAATGAGCGAAATCTTCCAGATTGGATTGTTGCATCAGACGATGCTCACCACGCTGTGACATCTTTCCATTCTGAAGCATACCAATGCCATAGATAGGTTCATCGGCTTCGAGTGCAAAGCTTTGCATCACTTTGTAAGCACCTTTGTCGATACCATCTGCGATTGGTGTAAAACCATGGTCACCTTCAGCGACTAAAAGTTCGCCATTCGGCTTATAAAAGCTTACTTTACCAGTTTTGTCGTCAGTGACAACTTTTAAGGCAGAGGAAGTATATGCAGATTCGTCTCCATTCTTACTTATTGAAACTTTTACGTTTTCCGGTTTGGCGGTCACTACGAAGGAGTTCCTTTCCTCGGCTTTAGAAGCATCAGGGTACTTTGTCACTCGGACGATTTCCGGGGTATAGAATTTGACATTGATGCTTTCCGCGGCATAAGAGGAGAAGGCTACTACGACCGCGATTATACTAAAGATTATTTTTTTCATAAATATTTAAACTATTGGATGATATCATAAAGCGCCTCTCCGAGGCTGCTG
>DAAK01000129.1:0-398 GCA_001701075.1 Bacteroidales bacterium GP3 | reverse complement strand
TTGAATTGCCAGTAGTCGAAATTGAAGAGCTCTGGGCCTTTGCGGCCAGTGAAGACGAAGTAGAGGTCGTGGACACCGGGGACTTCAATATTGGCCGGAGTCTCAATGTAGGCAAAATTTTCCCAGCTTCCAGTTGCAGGCACCTCAAGGTTGGCTACAATTGGCCCGTCGATAGAATCCATATGGACTTCAATATTGCCACCGCGACGGCCACTTGCAGCAGAAGCACAGAATGTCTTCGGACCGCCACTCATGAAGTTGACATTTGCGACTTTTAAATAATCACCATTATGTATGTCTGAGACATATACACCTTCCTTCACATTTTGACGAGAAGAGATGCCTTCTGACCAAGCCATAGTCTCAGCCTCTACTCTCTGATATGGATTGAGGTTTCC
>DAAK01000044.1:227-18689 GCA_001701075.1 Bacteroidales bacterium GP3 | reverse complement strand
TTCCCAACCGCCCCACCAAAGCACCAGTAATTACGGCGTGTTCCTCATCTTGTTAACTTCATTCGATTCTTTCCCCCTTCTCAAGGCAATTTTTTCAAGAACTTCGAAAACGCGACACGCATAGATAAATTATTGACCTTGACGGCCGCGACATAAACTACAGTTTCGTTCACATTGTTCGCCGCCCTATACTCACCCCATCATAGGTTACGGGGCAATTCCCTTTTGCGTGCAGATTGAAGCCAACTAACTTCATATGTACGCTTTTTTTTATTTATAAAATTGATTAACTTTGCATCCTGATAAAATAGTTGCAATGTTGAGACATACTTATTTTGCTGAAATCAAAGAAATATTAGCCTCTAAATGGATGGAGCGTCTGTGGTTGGTGCTGACTGTAATTGCTCTCGGATCGCTTGTCGATGTGATGGAGTTCGCTGCTCATCAATCGGGAGTTGTCGTCGCTGTCATTGGCCTGGTATGTTTTGCAATATTAAAAGCTTCTGTTTTGACTGTAATCTATGCCTTTTTACGAAGACAAATCATTCTTAAGGTAATAGCTGTTGCGCTAATTACAGCTTTTATCCTACTTTCACTCTTGAATGGTGGTTGTTGGCTGTTCTACGGATTCGGTATCTCAAGAAAGCTTTTCACAATAATTGCGGAGACAAATCCTAACGAGATTGGAGAGTTTATGCCGGAACTTGTGGATAAAATTTTTTCTCTTATCCGTTCACCTTGGTTCTGGAGTTCGCTTGCTCTTTTTTCTGCAGCTTGGATTTTGTTTCCGAGAATTCCTTGGAAATGGTTCATCAGTATCATAGGCTCTTTATCGGGTGCAGGACTCTTATATCTGGTATTTGTCTTCACGACGGCTGATTTCGGACGCACTGATTATAGTGTGTTCGCTCGAAGTTTCCGATCTGTTGCCAATTATATGCGAGATAAGACAATAATCAAAGAACTTCAAGATAAAAAGCGCCCGCTTCCATATATTAAGAGCTTGAATTCTACTCTTGCTGCAGAAAGGATAGTGGTGATTATAGGAGAGTCTGCATCTAGCTACCACCTGTCGCTCTACGGCTATCCTTTGCATACGACGCCACGGCTGGATACAATAAGCGGTGGCCTTTATAGATTTGACGATGCTGTGGCATCGTCTACTTCTACTGCTCAGAATATGCCGCGTCTTATTTCTTTTATGACAGATGAGCCGAGTGGTAAGGAATGGTATGAGTATCCCTCTTTGCTCCAGATTTTCCATCAATTGGGCTATCGTTCTTATTGGCTCTCTAATCAGGAATATTCTGGGAAATGGTCCAATCTCTCCAGTATATTGGCGGCTGATGCTGACGTGGTTAAATATGTCGGAATTTTTGATTCTGAAGATCATTGTCTTGTCCGATATGATGATGTGTTAATGCCTGAGTGGCAAAAAACTATCGCATCTGACGATTCTCTACAACTAACTTTTCTTCATCTGATGGGTTCTCACTTCCAGTATTCCCACCGTTTCCCGGAATATCAAAAGCATTTCGTGGCCTCGGATATTGAGTCTACATTGCCAAGAAGTTGGCTTGACGATAAAAAGGCTGGAATTGTAGCAGACTATGACAATTCTATTCTGTATACAGATAGTATTTTAGGGATAGTGATGGATGGAATAAGAAGCACTGAAGTGCCGACAGTCATGATTTATCTTTCTGACCATGGAGAAAATGTTTATGACGACCGGGATTATCGAGGTAGAGATCCGAAATTTGTAAGAGTGCCTTTTGTCATTTTTGCCAATGATGCTTACAGACGACTAAATCCAGACATAATTGCTGATATTGAGAAGGCTAAATCCAACTCATTCTCTACATCCGAACTTCCTCAGATACTAATGCATCTATCCGGAACAAGATATGAGTTATATGATTCAGTACGAGATCCCTTGTCGGCAGCATTCTTGGTCAGGAGGAGATATGTGGATGATGAATCCTATTAGACGGAGTCCTACTTCTAAGTTTGCTCTAAGTGAGATTTTTGCGCAAGAGAAAGTTGAGTTAAATTTGCAAATTAGACGATTATTTTGTACTTTTGCAAGTTGAAAAGGAAATCAGGGCTTATAGCTATGATCCTACGTGCTTAAACAACCGATAACAATACCTTTATGGACATTTCATACAAATGGCTTAAACGCTATATCAATTTCAATGAGTCGCCTAAGCAGCTGGCGGCCGCTTTCACGTCTACAGGTCTTGAATGTGACCAGATTGAGGAGGTCGAATCTATCAGAGGTGGCCTCAAGGGCCTAAAAATTGGCAAGGTTCTTACTTGCGTGCCTCATCCCGATTCCGACCATATGCACGTAACTACAGTTGATGTCGGAGCTGACGCTCCTTTACAGATAGTATGTGGCGCTCCAAATGTTGCAGCCGGACAGACTGTGGTAGTGGCTACAATTGGCACTGTCCTATACGATGGAGATAAGGAATTCACTATCAAGAAAGGTAAGCTACGCGGTGTGGAATCGCACGGCATGATTTGTGCTGAAGATGAAATAGGTCTTGGCCATGATCATTCTGGTATAATGGTCCTTCCCGACAATGTGCCAGCTGGTACTGAGGCTTCTGCATATTTCAATGTCGAAAGCGACTATCGCCTTGAAGTGGAACTCACTCCAAACCGTGTGGATGCCGCAAGCCATTATGGTTGCGCCCGCGACCTGAAAGCTTATCAGTGGGCTCGTATTCTTGAAAATGGAAATTCTGCCGGAGTTGAAATGCCGGAAATCAGCGTCCCTGATGTGTCTTCATTCTCTGTCGACAAGAAAGATGGCGCTGTCAGCGTGGAAGTCGACGACTCAAAGCTTTGTCCAAGATATTGCGGTGTGACTATCCGGAATGTGAAGGTTGGGGAGTCTCCGGAATGGCTCAAGAATCTTCTCGTGGCTGCCGGACAACGTCCTATCAACTCTATTGTGGACATCACAAACTTTGTGCTTCTCGGTATTGGTCAACCGCTCCACTGTTTCGACCTCGCTAAAGTGAAAGGTGAAAAGATTGTGGTCCGCACTTGCCCTGCCGGCACTAAATTCACTACTCTCGATGAAGTGGAACGCACCCTCAACGAGAATGACCTTATGATCTGCGATGCAGAGAAACCTATGTGTATCGCTGGTGTATTCGGTGGCCTTGATTCAGGCGTGACTGAAGCAACTACCGATGTATTTATCGAAAGTGCATACTTCAATCCTACATCCATACGACGCACTGCTCGCCGTCATGGACTCAGCACAGACGCTTCTTTCCGCTACGAACGCGGCACAGACCCAAATATGTGTGAATATGCTGCAAAATTAGCTGCTGTTCTGATCCGCGAGATCGCTGGTGGCGAAATCTGCGGTGAGGTGGTGGATTGCTATCCCAATCCAGTCCTCCCCGTCGAAATGGATTTTTCTCTCAAATACTGCCGCAATCTGATTGGAAAGGATATTCCTACCGATATCATCATCGGAATCCTTCGCGCATTGGAGTTTGAAGTGAATGAAACCTCAAATGAGGATATCCTTTCTATCAAGGTGCCTACCTACAGGGTAGACGTGACTCGTCCTTGCGATGTTGTCGAGGAAATCCTCCGAATATACGGCTACAACAATGTGGAGTTCGGAACTGAAATGCACGCGAATCTCTCGAAGCGAACAGCTGTTGACGAGGCTTATGCCCTGCAGCAGGTGGTCAGCAATGATCTCTCCGGTCAAGGATTCCGTGAAATCATGAATAATTCCTTGTCCGCAGTTAAATACTATGATGGTAACCCCGATTTCCCTCTCGAAAACTGTGTGAAAGTGATGAATCCTCTGAGCAACGACCTCGGAGTGATGCGCTTGACTCTGCTTTATGGCGGCCTTGAAAGCATAGCCCATAATGTAAACAGAAAGGCTTCCGATCTGAAATTCTATGAATTCGGCAACGTTTATTCCTTTGATTCCGCAAAGGAGAAGAGCGATGAAAAGCCACTTGCCCAGTATTCTGAACATATGGAGTTGGGTATCTGGATGACTGGTCACCTTCAGTCTGCTTCCTGGAACCGTCAGGCTCTTGAAGCTACTGTATTCGACCTCAAGGCAACAGTGCTGAATATCTTCGAAAAGGTTGGCGTGCAAGAATCAGGCCTTAAGATGACTCAAAGTTCTGACGCTACATTCTCTGCAAAGCTGGATATCACCCATCGTAGTGGCAAACCTCTCGCAGTGCTCGGCATCCTCAGCCGTAAGACCCTTAAGGCTCTCGATATCGATCAGGAAGTTTGCTATGCTTCAATCAACTGGACTTACCTATGCAAACTCGCTGCTAAGTATCAGACCACATATGCTCCGCTTGAGAAAACACAACCTGTAAGGCGTGACCTCGCGCTTCTTCTTGATGCTTCCGTTTCTTTCGATGCCGTTGAAACTTGCGCTCGTAAGGCTGGTGGAAAACTCCTTCGTGATGTAAGACTTTTCGATGTCTATGAAGGGAATAATCTTCCGGATGGTAAGAAATCGTATGCTGTCGCATTTACTATCCAAGACCCGGAGAACACTCTCAAAGACAAGCAAATCGATGGTGTGATGGACAAAATCATCAAAAACCTTCAGCAGCAACTCGGAGCATCCCTAAGATAATGACTAAATATTAAAGATAAAAGATTAAATATTTAATATTAAGCTTAATCCAGAGAACTCTGAAAACTGAAAACTGACAACTGAAAACTGACAACTGATAACTGAAAACATAAAAATATATGGGAAGAGCATTTGAATTCCGTAAAGCCCGCAAGCTCAAACGCTGGGGCAACATGTCAAGAACATTCACCCGCATAGGCAAGGAAATCACTATAGCCGTTAAGGCCGGTGGTCCTGATCCCGACATGAACCCTCGCCTTCGTATGCTTATGCACAATGCTAAGGCTGCAAACATGCCTAAGGACACTATCGAACGTGCTATCAAGAAAGCTACCGATAAGGACGCTTCTGACTACAAGGAGATCGTATACGAAGGATATGGCCCATTCGGTATTGCTATCGTAGTGGAGACCGCTACCGATAACAATCAGCGTACTGTCGCTAACGTTCGTAGTTATTTCACTAAACATGGTGGTTCTCTCGGCACTCAAGGCTCCCTTTCGTTCCTTTTCGATCATAAGAGCGTTTTCCACGTTAAACCAAATCCTGAGACAAGTCTCGAAGATTTTGAACTTGAACTTATGGATCTCGATGCCGAACTTGAGACTGATGAGGAAGAATGGCTCATTTATGGTGCCTTCGACCAGTTCAACAACATTCAGAAGTTCCTCGAAGGCTCCGGTATGGAAATTGTAAGCGCTGAGTTTGAAAGAATCCCAACTGACTATAAGGATGTAACTCCTGAACAGCGTGAAAGCATCGAAAAACTTCTTGAACGTTTCGAGGACGATGACGATGTCCAGAATGTTTTCCACAACATGAAGGAAGCTGAAGAATAAATCCCCGCTAATGAAATACTTCCTAAAAATATTCATGATAGCGGTGGCCGTGGTCACCGCTATTCCATCTTTTGCCGTTACCGATAAGGAGATGGAACAGGCCCGTGCCATTGCTGCCAAGCATTATCTCCGATATGCTAATAATGGCTCAGATTATCTCGATAAACTTAATCCTTCCAGTGTAAGCGAGCTGTCCAAGTCTCTCAAGGCTAAGGAACAAGAAAACATCAAGAGCTTTAATGCTGTTGCTGTGCCTAAGGATTATGCTTCTTGGGATAAAAAGAAGCTTGTTGAGTATTGGGGCTCTACTTTCTTTAATTCTCCAGGACTGAAGGAAGATGGCAAAAAATGTCTCGGTGTCCTTGTCAAAAACCTCAACAAGATCAGTGTGGCAGATCCATCTTCCCAACCTAAGGACGCCGCGCAGACAAAACCAGATCCCGATGCGAAAGATGCTGCTAATTCCAATCCTGCGGCTCCATCTCCAGATCCCACCGCGAGTGCTAATGAGGCTTCAGCCCAGGCTGAGCCGGAGGCTGCTATCGACCAAGTTGTGGCGCAGGCCGACGCAGATGCAGGACTCGCAGATGAACAACCTCGTAAATCTTCCAACACAGGTTGGTATATCGGTATTCTTGTTGTCCTGGTTGGCGTCGTCATCTGGCTTGTGATGTATGCCTCAAAGAGCATGAAGGAGACTGGTGCCACTTTGGCCGACCACAAAGCGGGCGAGAAGGAGATCAGGGAGGCTAAGAAAGCGGCTAAGGAGGAACAGAATAAGATGCGCGAGCAATATGCTAATTCGCTAACTTCTAAAAATGAAGAAATAAAGTCGCTTAAGACTCAGGTTGAATCGCTTGAGAAGGAAATAGAAGTGGCTCAAAGGGAGTCGGAAGCCCTTCGTCGGGAACTTGATGCGGCTAAAAAAGAACTCGTAGCTCTCAGACAAGCGCAAGCGCCAAAGCCCCAACCTGCTCCACAACGACCACAACAAGAACAACGTGTTGCGCCCGCTGCACAGAAAACTCAAACCTCAAAGCCTCGTCAGGACGGACTTCCTCCAGTGGTATTCCTTAGCTATGTTAATCAGCGCGGCCTTTTTGTGAAGGCTTCCAGAACTCTCAACACTGAGTCTTCAGTCTACCGTATGGATATTCCCGATGGACATCACGGCCTCTTTAGAGTTGTGAATGACCCTGATATTCTCGACCGATTGCTGGAGAACACGTCCCAATGGCTCGAAGGTGGTTGTGTGATTGAAAATCCGGATGATGCAGATATCGCTGTGGAGATTGTCACTCTTCAGCCAGGGGAAGCTGTTTTTTCTGAAAACTCCTGTCGGGTGACAAAAAAAGCAAGAATTAAGTTTGTCTGACTCCCCATCCAATGAAACTCTCCGTCATTTCTAATCAATACGGGAAGACTATCTTTCTGGTTTGCTCTACGATATTTGTGATAATTTTTCTTATCATATCCACCAATCTCGTAAAGCAGCTTTCGATTCAAGAAAGAGAGAGGATGAATATTTGGGCATCCGCCACTGAGAAGATGGCGCAAGCCGATGGCAACGCTGACTTTGAGTTCCTTCTCAACATAATCGCACAAAACAATTCTATTCCGGTTATGGTGACTGATGCCGACAAAAACATACTTGAATATAGAAACTACGAGCTTCCTGACCATGTTGAGGACGGGGAGCACGTAGTTTTTTCTGACCTTACTGAACGCAACCGTAAGTTCCTCGAGAAAAGACTCAATAAGGCAGTTGGGAACAGAAGCCTTGAGATGATTGTGAAGGATAATCCACATTTCATTAAAGTTGAGGTTTATCCAGGTGTCAATCAGTATATCTATTACGAAGATTCAATCTTGCTCCGTCGCCTGAGCCTTTATCCTTATGTGGTCCTTGCTGTTATGATTGTTCTTGTCTTGATAATTTATACAGCTGTAGTCTATACTAAAAAGGCTGAACAAAATAGGGTTTGGGTCGGACTTTCTAAAGAAACTGCTCATCAACTTGGAACTCCCATATCTTCCCTTATGGCTTGGAGCCAGTTTCTTGAGGCTTCGGGCACAGATCCTGAAGTCACTGCAGAGATCGACAAGGATGTGAAGCGTCTATCGAAGATTGCTGAAAGATTTTCTAAAATTGGTTCGCGCCCTAATCTTGAACTTGAATATATCAACCAGACAATTGAGTCGTCTTTGGAATATATGCGAGGTCGGATATCCGGAAAGGTGTCGCTAAACTTCCATTTTGGTGAAGACGACTATGGAGTGATGATCTCGAGCAGTCTTTTTGAATGGGTGATGGAAAATCTTACAAAAAACGCTGTAGATGCTATGGCCGGCGTTGGAGAGATACATATCACTACAGGAAAAGGGAAAGACTGCGTTTGGATAGAAGTGCGTGACACCGGTAAAGGTATTCCCCGAAAAAATTTCAATAAGGTCTTCGACCCTGGCTATACCACTAAAGAGAGAGGTTGGGGACTGGGTCTGACTCTCGTCAAAAGAATTATCGAAGAGTATCACGACGGGCATATATTCGTCAAAGAATCCGAAGTAGGCCAAGGCACGACATTCCGGATTGAACTCCCGGTAATCAAAGAATAAATGGGCTGACCCTGATTATTCATAATTCTAATTCACATTTCAAAATTATACCGCATGACTCTTTTCATTATCGGCTATATGGCATCAGGCAAGACTACTTTCGGTCGGGCTCTTGCACGAAAGTCTGGTATGCAACACATTGACCTTGACTTTTATATCGAACAAAGATTTCATTCATCAATCAAGGACATTTTCGCCACTAAGGGTGAAGCTGAGTTCAGACGTATTGAAAGCGCTATGCTAAGAGAAGTCGGGGAAATGTCTGATGTGGTGGTGTCGTGCGGTGGAGGCACTCCATGTTTCAGCGACAACATGGAGTATATGAATTCTCGTGGTCTTACGGTATGCCTTCAAGCTTCCGACGACGTGATTGCCGATAGAATTATCATGGCTGGAAGTAAGCGCCCGTTAATGGCAGGAAAGTCAAAAGAAGAAATAATCCAGACTTTGAAGCAACATATGGAAGTGAGAAAACCTTTCTATGATCAGGCTGCTATTTTTATTTCTGGCAATCGACTTGAGAATAAATCGCAAATTGCCGAGACTGTAGATGACTTTATCAAAAATCATTTACATAATTTGGAGAAATTGGAATAATTTGTTAATTTTGCGTTGCGGAGCTCTATTGTTCCCGACTTTTCCCGACTACTAAAACACAAAGAGCTATGAATAAACAAGCAACTCAGAAAGAAACCACCACACTGGAGCTTGAGCCCCTTCTTATGCACGCTAATATGCTGAGTGGCGGTGATGGTATTGACATATCATTGCTCGGCAACTATCCGGATACTGATGAAACACGCATGCTCCTTACTCCCGAAGCTTGTGGACTGCTGACCTCTTCAGGGCTGAAGGTGGCCATGGAAGAGGGTGCTGGTGTTGACATCTCTTTCAGTGACGATGCTTATGAAGAATATGGTGTCAAAATAGTTTCTCGCGAAGAGGCTTTGTCTGCGTCGATAGTGCTTTCTTTCTCCCCGCTGCGTACTTCCGACATTATGCTCATGAAGCCCGGTAGCTCTTTGCTCTGTACGATGGCTTCCGGACTGATCGACAAGGAGTCTATTAAGGCTCTTCTTGATATGGATATAACAATGGGTTGTCTCGACAATATGTATAGCCATAACGACACTCCGATCTTTGCTGATATTATCGATGAGATCGACGGACGCGCCGCTATTATGTATGCTCAAGAGAACCTTTCTTATTTAGGAGGCGGAAAAGGTGTTTTACTTGCCAGTGTAGCCGGTATTAATCCATGTGAAGTCCTGATAATCGGCGATGGTACTGATGTATACTCAGCTGCTAAGGCTGCTCTTAATATGGGAGCCCAGGTCACTGTAGTCAACAATGATGTTTCTATGCTTTCTGTAGCAAGGGAAATATGTGGCCCGCAGATCCAGACGGTCATGATTCATCCTCGAGTGCTTTATAATAAGGTGAAAACTGCAGATGTGATTCTTCTTGGCACAACAACCCGATCATTCGAATTCCCCAAAAATCTTTCAGCCGTGATGAAAGACAGTGCATATGTACTTGACTTCAAGGAAGCTCATCCATCTGTCTCAGTGCCACGTACAGTGGCAATGGCCTTGAGCAATGTGCTCGTAAATTTCTTAGATGAAATGCGCTTGAAAGAGGGATTTGACAGTATGATTTCCACAAATGAGGGTGTGCAGCAGGGCATCGTGACCTTCCATGGCAAACTTGTTGATAAGCTCGTAGGATCATATTCAGGTCTCCCTTCTGCCGATCTTTCCGTTATACTCGCTGCACGAAATTGATTCTTAAGGATGAGGATTATCCATATCCTTTCTTCTGTAATGTGGTCGGGTGTCGAACGTTATGCACTTGACATCTGTTGTCATTGCCGTGATTGCGGCGATGAAGTGCTCGTCATCACACGCGATGCACGGGCTGTCGATGATGTGTTCCGACGAAAAGGCATAGATGTGAGGTTTGCACCGTTGGGAGGTTTCCTTTCTTACCATGCAGTGAAAGCTATATGCGACGTGCTTAATGAAAGTAATGAGTCCACGGCTATCCATTGTCATAATACCCGCGATGCATTTTCAGCTCTCACAGCGCGTCGCCTTTTGGGAAGACATGATATCCGTGTGCTCCTTACACGTCATTATGTCAGAAGGGCTGGTAGGTCTCCATTTCATAGATTCGTCTATAGAAACGTTGACCATATGATTTTTGTCTCAAATATCGCGAAAAAGAAATTTATGTCGGGGTGGCATTGGAAGGGGAGATATGCTGACGATGATATCAATGCAATTGTAATCCATAATAGCATAAATATAGAGCTTACGCCTGTTGTGGCAGAGCCGTCGAAAGGTCCTGTGACAGCAATGTATCTTGGTCGCCTTGCTCCCGATAAAGGTCTTGAGGAATTGATTGATGCGTTGGCAATATTAAAATCAATGAAAATCCGACTGAGAATCGTAGGGACCGGGCATCCCGACTATGTAGATTCACTGAGGCGAAGAGCCTTGACAGCAGGGGTGATGCATATGATTGACTGGCCAAGACATAAGGAAAATACGGAAGAATTCATTAGATTGTCGCATTTTGGTGTTCTTCCATCTGCGGCGCCAGAGGCGTTTGGAATGTCTAATATTGAGTTTATGAAGGAGGGAAGGCCTATTATATGCAGTGATAATGGTGCGCAGTCAGAATACATAACCCACGGGCGAGACGGAATTCTGGTGCCTCCACGCAATTCGGAGCGACTTGCATGGGAAATGCGAAGGCTTGCTCTTTCAAGTGAAATTCGCGAATCAATTGGTAAAGCTGCGCGTGAGCGGTTTGAGACCGAACTGACATGGTCGAATTTCATAGGGCGTCTGTATCCCTTATATACTTCATGACATTTTGCACCATAAGCATTATGCTTAAAGCCACATTCTCTCGGATTGTCGCAGAGTTTTTTTACACAAAAAATTTGCATATTCTAAAAAAATCAATTAATTTTGCACTCGCAATTGAGCGGTGACCACCGCATTGAGATTGCACTCGGGGTGTAGCACAGTTGGTTAGCGCGCTACGTTCGGGACGTAGAGGTCGGGCGTTCGAGTCGCCTCACCCCGACATAAGTAATGAATGGAGGTCTAACTCAAAGAGTTAGGCCTTTTAGTTTTATTGACCGGGACATGTTTGGGACAAATTTTAAATACATTCTGGAGAAGAAAGGATTTAGCATGAAAGCAGTCGTATGGTTTGCGACAGTTTTTCTGTGCCTTATTGCAGACTGGTGGTTTATGAAGATGGGCCTGGATATAGAATATCCCAATACTTTTGGTACCATTATCAAGTCTGTCGGAGATGTCTCTCTGATTCTGTCTCCATTTTGGCTGTTGTCGCCAAAATGGCGTTGGTCAGCCATAATCCCTGTGTGGATATTTCCGATATGGTGTATCTGTAATCTTGCTTATTTCCGTTTTTGGAATGATTTGATTCCTCCAGCAGCTGTGACAATGGGAGGAAATGTAGATGGAAACCTTGTAGAATATGGACTGGCATTGCTCAGATGGGAAGATATTCTGTTTATGATTCCTCCAATTTTTGCTTCCATCGTATTATGGTATGTAAAACCATCAGAGTCTCCTTCTTTTCGTACTGGAATAAAGTGGAGCCTTTTTGGAGTTTCATTATTAATAGGGCTTGCAGGGCAAGCGTCATATTTTAAGACGACGTTTTCATGGCGCAACCATATATCGCAGCGAAGCTTTTCAGAGGGGCTCAGCGACCATTTCAAGGGAGGGTATACCGGACAGAAGCAACTGTATTTATATAATGGACCTGCTTACTATTGTGCGAGATTTGCAGTGGATGCAATAAAAATCCTGACAAGTTCAGTTACATTGACTGATGAGCAGACGAAGGATATCAGTGACTTTCTGCATAAATACGAAAGAGCAGGAATTCAGATAGTGGATTCGATTTCCGGCGTGGGGAGTACAAATGGTTGCGCTATCGACTCGATGAATGTGGTCTTTATTATAGTGGAGTCGCTCAATGCCGATATGGTTGGGAAGAAGATAGAAGGTTGGGATGTCATGCCAACACTTGATTCGCTTGCGAGAACTGATGGGACGGTTGTATTCGACAACGTGGTAAGCCAGATAAAGGCTTCAAGTTCCTCTGATGGACATCTTCTTCTAATGACAGGCTTACTGCCCCCAGATAAGATTGCCTACTCCATTACGTATGGATCGAAGAATACTTTTCCATCCCTTGCTGACGTCTTGCCAAACCATAATAAATATTTGCTACTTGCGGATGAAGGAGTATGTTGGAATGAGGGAAATACGCTCAAAAATTTTGGACTTGGCGAGCCATTGGCGATAAAAGACCGACCTGAGTTTCCTATTGATAAATATGGAAGGGACGGAGCAATGTTCCTTCAAGCGATTGCAACAGTCAAGAAAGCCAAGCAACCTTTCTTCATGACTCTTATGACGATTTCTATGCACATTCCTTTTACGGAATCGGCATGGCCTCTGCCAGACAATCTGAAGAAGGCTAAAGGCCTTACAAAGAGTGAAAAGGACTATGCGAATATGTGCCATAATACTGACTGGTACATAGGGAAATTTGTAAAGTGTCTTCCCCAAAATACACTTGTGATTATTGCTTCCGACCATCATCAGACCATAGCATCAGAAGAAGGGAGTGCAAGAGCATTCTATATGGCAGTGAATTGCGGTAGAACTGAGACAATTTCCCGTACGGTCGGGCAAGTGAATCTATTCCCAGCAACCCTTGAAATACTTGGCTATAAAATGCCTTATCCTTATCGCGGACTTGCTCCATCAGCCTTCAATCCTTGTGTGGATGGCACTGTTGATTCTTACGGCAACGTGTATGGCAATCCCTCGTCCGAATCCCTTGATACCTTAAGCAAAGCGTACAGAATATCAGACCTTATCATAAGGGGAGATTATTTTGAAAATCGAAAGTCCTCTCATAATATAGGAGAATGACATTGAAACAAGAATTCGGATTCTTAAGGAATCTTCTTCTCAAGCCATAGGTCGATAATATGGCGAGAGAGTGATGGTGGTGATGGAAGTGGGGGATGATTTTCGCGGGTGAACCATCCGGCTGAAGTCAGTTCTCCATCTGATAACCGCAGTTCTCCGCTTTTGTATTCGGCAGTAAAGCCAACCATCATTTGTCCTGGGAATGGCCAGCTTTGGCTCCCGACATACTTTATATTGTCTACTTCAAGAGAGGTCTCTTCTTTCACTTCTCTGGCAACGCACTGCTCAAGATTTTCTCCAGTTTCGACAAAACCGGCTACAAGAGCATGAACGTCAGCATGCTTAAAATTAGCAGCATGTACAAGAAGGGCTTCCTCTCCATTGTTTCTTGTCACGAGCACTACCATGGCAGGTGACAGCTGTGGCCATATCTCACGTCTGCATGTTTCGCATTTTAATGATATTTCAGTAGAGGAGATCATTCTTCCGCCACAAAATCCGCAGTATTTGTGAGCATTATGGAAATTATTTAGTTCTTGAGCCCGTGCAGCCTGTTGCCATTTCCTATCTCCAAGTCGTTGCCAAGAGGCGCGCAATTCAACCCATTCTGCATCATGTTCGGAGATGGCAAAGTCATTGTCTTTGAGACCGACACAGCCGTTTTTCAGTAGAATATTCATAATTATCAAGGGATAAGAGGCCAGATTCCAGAGGCCAGATTCCAGATTCCAGAGACCAGAGACCGAGGCCAGGAATCTATAATCTTTATAATAATTCGAGCATTTCAGAGGCGGAAAGACCTGTGTCTGGATGCCGCCATTCTGGAGCAAGCTCAGCGAGAGGGGTTAGAAAGAAATCGCGTTTTGCAAGGTGCTTGTGCGGGATATGTAAGACAGAAGAGTCATATGAGCCATTGTCAGTGGCCATGATGTCGATGTCTATTTCTCGGTCGTTGTAAGATCCATTCCAACGGCGATGCCCTCGCGGGGATATTCGTTTCTCAATACATTGCAGTCGTCGTAGCACTTCTTCCGGTTCTTCTTCGCTTTCAATTGTCAGGCCGATGTTGACAAAACGATTAGTGGAGTTGAACCCCCAAGGGTCCGACTCCACCTTATGGCTTGTCTCATATGGTCCGAACTCCTCGCCGATAGCCTTCATGGCTCGTGTGAGGTGGAGCAACCTGTTGCCCAAGTTGCTGCCGAGGTTCAGATAATATTTCATAACTTTTTCTTGACTTCCACTTCTTCGTAGCCTTCGATAAGGTCGCCCTCACGAATATCGTTATATCCAGTGACGGAGAGGCCGCAATCATATCCGCTGACCACTTCCTTGACATCGTCTTTGAAGCGCTTGAGCGAACCGAGTTCACCTGTATAGATTACGATACCGTCGCGGATTACGCGTATCTTGCTACGGCTCTTTATGCGGCCATCACGCACGATTGCTCCAGCGATTGTACCAACTTTTGATATGTGGTAGGTCTGTAGAACTTCTGCAGTGCCGGTGATCTCTTCCTTGATTTCCGGAGATAGTAGACCTTCCATAGCCTGCTTCACTTCCTCAATAGCCTTGTAAATGACAGAATACAGACGAATTTCCACGCCTTCTTTTTCTGCCTCTTTGCGGGCTGCTCCGGAAGGACGTACTTGGAAACCAATGATGATTGCATCTGAAGCGGCAGCCAAAGTGACATCGCTTTCAGAAATTGCGCCTACGCCCTTATGCAGCACGTTGACTTGGATTTCCGGAGTTGAAAGCTTGATAAGGGAGTCGGAGAGTGCTTCGATAGAACCATCCACGTCACCTTTGACAACGAGGTTGAGTTCGTGGAAGTCGTTGAGTGCACGACGGCGACCAAGTTCCTCGAGTCCCAGACGCTTGGTGGTGCGGAGTCCGAGTTCACGCTGCAGTTGCTCGCGTTTGGCCGCTATCTCGCGTGCCTCCTGCTCTGTATCCAGCACGTTGAATGTATCGCCGGCAGCCGGAGCACCGTTGAGGCCGAGAATCAGCACAGGAGTGGACGGGCCGGCTTCCTTTACACGCTGATTGCGTTCGTTGAACATAGCCTTTATCCTACCGTGATGAGTTCCGGCAAGGAGCACATCGCCAACGTGGAGTGTGCCATTTTGCACCATAACTGTAGCTACATAACCGCGACCTTTATCAAGAGAAGACTCAATGATAGAGCCAACAGCCTTGCGGTTTGGATTGGCTTTCAGATCCAGCATTTCTGCTTCGAGAAGCACCTTCTCCATAAGTTCGTCGACACCAATGCCTTTCTTGGCAGATATATCCTGGCTTTGATACTTGCCACCCCAGTCTTCCACGAGGTAATTCATATTGGCAAGCTGTTCCTTGATCTTGTCGGGGTTTGCAGTGGGCTTATCGATCTTATTGATAGCGAATACCATAGGAACGCCAGCAGCAGTAGCATGGTTGATAGCCTCAATAGTCTGCGGCATCACGTCGTCGTCGGCAGCCACAATGATGATAGCAAGGTCGGTGATTTTAGCACCACGGGCACGCATGGCAGTAAATGCCTCATGACCAGGGGTATCAAGGAATGTGATGCGTCGTCCGTCGCTAAGCTTGACATTGTAAGCGCCGATGTGCTGTGTGATTCCTCCGGCCTCACCGGCAATCACGTTAGCGTTTCGGATATAGTCAAGAAGAGATGTCTTACCATGGTCGACATGGCCCATGACGGTCACAATCGGTGGACGCGGAACGAGATCTTCCTCTGAGTCTTCTTCTGTGGCGATTGCATTGGTCACCTCAGCGCTGACATATTCGGTAGTGAATCCAAATTCTTCGGCCACAATGTTGATGGTTTCTGCGTCAAGTCGCTGATTGATTGAAACCATCACACCGAGGTTCATACAAGTAGCGATGACATTATTGACGGGTACATCCATCATCTGTGCGAGGTCGTTAGCAGTAACGAACTCAGTCAGCTTAAGCACCTTGCTTTCTGCAGCGGCAGCAGCAGCGGCAGCTTCCTCTCGATTGTGGAATTCATCTCGCTTCTCTTTACGCCATTTCACAGCCTTTTTGGTCTGCTTGTTGGTAAGTCGGGCGAGAGTTTCCTTAACTTGCTTCTGAACGTCTTCTGCGCTTACTTCCTGGCGTTGCGGTTGCTTGTTGCGTTCGCTGCCTTTCTTGTTGCGGTTGCGACCTTCACGGTTGGATTCACCTTGCTGTCCACCCTTGCCGTTTTTCCCGTTTTGTTTTTCGGGTCTTTGGTTTATACCGTTTGCGGCAGCCTTATCAATATCGACTTTCTCCTTACCGATACGGTTGCGACGTTTACGGTCATTTCCGGAGCCTGCCTGAGCATTGCCGTTCTGACCACTACGAGCGCGTTCGCTGCGGCTTTTCTTTTTGGGTCTGGTGTTTTGGTTGAGAGTGTCAAGGTCAATGGTGCCAAGCACTTTGATTTTTGGAGCTTCAGCAGTAGCCTTAAGGCGGAAAACGCCATTGGTTTCAGTACCTTCGAGCTCAGGTTTCGGTTTGCTTGGCTGTTCGCTCCTCTTTTGTTCCTTATTCTTTTCAGGCTGAGGTTGTGGCTTTGGCTCAGGTTTTGCAACTTGTTTTGGTTTATCTTCTTGCTTTGGCTGCTGCTTTGCCTCCGGCTTAACCTCTGGTTTCTTTTCAGTCTTAGGTTCGGGGGCTGGTTTAGGTTGATCAGCAGGTTCCTGTTTTGGCTGAGGTTTGACGTCAGGAGTTTTCTCTACAGGTTTTTCCTTAGCTTTTTCCACAGGTTTCCCAGTTGCAAGATCAATTTGACCTATGATTTTGGGGCCAACAGGTTTACGAATTTCAGCAGCTTTTTCCCGCTCTTGTCGAGCCGTCTTCTTATCCTCCCGGCGTTGTGTAGCTTGATCAGTAGCCTGATCTTTCGCATTTTTGTCCGTACTGAATGCCCGGGTGAGGATATTGATGGCATCTTCGTCGATCCTGGTATTAGGGTCGTCGGCCACCTCTATATTATGTTTGCGAAGAAGCTCCGCGGCAGTACCGATACCGACGTTGAGGTCTTTCGCTATTTTTCCTAATTTTGTTCGCATTCGCTCTCTTTTAAGTTGAACCGAGTCCTATGCATTTGGACAAGGCGTTAAATTAAATAATTGGCAGTTTTTGCTAAGACAAGTTTGGATTGTCAGTCTTCGAATTCAGCACGAAGCACCTCCATTACGTGTTCCAGAGTCTCATCTTCGAGATCAGCCTGAGCAAGAGTGGCTTCAGAAGCGTTGAGCACTGCCTTGGCGGTTCCAAGTCCGAGGTCCTTGAGAGTCTCTATTACCCAACCGTCAATTTCATCACGGAATTCATCGAGATAGATATCTTCCTCACCTTCCTGAATATCGCGGTAAACGTCGATAGTATAGCCGGTGATCATTGTTGCGAGCCTGATGTTGAGCCCCTCCTTGCCGATTGCAAGTGAAACCTCTTCGGGGTGGAGGAAGACCTCTGCCTTCTTCTCCTCCTCGTTGATGCGGATGGAGCTGATCTTTGCGGGGGAAAGGGCACGCTGGATAAACAGGGACGGATTCGCTGTGTAGTTGAGCACGTCGATGTTCTCGTTGCGAAGCTCGCGGACGATTCCGTGGATACGGCTGCCTTTTATGCCGACGCAAGCGCCAACCGGGTCGATGCGGTCGTCGTAGCTCTCGACAGCGATCTTGGCACGTTTGCCGGGAACGCGGGCCACTTTCTTGATTGTGATGAGACCATCATGAACCTCAGGCACTTCCTGCTCGAAAAGACGGCGAAGGAAACGTTCGTCGGTGCGGCTCACGATCACCTTGGGATTGTTGTTGGGATTGTCGACTCTCTTCACCACAGCCCTGACGATATCTCCTTTGTGGAAGAAGTCGCCGGGAATCTGCTCCTCTTTCGGCATGATAAGTTCGTTCTGTTCCTCATCGATAAGGAGCATCTCCTTTTTCCAGATCTGGTGCACCTCACCTGAAACGACCTCGCCTTCGAGTTCCTTGAATTTGGAATAGATGGCGTCTTTCTGGAGGTCGAGGATCTTCGACTGGAGGGTCTGGCGGAGGTTGAGGATAGCGCGGCGACCGAATTTCTCGAAATAGATACGTTTTGTGACGTCTTCGCCAATCTCGCACTCAGGGTCGATCTCGCGGGCAGCGGTGAGGCCGATCTGTGTCACGTCGTTTTCAACGGCGTCGTCAGCCACAACCTCGAGATTCTGATAGATCTCGCAGTCGCCCTTGTCGGGGTTCATGATCACGTCGAAGTTCTCGTCGGTGCCAAACATCTTTGAGAGCACATTACGGAAAGATTCCTCAAGGACGCTGATCATCGTGGTTTTGTCGATGTTCTTGTGTTCCTTGAACTC
>DAAK01000044.1:0-199 GCA_001701075.1 Bacteroidales bacterium GP3 | reverse complement strand
CTTTTTTAGCCATTATGTTGAGTATTTATATTATTTCGGTTGATTGGTTGATTGATTTAGTTATACAATAAAAAGAGCCTGAAGAAGCCAAGAGGCCTCCTCGGGTATCAGCGAGCTCCCAAAACCTGTCACGAGGGAGCAAACTGATCGGGATATGCAAGGAATGTCGTGCAATATTCCAAAAGAAACAGAGGAAACG
>DAAK01000083.1:7366-17036 GCA_001701075.1 Bacteroidales bacterium GP3 | reverse complement strand
GCAGTATCAATATATTGGCGTTTCTTTCCTGGTTCGTCAAGATAGATTACACTTTCAGCCATTTGTTCAGCGGTGGTGGTTTTTCCACACCACTTCATGCCTTCAATAAGTACAGCACCCATCCCTTCCAACTTATCGGAAAGTAATATATCTGCTACTCGTGGTTTATATTCTTTCATGTCTATTATTTTTTTGCAAAAATAGTAAAAATAATTGAGTAAATCAAATTTTAATGAATATTAATTATCAATACATTAATAATGACAATGTTTCAAACGATGATTTTCTAATGTCCCAAACGATGATTTTCTAATGTCCCAAACGATGATTTTCCAATGTCTCAAAAGATGATTTCTTACCAAGTCAACTTTAGATTGGATGTCATTGTTATAAAAGGAAAAAATTATCATGGCAAACGTATTATTATGGTTTGGAATTGGGCTGACTGTTGTAGGATGGATTGCTCTTGCAATTCAGGCAGCCAAAAGGATGTCTGTCAAGGATGAGATGCAAAATTTCCCCGAGTTGCGAGATAAAATGCAGTTACGTCGTAATTATTGTTGGTTTATAATTCTTGTAGGCGTAGTCCTTCTTCTAATAGCTTTAGCGATTTAAATGTACCCATTTAAATCGCTAAAAACTTCCTGTATTTTGCATAGAATAAGCCAATTATAGAATTGCTTTGGAAACAATATGATATTTTACATTTCTACGTTGTTTCCGAAGGGGAATAAAGCCAGCTTCATCAGCTTGAAATGCTGCATTCCGAAGGGTATGCCAACAATGGTAATGCAGAAGAAGATTCCCCATAGCAAATGGGTGAGGGCTATTGGTAATCCTCCGACTATCCACCATATCACATTCATGATCCCGGCGAGGCACCCTGAAGGCCATGAGCCGTCGGTGATTTTTGTGCCGAATGGCCACAATGCAACCTTTGCAAGTTTTAGTGTCTGCAATCCGAAAGGAATACCGATGATGGTAATCATTATCGTAACACTTGATATCAAATACTCCAATGCTATCATCACACCTCCGAAAACAAACCAGATAATGTTTAGCAATACATTCATAGTTATAAAAAATTGACGTTATTTTAAAGATTATAACGTTTGAGTGAATAAAATAGTCAAATTTCTTGTCGGATTCGGAATCTTTTATTAATTTCACAACTTATTTCAGAAATGATATAGAAATTATGCAGACACGACCACTATACCCTCCTTTTACAGTAGGAGTTGACCTTGGAGGCACGAATACAGTCTTTGCCATGGTAGACAAGACCGGCTACATCATTGACAAAGATTCTTTCCCCACCAAAACTCCTTCTGTTGATGTTTGGGCCGACAAACTTGCCGATGGAATCATCAAAATGATCGACCGACATTCTCTTCAAGGAGACATTGTCGGAATTGGAATCGGTGCTCCAAGTGCTAATGCATCTACCGGTAGCATCGAAGGAGCTACCAATCTTCCTTGGCCTCCTCCAATACCAATTACTAACCTTATGGAAGCTCGCCTTGGTCTTCCGGTAAAGATCAACAACGATGCAAATGCGGCAGCGATAGGGGAGAAGGCTTATGGAGTGGCAGCTGGAATGAACGATTTTATAGTCCTCACTCTTGGCACAGGTGTCGGTGGAGGAGTAGTTTGCAACGGACATCTACTTAGCGGAGCAAGAGGATTTGCAGGTGAATTAGGACATGTAAGATTCCCATTTGCCGCTGACCGTGTCTGCGGTTGTGGAAGAAAAGGTTGTCTGGAAACAGTTGCTTCCGCTAGAGGTATCGTAGAAACAGCCAGAAGACTTATGTCTGATTCTGAACGGCCATCATCTTTAAGAGATATTCCTAATGATGAATTGACTTCAAAAACGATTTGCGAAGCTGCCATCAATGGAGATGAATTGGCAAAGGAGGTCTTTGATTTCACTGGTACTTGCCTTGGAATAGCTGCTGCTGAATTTGCATCATTTACCGATCCTGAAGCCATAATCCTATTCGGAGGTGTTGCAAAGGCTGGCGATCTGCTTATCAATCCAATGCGCGATGCTTTTGGCAAACATACACTACATCTTTATCGCGACAGAGTACGCTTCTTGATTTCCTCACTCGAAGGTGCAAATGCAGCTCTGATTGGGGCAGCATCACTCCCATTGCTATAATATTGAATTCTACAGGTTACAAATGAAAAAGATTATAGATGTCATCGAAAGCAGGAAGAGCCCGTTTCTTTCGCTTGAGATCTTGCCTCCATTGAAAGGCAATAGTATTTACAAGGTATTTGATATAATCGAAAAACTGAAGAAGTTTAATCCTCAGTTTGTGAACATAACTTCGCACCATAGTGAATATGTGTATAAACCTCTTCCTAACGGCACTCACCGTCGCGTAAGTGTCGTTAAACGTCCCGGCACAGTAGCAATAGCTGCTGCCATTCAAAACAGATACGGACTTATCCCGGTTCCTCATATAATTTGTCGTGGTTTTACAAAAGAAGAGACTGAATATGCATTGCTTGATCTTAATTTTTTAGGTATCAACAATCTGATGCTTCTGAGAGGAGATGATAAGCGTGAGTTTATCTCCGATTCCGATAAGGAAAACTATCACGAACATGCCACCGACCTCCAGAATCAGATCAATCTTTTCAATAAGGGCATCGGTCTTGAAGATATGACAATCCAGGGGATCGAGACTCCATTCTCTTATGGTATGGCATGTTATCCCGAAAAACACGAGGAAGCACCCAATATGGAGTCTGACATCCATTATTTGAAAATGAAAGTAGACAATGGTGCCGACTATCTCATCACTCAGATGTTTTATGACAATGACAAATACTTCAATTTTGTCGAACGTTGCCGTGCAGAAGGCATCAATGTTCCGATTATTCCGGGAATAAAGCCACTCTATAAGCGCCAACAACTTACTGTGTTACCAAAAGTATTCCGTACTGATATTCCTGAAGCTCTTGCTTCTCAGGTACGTGACTCTAAAAGTGACAGTGACGTCAAGGAAATTGGTATTGACTGGTGCATAAAACAGTGTGAAGAACTTATTGAAAGGGGAGTTCCCGGTATTCATTTCTACACTATGGGTATAAGTGATGGCGTTGCACGCATCGCTGATAAAATTTTCTAAAAGTATGGATATAAAAGATTTTTCCTCATTGCTGCGTGAGAGAATCTTGGTTCTCGACGGAGCAATGGGAACAATGATACAACGTTTTTCTCTTTCCGAAGATGATTTCAGAGGGAAGAGATTTGAATCTCACACGTCACGTTTATCAGGTTGCAATGATGTCTTGTGTCTTACTCGTCCCGATGTCATAAAAGATATTCATAAAGCTTATATGGAAGCAGGAGCAGATATAATCAGCACTGATACTTTCAATGCCAATGCAATCTCAATGGCTGATTATGGATTAGATGCAGTGCAAGGACTGATAAGGGAGATAAACAGGGCAGGTGCTTCCATTGCACGTGAAGCTGCCGAAGACTTTTCACATAAAGGAAATGGTCAGAGAGCATTAGTTGCAGGATCTGTAGGACCAACCAATAAATCTGCTACTATGAGTCCTGATGTCTCGGATCCTGCTGAACGCAACGTGACGTATGACGAACTCTATGATGCTTATCATGAGCAGATAGTGGGTCTTATCGAAGGTGGAGTGGATATTATATTATTTGAGACTGTTTTTGACACTCTAAACTTGAAAGCTGGTCTCGATGCTGCTCACAAGGCTATGGGCGTATGTCAAAGGGAACTCCCCATTATGGTATCGGCAACGGTATCAGACAAAAGTGGACGCACTCTTAGCGGACAGACTCTTCAAGCTTTCGCCACTTCTGTAGAGGAGTATCCTTGCGTGGTAAGTCTCGGATTAAATTGCAGTTTCGGCCCCAAGGATATCATTCCGCATCTGCGGGAACTCGGAAAGAGTACCGCTCATTTTATTTCAGTGCATCCTAATGCAGGGCTTCCTGATGCTCTAGGAAGATATGATGTGGATCCAAAGAAATTTATTTCTGAGTTGGCTCCAATATTCTATGAGTCTCTTGCTAATATTGTGGGTGGATGTTGCGGAACGACTCCTGAACACATAGCTGCTCTCAGGAAAGTCATTGATGATCATAATAGGAATGACACTTATCATAGCTATATCCCTCATAAACTTGAAACGGCTATGCGCATTTCCGGACTCGAAAGGGTCGAGGTTCGCCCAGAGAATAATTTCCTTGTAGTAGGCGAGAGATGTAATGTAGCAGGATCTCGCAAATTCCTTCGTCTGATTAAGGAGAAAAACTATGAAGAAGCTTTGAGTATAGCTGTAAAGCAAGTGGAAGACGGCGCAATGGTTCTTGATATCAACATGGATGATCCTTTGCTTGATGCACAAGCAGAAATGACTCATTTCCTTCGTCTTTATACATCAGAGCCAGAAGTGGCAAAAGTTCCAATAATGGTTGATTCTTCCAATTGGGATGTGGTAGAATCTGCTCTTAAGAATCTGCAGGGAAAATCAATAGTCAATTCCATTTCGCTTAAAGAAGGGGAAGACGTTTTCATTCGTAAGGCAACTCATATTCGTGAGCTTGGGGCTGCTGTAATTGTCATGGCATTCGACGAAGAGGGACAGGCTGACACTTATCAAAGGAAAATCGATGTTTGTGCTCGCGCATATCGATTATTGACAGAACGATGTGGCTATAAAGGGGATGATATCATCTTTGATGTCAATGTCATGGCTGTAGCAACCGGACTTGAGGAACATTCACGTTATGGCATTGATTTCATAGAAGCGGTAAGATGGGTGAAAAAGAATCTCCCAGGAGCTCGTACAAGTGGAGGCATAAGCAATCTTTCATTTGCTTTCAGAGGTAGAAATGCATTGCGTGAGGCGATGCACACTGTTTTTCTTTATCATGCCATATCTGCAGGCCTTGATATGGCAATCATGAACCCGGCTTCGGCTCTTACATACGATGAGATTGATACTGAATTGCGTTCATTGATTGAAGACGTTGTACTCGCGCGCAGTTCTGAAGCTTCCGATCTCCTTGCTGATTATGCTTCAAAGGAAGTCGCTTCTAAAAATACCTCATCCTCTGCCAACGAGCGAGACTTAAGCATTCCGGTTGAACGTCGCCTTGAAGAATCAATTATAGGTGGACGTTCCGAACATCTTTTTAAGGACCTCGATGAAATTTCTACGTCGATGAAAGCCGTTGATATAGTAGAAGGTCCTCTTATGGATGGTATGAAGCGTGTAGGGGAACTCTTTGGAGAAGGAAAGATGTTTCTCCCTCAGGTCGTAAAGACTGCTCGTGTCATGAAAATGGCTGTCGACCATCTTCAGCCACTTTTGCTTGCTGATGCTTCTAAATCAGATGGAAAGAAAGCTGGGAAAGTATTGATCGCCACTGTGAAAGGTGATGTCCACGACATTGGTAAGAATATAGTTTCGATTGTACTTTCATGCAATAATTTTGAAGTTGTAGACCTCGGTGTAATGGTTCCAGCTGAAGAGATAGTCAGAGTGGCTTTGCAAGAAAAGCCCGACATAATATGCTTGTCAGGCCTAATCACTCCCTCATTGGCCGAGATGGCTGCAACTGCTGAAGCATTGCGTAATGCCGGTCTCGACACTCCATTACTCATTGGAGGCGCCACGACATCTCCTCTTCATACTGCTTTGAAAATTGCACCGGTCTATGATGGTCCGGTAGTTCATATGAAAGATGCATCGCGTAATCCAATTGTTGCTTTATCTCTACTCAATCCTTATGAAAAAGATTCCTTTATTGATAATCTTAGGGAGGAACAAGCTATTCTCCGCGAATCATACGCTGAGGGTAGCAAGGAAATTGTAAGTATAGATGAAGCCAGGGCTTTTGCTGCAAAATCACGCCCCGTCACATATCCTCCGTTTGCTCCTAAAGTCAGGAATAGTAATATTATAATCAGAAAATTCTCTATTGACGAACTTGAAGGTCTCATCAATTGGAAGATGTTGCTTCATGCATGGGGCATTCATGGAAATGGCTGCACCTGTGGATGTTCCGATAATGTTGAGTCTGTCAAACTTGTCGAAGATGCGCGATTGTGTCTTCGTCAAATAGCAGAAAGTGGCAAATATGATGGTTTTGGATTAGTCCGTATTGTTAGAGCATCCGTTTCTGGTGATGACATAGTGGTGGATGGTCACAAAATACCTATGCTTCGTCAGCAAACCGCAGGCTCAAGGCATCTTTCTCTTTCCGATTATCTGAATCCAGAGGGTGATTATGTGGGTGTGTTTATGGCTGGAGCCGGAAGCTATATTGACAGTGAACGAAAAAGATATGAAAAAGAAGGTGATTCTTACAAGGCCCTATTGCTCCAATCATTGGCAGATCGTCTTGCAGAAGCCACCTCTGAACTGCTTCATTATTATGTTAGAAAGGAATATTGGGGATATTCTCCTGATGAGGAATTTGATATTGCTCGCATACTTAGAGGAGAATATAAAGGAATACGCCCGGCGATGGGATATCCAATGCTTCCTGATCAACTTCTCAATTTCGAAATTTTCGATTTGCTAAAGCCTGAAAGTGATAAGAGAGTTAAAATGACGGAAAATGGAGCAATGATTCCATCTTCTACAGTCAGCGGTCTTTATATTTCACATCCTCACGCCCGTTATTTAACCATCGGTTGCGTCGGCGACGATCAGATGGAGGATTATTCCATGCGAAGAGGTCTGACTCAAAAAAGAATAAGAGAAGTTCTAAACCTACAAACACCAAGCTGACAAGCTTCAACATAATGAATTAATATTTGAATTTAGAAATTAAGGAGCCGGATAAACTCTTCCCTGAGAGCCGGTTCCTTTTCAAATCTTCCACAATAGTCAAAAGTTGTGGTGCTACTATCTTGTTTTTCTACTCCACGCATTTTCATGCATAGATGTTCGGCATTGCATGCTACGATGACTCCATCATTAGGCATTGCCTCTGAAAGCAACTGACACACCTGAGCAGTCAGGCGTTCCTGAACCTGAAGTCTTCTGGCAAATGACTCCACGATTCTTGCCAGTTTTGAAAGACCAATCATCTTCCCTTTCGGTATATATCCAACAGATACTTTCCCGAAAAATGGCAGTATATGATGCTCACACATACTGTAGAATTCTATGTCTTTCACAATCACTATCTTCGATCCTGCGTGCTCAAAGATTGCTTTTCTTGCAATCTCAAGAGGGTTCTGACTATATCCTTGAGTGATATCAACCAATGCCTTTGCCGCACGCACAGGAGTCTTGACAAGACCTTCTCTATCCGGATCCTCGCCAATAAGCCTGATAATTTCACGATAATGAGCAGCTATTTCTTCTATCAGTCTATCGTCATGCTCAATCTTCATCATCTCACGTTGATTTTAGATTTCACGACACGCATTTCCGAACTGAAATTCGGAAATGAACGCTTGAGTTCATCGAGTGCTTTCTGAGCCTCCTCCTCATTGCGGAAGTTGCCTATTCTTGTGTACCAGTTTGGAGCACTTGAAAAAGTATATACCTGTCCTCTATATTTAGGAAAGCGGGCCACGATTGCATTGCCACGTGCTTTTGCACGCGCTTCAAGTGAACTCTGGTTGCGACCGTCACTGAAAACCTGGATTCTATATCCATTGCGGGTGGCATTCGGATCGCGTGTTTCCTTTTTTTTGACAGCGACTCCTGGGTCGGTCAATATTTTTTCGAGAAGGTCTTCTTCAATCTCGATTATGACATTGCCATTAGATTCAGCTTCAATCCGCTCCACAATATTTTCATATTCCGGTCCATCTGCAAAAGCAGGATATGCCCATACCGACAATATGGCTGCCGGTATGAGCATCTTAATGTATGTGCTGAATCTGTAACTCATCAATCAAAAGCTTCTACTATTCCCATGAAGGAATCAGCCTTAAGTGCAGCGCCGCCGATAAGGCCACCGTCTACGTCAGGCTTAGCAAAGAGTTCCTTAGCATTAGATGGCTTGCAGCTGCCTCCATAAAGGATAGAAGTGTTGTCTGCAAGTTCCTTGCCATATTTTGCAGCAATTACGCCACGGATATGAGCATGCATGTCTTGAGCTTGCTCTGCAGTGGCAGTCTTGCCGGTACCGATAGCCCAAACGGGTTCGTATGCAATGACTATCTTAGCAAAGTCTTCAGGTGAAAGGCTGAAAAGTGCCTCTACTTGACCTGCTACTACATCATTGTATGTGCCGTTTTCACGTTCTTCAAGAACTTCACCTACGCAGAAGATAGGGGTAAGACCATTGGCAAGAGCGAGCTTAGTCTTAGCAAGAAGCTGCTCGTTTGTTTCACCAAAATATTGACGGCGTTCGCTGTGACCAAGGATTACGTGGGTAGCACCTGTGCTCTTTACCATAGGAGCACTAACTTCTCCAGTGTAAGCACCGCTTTCGTGCTCAGAGCAGTTTTCAGCGCCAAGACCGAGAATGTCGGCATCAATAACTCCGTGTACTGAAGTAAGGTGAGTGAAAGGAACACAAATCACTACTTCACAATTAGCTTTTTTTGCCTTGAGTGCGCTGTTGACAGCATCGGCAAGTTCAACACCCTCGTCAAGAGTAGTGTTCATTTTCCAGTTGCCAGCTACAATATTCTTTCTCATTTTTTATAATATTTATTTAAGTCTCGTAAGCTCAACTTAAAGTTTATTTGGTTATATGTCCAAAGGGTTATATTGTCTATAATCCGTTTCAACACGCAAAATTAACAAATTCCCTTCACTTCAACAAATATTTTTCATTAAAAAGAGATTATATTCCGCATTCTTTGTATATCTTCTTTATGTCATCCTCTGTCAAAGTATCATAGTCTTTCTTTATAGGAGCAATAATCACTCCTGTCATATCTATACATCCCGGAGAAATGAGATGTTGCCCTTCATCTGAGCCATAACAAGAAGGACGATGCATGTTTCTTGGCACTGCACATATCCTTAAAAGACTATTGCCATCAATCCAGACAAAAGCGTTAAGACGACCTTCTGAAATATATTCTTTTCCTATTGAATCTTCAATTCTTGCAAGTTCAGACATGCCATCTAAATCCGGCGTGATTATGATACTGGTAAATCCGAAAGGAACGTCAAGACCAAGACTTTCGGATGAAGAAACTCTCCCTGCATCAAGAGAATGCCTTTTTTCTATCAATTGCATCAATGGCAGTTCATGCGTCTTTACTGCTTGACAATGCAAATGATCCGGACAAGATGCTCCTGCTCTTTTGCCATTGAAAAACACTGTATGCCCTGGCAGTTTTTCGGCCATCGTTACCATATCAAGTGGGAACCCTTCCTGAGGCTTGTGGTTTTTGCTGACAATTGTAAAGTGTGTAGGAAAAATAGGATAGGGGTTGAGAAGAAGTTCCCAACCTTCAGCAATCTCCATTCCAACTTGCTGTGGGGGACGATTTTTTTTGCATAAAAAGCATGGACGTTCAGCAAGTGTCTTTGCATCTGTCTTGGCAGCAGTAGAGACTATTCTGGCAGGATTGTGTTGAATTCCTACTGTAAGGTCTCCCAACTGCATGCTTCTGCGTTCAGTCTTTCCAAGAGCCTGATAGTTCTCTCTTGCTAACGGCCACTCCGCCAATTGCGCATCAATATACTC
>DAAK01000083.1:0-7287 GCA_001701075.1 Bacteroidales bacterium GP3 | reverse complement strand
AAAACGGAAGCTCATCCATATTATCATGGATTCGTGCAAGAAGTTCTATTGTACGAAGAAAATCCTTGTAGATATTATTCTCATTCGTCTTTTCTATCGGCAACGCTGCATCGCTATTTCCACTCCATCTGCGGCAATTATAGAGAGACTCGTAGATGCGCCCAACTTTCCATGTACGCGAAATGCGCAATGCCATAGCATAGTCTTCTCCATATGACACATTTGGAAATAAAATCTCTCTTGCAATTGGCGTGTAAAATGCTCTTGGCGCACCAAAACCATTTATCCTCAATGCATTATTAGCTCCATTTTCTGCTGTCCATTCCGTATGAGCAATCAGTCCTGGGGGAATTGTGTTGAGCTCGAAATCAGTAAGAGTATAACTTCCTACTACCATCCCGCAATTATCTTCATAGAATTTGTCTACGATTCTCTGCAGGGTATCGGTTCCGGAATATACATCATCTGAATCAAGTTGCACGGCAAACCGTCCGCACATCTCAGACTCAAGGGCCTTATTCCAACATCCGCCTATTCCAAGACCCTCATCCTCTTCTGCAAGTATTACGTGCAGTCGCGGATCGGGAACGGATAGAAGTGCCTGACGGGTACCATCTGTGCTTCCATTGTCTACCACTATGACATTGAATGGGAAATCTGTCAGTTGAGACAGAGCAGAACTTACTGCATCCATTATTGTTGAGACCCTATTGCGTACAGGAATCACAACACTTGCCTCATTCGCAAAATATGCCGCTCCTACATCCGCAGGTTTAGGGTCGCCGACAAGGGCATTTATGTCGCGAAGATGGGCCCGGAAAACCATTTCCATAGCTTTCTGATAATCTGCATTGCGCGGATTGACATAGTCATGTTGTTGGTCGCCACTCTTGCGATAGTCAGTCTTGGTCTGCTCATATAGGTATTCGTTGATACAGAGAGCACCACGTCCCGTAAGTAGCTTAAGTCGTAAAGCATACCATCCGCCGTCAGGAAGATTGTCATATTCCTTCTCAAAGTCTTCCGATGCATTGAGAGTGTCAGCAGCATTTAGTAGCACTACAGAACCGAAGTCAAAATCATCACGCATCGAACCAAGCTGATAGTCGATCGTAGGATGATTTGAGACACTGCCATCGTCAGCTACTTCCCTATACCATGCATAGGTAAGCGGAACATCACATATTTCTGTGAGTTCCCGCATCCTTTTCTCAGTATTGGGATATATTCTGACTTCCTTATTGCCAAGCTTAACAAAAATAAACTGGTCAAGGCCATTACGGAATATCTCTTCTCTGAGTTGACTTATATTTTCAAACTGTATCATCGGAACAAAATCTCAATTCTAATTTCTCAAATATCAATTATTTATCAATCCACTCCAAAAGTTCTTTCATAAGCAAATTCCTCTGATTCTCGTCAGTGATAGACTCAAAGGGCACACTCATGACTGCGCGGCGTGATTTGCCATCCCTGATCAATAATCCTGCAGCCGCATCCGTATCACTGAATCGAAGGAACGTTGCTGATTCATCTGCCTTTTGCGTAGCTATAATTGCATCGGGATGCTCTACAATATAGAAATCTTCATTTAGAGTGTTTGAGTATGAATATCGTCGGCTCTCAAGCGAAGATTTAAGTGGTCCGGCCATTCCATCAATCTTCCCTCCAATAGTCGGGGAAATTGAGTCTGGCACAGTAATGCATAGCACTTCCTCTCCCCATCGGGCAGCATCTGTGTCGTTGCGTGTGTCACGTAAGTCGCTTGCCACATACTGACCGCTCACGATAAGATCTCCACCTTTGTCGAGAAAACCCTTGAGAGCATTACGCAGTTTCTTGGGGAATGCTATGAATTCAACGCCATTGTTGCCTCTTCCCATTGTCGTGGCTCTCTGCTTGCCGAGAATCAGGTCAATGGTTTTGAAATCTGAGAGATTGACGCTTCCATTCTCTACAGCACCTAAACTTGTGCTGACAAAACCTCTTCCTGCTTCAGCAATGGCGCAGCCATGTACAGCTGGATAATCAAATGTGTTGCCTGCAATGACTGAAGCTACGTATGCATCGCTGCTTTTGCCAAAACTTTCGCCTGCACTTCTGTGGAATTCTGTCTGGTATCCGGTAAATGATACATCTTTTATATATGGAACTCCGAAGTCATTTGAAGTGTCAAAACCTGCATAATCTTCTTCATAGATAATTGATGGTGCACTTACACGTGTAAATCCATTGACTATCAATATAGGATTACGATCATTGTGTTCATGTCGGAATGACAATATCTCTGAAGGGAATGAACGGCCTCCATCATTGAAGGCAATGATCTTGAAGGAATGGATTTCATCATCTTCTGCCTGCACCTCAAAATGAGGTTTGGATGTTTCTCCTATCTTATGGAAACTCATGTCTTCTCCGCTCCTTTCCATTACAATATAGCCAGTTGGCATAGCTGTGGGCTCAAGTTCATCCGGAGTAGGTTGCCATGAGAGCCTGTAGGTTGTTTTGCCTGTTTTCTGAATGGCAAAATTCTTCACTGGCAATGGCTGTATCACTACCTTTCGGTCTTTTCGTTCTCCTATGAATCGTGCCAATGCCTTATAAATGGCTCTTCCGACAGTGAATCTGAACCTTGGGTCATTGCCATACTGCATGTCTGCAAAGTTTTGATGGCTTAAAAGTTCGATAAGTGTCGTTGGCACTTCAGGAACTCTTGCTTCCACATAGGATTTATCCCACATGGGTCGGCGCGTCCATTCAGGTTCATATTTTGCCCGGATATCTCCGGTGATCTGACGCATAAGCATATCTGTCATGGTTCTCGAGTTCTTTCTCGGAGTGCCATCGACATAGTTATCGTTTCCATTTGTAAAGTATATACCAAGAGTTCCAATGAAAGAGTCATCAGCTCTTTTACCTGCATCACTATGAAGAGCCATTGTCGCATCGATAGGAATGCCAAGACCCTTTTCGTTTGGAAGAACTCTCGACCCTCCTGCAAGGTAATTGACCCAAAGTCCGCGGCTTGTGTAGTCGTCTTTATAATCGTCAGATCCTACATATGGAGAGTAAATTGAGTCAGGCATTCCGGCCCATTGAAGCCAATATCTGGATCCTTCAAGCCAACGTGGAAGACCGGATGTCTTGAATACAGGCTCCGTATTCATGGATTGCTGTATTTCTTCTTTCCTGAATGGATTATCAGTGGCAATTGGTTTGTCGGATAGTGCAGCCATATCTGCTACAATGTCATCTACAGAGATGGAATCGGTATCGTATGATTGGATCACATTGTTCCATAGCACATCGCTTCGTTTTGGTGAACGGGCAATATTTCCCATGCCTCCACCAATCTTGACTGCGTCGGCTGTCACGACGGTGTCGCCACCCTTTTCTGATCGGCTGGTGAGCACAACAGTAGGATTTTCTTCATCGTATCCCTCAGCAAAAGGATACGTACCAAGGTAAATCCAAGTTCCTCCGCCCATCTTCTGATTGACAAGTATATCTTCCGAACCGCCATCGTAATTTATTGTATAACGGGCATCTTCGGCTGAATTTGGTAAAGATTTATAACTTACGTAGACGGCATATTCCCGCGATTCTGGAAATTCAGCAATCCACGAAGCGGTAGATGGACTACCGTTTTTTGTGGTTTTCACCATGCGGTATGTACCATTTTCAAACGGATTCTCCGTATCTCGAAAATCCGGAAGGTCGTAGATGAATCCTTCACCTTCACCGGTTTCCCATTTTTGATGACCATTTGACTCAAAATATGTATTTTGAGAATACAAGACGAATCCTTCTTCGGGCTGGTCGTTGTCGACAATCACTTCAATTGGGTTTATATCCCTTTCTCTTGGCAAGAAGACGTATGCACCTGCATTTTCAAGCATTGGCACAGCATAGGGAAGTATATATCCCAGTGTATATGTGTCTTCTAATGCTTGAAATAATAAAGGTCTCTGCCAATACCAGTTGTCGTTGCCCGGCTTGTAATATCTTCCGTGGCTATGCCACATTGCGATATTATCTCCTTGCATTCCTTTTGTGATTTCTGAAAGTGGTTCGGCAGTCCTGACAAAAGGTATATTGGTCCGATACTCCTTGGGAAGTTTGTCGATGGTGTTGATATAGTAGGAGAGTGGTTTGCCACTAACTCGAAGGTCAATTATATAGTCAGAGAGTGTATCTGGCATTGCTTCCTTAACCTGACCCTCAAGCTGATCTATGTATTCTTTATTGATTGGAAGATATGTAAAGTTTTCGTTAAGGCTGAAAATAGCTCTACGATTGAGTGTATCAGTCTTGACGCTATTGACTCTCAATCCACCAGGATTATGACTTTTCGGTATCAGCTTGATTAGTCGTTCGTTGATGGTTAGAGTCAGCGAGTCATTACTCGGTGTCTCCACTGGGGGCATCGAGGCAGTAGCACGAGGAGTTGTGGCTGTGCTGTGCTTCTTACGGTTTCTCGTACTCTTCTTCTTGCTCTTCTTGGAGGAAGCATTCGACGTCTTTCTTGATGTTGTTGACTTTTTCTTAGTACTTCTCTTCTTCTTCGATTTCTTCTTTGCTGCAGAAGCTTGGGAAGTTTCGAAAACTTCAGTCTCTAATATATCTGGGAGGCCAATCCAGTCGCATACTCCTAATGAAATAGCGCCTACGGCCAGTAATGTAAGGTATCTCTTGAAATTCATAATATGCAAAATTACCAAAAAAATCCCTCATTTCCAACCTTTATACCCTTAAAATATGTGAAATGCTAATATTATGGTTCACAATACTCCTTACCCCAATTACCTATCACGCTTTGCTTTCGCACGTGAAAGTAGAATTTAATTTTCATTAAGTTTTCTTCTTTCGAAAAAACCTCTGGTAAATAGAATGAAAAGTAATGCTCCAGCTCCTTGCATGTAGGCAGCGGCATGGAAGGCCTCTGCAAATCCAACATTTTCAGCAATTACTCCACCAAGCAATATTCCAAGACCCATTCCAAGATCCCATGAGATTAATATTGATGAATTTGCAGTACCCCTCTGGTCATGTCTGGCAACTTTTATAAACATATTGAGAAATGCCGGATACATCTGTCCATTGCCAAGTCCTATTAATAAAGCTGATAAATAGAAACTCCATGGAGTCACCACAAATGCGAACATGGAGTATCCTACAAAGGAAATCAATACGCCAATAAAGGCATTGTGAGTAAGAAGACCCTTTCTAAGACTCTTGGCACCGAATAGTCTGGAGACAAACAATCCCATTGATAGGATCATAAAGAAAACTCCAGTTCCATCCGTTATTCCCAATTCTTTCTTGCCGTATAAGGCTACATAATTGCTCATGACGCCCCAGCACAATCCGAAAAATAGGATGTTTACTGCAAGAAGCCATGCACGACCTAAGAAAAAATGGTCAAGACTTAGTTTTGGTTTGTCGGCAACTTTCTCTCTTTTGGGGAGTTTTACTGATGTGCTGCATAAAAAACCAAGGAAGGCAAGTGCTAAAGAAATCCAAAACAAAAGTTGGAAGTTGTCTGTGAGCTGATAGATGTAGATGCCTATGCTTGGAGCTATAGCCATCGCAAGGTTGTTGCTTAGCCCATAATATCCAATTCCCTCATTCCTTCTGCTCGACGGCAAGACATCAATGGCAGCTGTGCTGTTCGCTACAGTTGTGGCTCCAAATGGGATACCGTGCATTGTCCTGACTATGAAAAACATCAGGAGTGTACTTGCTCCTAAATAACCGCTGAAGCACAGGAAGAAAAAGAAGAAACAGAGCATCAATACCTTTTTTCGGTCGAATGTGTCGACTATAAAACCGCTGAATGGTCGCACAATCAAAGTAGCAACCACATATCCCGACAATAACACTCCGATAAGATCCTTGTCTGCTTTAAATTCGCTGTCGAGATATAAGGGCAAAAGCGGTGTTAGAAGATAGAATGCAAAGAATAGAAGGAAATTGCACAGCATCACCTTCATATATTCCTTATTCCAAAGTTTCTCTTCATTTCCTCCCATAAGTAATCAATTTAACCTTATAACCTTATTACCTCTTAACCCTCAACTTTGCAAGTGAAAGTAGAATCACATCATTCGCTTCGCATCGTCTCTGACGGTGATATCTTCGCAATTATTCGGCTTGGGAATATCAGAGTCATATATATCACTGCCAACACACCTATATTCAATATCAAGAATGCAGTCCAATTTAGCTCTACTGGCACAAAGTCGATGTAATAGCTTGATGCATCGAGCTTAAAGATATGGAATTTATCCTGTATGATAAGTACTGTCAAAATCAGGACATTTCCTATTGCCATGCCTAACAGCGCCACTCTCAACGCAAGATACACAAATACTTGGCGAACTTTACCATTACAAGCGCCTAATGCCTTGATAAGGCCGATAAATCTCTTTTTATCGAGTATGATCGTCAGCATTCCACTGATTAGGGTGATGCATCCCACTATCATCATCAGTGTCAGGACTACAATAACATTCGTATCAAGCATTGCAAGCCAATGAAAATAGCTTGCTCCTTGCACATGTGCATTTTCAAGATAATAACTTTTATATAAAAGGCCATCCGTAACTGCGTCATTTAATGTAGCCTGTAGGTACACAGTCTCATCATCAAGTTTATTGAAATCTGTAGTGGTTATAATAATGCTCGATCCTTGATTCGGTTTTAGACCTGAGAAGGCTTCCGATAGGCCACGGCTTCCATATACCATGAGATCATCGTATGCATCGAAATGAGAATCAAATATTCCGGCAATTCTTATGCGTCTCACTTTCACATCATCATTGATGAAATAGCAATCCACCTTGTCATCCTGTTTCAGTCCTAATTGGCTGGCGGCCATACGAGAAAGCACCACATCTAAGCGTGTGCTGTCTTGTGAATAGTCAGGAATCTGACCTGATATCAGATTTGACCTTAAGAATTCTCTTGTTCCCTTGTCTTCAAGTGTCTTCAAAAATATTCCTTTGAAGTCATTGGGCGTTTTTAAGATGGCAGGGATAGAGATCTGGAGTGAATAGTCCTTGATGCAGTCTTGAGAATCAAGAATTTTTTTGAGTGTAGGAGTCAGGGTGATAATATTGTCTCCTTCACTTGCTGCGCTCACTGTCATCACAATATGCGATGTGAAACCGAGCACCTTATCTGTTATTTCCCTCTTGAATCCCATTACAATAGCTATCGAGGCGACCATGACTGCAACCGAAAGTGCTATGGCAGCCGTGATTATAAGGTTATAAGGAATAATCG
>DAAK01000050.1:5306-11195 GCA_001701075.1 Bacteroidales bacterium GP3 | reverse complement strand
GAATGTGAATTTTCTTGATCTCATGACGCATGAAAGGAGGGTGGCGAGTGCAAATGAGTTGGCGGCATGGCAAGAGGGCCAGCTATATCCTCCAGGTTGAATATCCTTGACGAGAGTAATGGCTCCAAAAATCGGATTTTCCGGATTGCATGGACGCAGACGGCCGATGTAAGGGCGAATCAGGTTTGCACAAATCTGGTCGGTCATAACGATAGCGATTACTACGGCTATGAGAGTAAGAAGAGCATATTTGGGACCTAATTTTTTAAATAGCAAGTCAATAAGAAGGAGATAGAGAGGAATCCATATCCATTTTCCGGTAATCAACGACATGGCCTCATCTATGAAAGCCGTGTGGTTGCCATTGAAGAATAAGAGTATCTGTTGATCTAAAGATGTAAGCGTTTCAATCATATGGAAAGTAAGAAATCAGTAAGTTTTGTTATATTTGTCGCAAAGTTAAGCCTTTTTTTCGGAAAATCAAAGGACTGGGGTGAATTTTTTGATTTTTTTTAGTTGGATTTAGATATTGGTAACAGAAATTACCATGAATCGCCTCTCCGAGGCTACTGTGCTATAGAGTACAAAGCCCCAGACTGAAGTCTGGGGTTTTGGCATAATCATCAGATCTCCGATCTGCTTTAGCCTCTCCAAGGCTAATATTCGCGCTTTTGAGCCACACTTTGGAAGTTAGAAATGGGAGGTGCCGTCGAAGCAATGTGTGCAGACTTGGTCTTTGGGGAGACCTATGGCTTCGACGAGATTTTCGAGAGTGTTGAATTTGAGGGAGGTGAGTCCGTAGCGTTCTCTCATTTTCTCAACCATCTTGCAGTAGCGGCAACTTCCGGTCTTTGCATATTCCTCAAGATGGGCGTTGGGATCCCCTTCGAGTTCCTCAATGATGCGTCGGGTGAGAAGCTCCATCTCAGATTTGGAAGATGTGAAGTTGAGATATTTGCAACCATAGATGAGAGGAGGGCAAGCTATACGCATATGCACTTCTTTAGCACCACAGTCGAAAAGTACTTTCACGTTGTCGTTGAGCTGGGTTCCGCGCACGATTGAGTCATCGCAGAAGAGTGCCTTTTTCCCCTTGAGCATAGCTTCATTTGGCACGAGTTTCATCTTGGCGATGAAAGAGCGCATAGATTGGTCGGAAGGTGTGAAGCTGCGTGGCCATGTGGGAGTATATTTGGAGATGCAACGCTGGTAAGGAGTGCCGTGACCGGCAGCATATCCCAATGCCATACCGACACCTGAATCCGGTATGCCAGCTACGCAGTCGATTTCTGTTTCCTGGTCCTGCTGTCCGAGAGCGTATCCGGATTTGAAACGCACTTCCTCGACGTTGCGACCCTCGTATGTAGAAGTGGGGAAGCCATAGTAAACCCACATGAAGGCGCAAATCTGCATCTCTTTGTTGGGCATCCGAAGTTGTTTGATTCCGTCGGGTTTCAATTCTACGATCTCTCCAGGACCAACATCGCGGAGGAGTCTGTAGTCAAGATTAGGGAAGGATGTAGATTCGCTGCTCACCGCGTAGCCATCTTCTTTCTGTCCGATCACACAAGAAGTGCGTCCGAGTTTGTCGCGAGCTACGATTACTGAGTTTTCTGTCAGGATGAGCATTGAGCAAGATCCTTTCACCTTCTTATAGACATTTTCGATGCCTTCTACGAATGTCTTGCCCTGATTGATCAGAAGGCCAACGAGCTCTGTTGGGTTTGTAGTGCCTTGGCTAAGTTCTGCAAAGTGGGCACCGCTGTCAATTAGTTCCTTTTCCAGTTCGTCAAGATTATCGATCTTGGCAACTGTCACGAGAGAGTAGCGTCCGAGATGCGAATTGATGGTGATTGGTTGTGGGTCAGTATCGCTGATGACGCCGATACCCATGTTGCCCTTATATTTGTGCAACTCTGATTCAAACTTAGTGCGGAAATATGAGCTTTCAAGCGAGTGGATGGAGCGACAGAAACGTTTCTCATCCGCATCATAAGTCACCATACCGCCACGGCGAGTGCCGAGATGTGAGTTATAGTCAACGCCATAAAAGATGTCGTTGACACACTTTCGTTTTAAGGCTGCGCCAAAAAAACCTCCCATAAGATTGTAAAGTTTAGCTTATTACCTGTAATTTGTCGTATCCTTAGAGGAAAGAGTTGCTCGCCTCGTCGGAATTACGATGCAAAATTAATAAAAAGTTGGAAAAAATACATAGTGGAATAATAATTTTTTTTTGAGGGAAATTGACTTTTTGACTATATTATGATTGCAAAAGAGTAGGAATGTGAAAAATTTTATATAACTTTGCGAAATCATAGATGGAATCTAAGGATTTTAAGGACTTTAAGGTCATAATGGTCTTTAAGGACATTAAAGACATTCAATTATAAATTATATTAGAAAGTAGCATGGAATGTGAATATAATAAGGATTTGGCAGCTTCTGCTGAGGAAGTGAGATTGGGTCGGCATGTGACATGGGTAGGTTTCTGGACAAATGCCGCCCTTTCGGTGCTAAAGATACTTGCCGGTATATTCGGTCGCTCATCTGCAATGATTGCGGATGGCGTACACTCTGCATCCGACCTCTTGACTGATGTGGCTGTACTGATAGTGATAGGGGCATCGCGAAAAAAAGCGGATAACGATCATTCATACGGACACGGGAAGATAGAGACATTCGTCACATTCCTTATTGCGTTGCTCTTGGGGGCTGTCGGTATCGGGATACTTGTAGACGGCGTAGAGAGAGGCATTTCCTTCTTCAAGGGGGGAGAAATACTTGAGCCTACATGGATCGCATTGACAATGGCTATAGTATCTATATTGACAAAGGAATGGCTTTTCAGATACACGCGCACCACAGCAAGGAAAATAGGATCATCATCGATGGAAGCCAATGCGTGGCATCATCGTTCAGATGCCTTTTCTTCATTGGCAACGCTTGCGGGCATAGCCGGAGCCATGTTTCTGGGTCCAAACTGGCGATTCCTTGACCCATTGGCAGCAGTCGTGGTCAGTGGCCTGATCATTGCCTTGGCATGCAACATGGCCAAGACATCGATAAAAGAGCTTCTTGAAACCTCATTGCCAAAGGAAGAGTCTGACCGAATTGTAAATATTATAGAGACAACCCCTGGAGTGAAGGATTTTCATCATCTGCGCTCAAGGAGCAACGGAAATACTAAAATCATTGATTTTCATATAAAGCTTGATCCTAACATTTCATTGCGTGAGGCACATGACATAGCGTCAAATGTAGAGAGCCGATTGAAAAAAGAATTTGGCCCCGCTGTGGTGAATATCCACATGGAGCCATTTAAAACAACGATTAAAGATTAATGAGGATTTAACTTCCGAGGGGAGCGAAGTTGCTGAGGGGGTTGCCGGGCTTAGCAGATTCCATCAGTTTCTCTGAAAAACTGAAAGAGGCGGCATCCTGATCTGTGACGACTGATAGCAATGCAGGACCGTCGGCAGAAAGCCAACGCTTCATGGCGGCCTCAAGTTTGGCTGGGTCATCTACAGTCTCTGCATGGAAACCGATGGTGTCAGCCATCTTTCCGAAATCCGGATTTGTGAGATTTGTCTCGCTTGGATTCAGGCCAGCCATTTCCATCTCCCACTTTACAAAAGCAAGTGAACGATTGTCAGCTACCAACAATTTGACAGGGAGGTTATATTGTATTATGGTGAGTAATTCACCCATGAGCATACTGAAGCCTCCGTCGCCACAAATGGCTATCACCTGACGGTCGGGGCAAGCAAATTTGGCTCCAATTGCCATAGGCATAGCATTTGCCATTGAGCCATGCGAGAATGAGCCTATCATTCTGCGGTCTTTTTTCTGCGTTAGATAATGAGATGTCCAGAGATTGTTCATGCCAGTATCTACGGTAAACACAGCGTTATCATCTGCCAGATTGTCAAGAAGACTGAGCATGTATTCAGGACGAATCGAGCCCTTGTTTCCGATTTTTTTAACAGGTTCATCAAATTTAGCCTTGATCTCTGCATAATCTGACAATGCTTTTTCAAGGAATGAAGAGTCCTTTTTCGATTGGATCTTTGGAAGCAGCGCAGACAAGAACAGACCGGCATCTGCCCTTACCGCAACGTCAACTTTTGACTTACGACCCAAGCGCTCCGCCCTGACATCAACTTGAATTATCTTTTTGTCAGTGGGGAAGAAACCTGGATATGGGAAATTCATGCCTATCAGCACCAATACATCGGCAGAAGCGATTGCATTTTCAGCCGACCACATACCAAGATAGCCCATGTGGCCAACATAGTTCTTGCAAGCCCCTGCGAGTTCAAGTTGGCTCTTATATGTAGTGCCGACGGGGGCATTGACCTTCTCTGAGAGTTCATTGACGAGCAGAGCGGCGTTCTTTGCTCCCGAGCCAGCAAAAATTGCAACAGATGAGGCATTATTAATGAGTTCGGCAGCCTGATCTATTTCTTCTTCTGAAGGTTCTGGCAGTCGTTTGGTGTAAAGGGCATTGGTTGAGGCATAAGAGTCGACAGCCGGCTGACCAATTACATCAGCTGGCAGGCCTATGATACCTACTCCACCTCTGCCGATAGCCTCCTGCATGGCAGCCTGAAGCATATGTGGCACCTGAGTCGGAGTTGTTGCCATCTCATTATACACATTGCAATTTGAGAAAAGGAGAGTTGGGTTTGTTTCCTGAAAGTATTCAGTGCCGAACATGGCTGAAGCACAAGTAGAAGCTATAGCCAAAACCGGAGCATTAGAGCGTTGTGCGTCGTATAGTCCATTTATAAGATGCACATGTCCCGGTCCGCTGCTGCCGGCGCATGCAGCAAGTTTTCCGGTAAGTTGGGCTTCCGCACTTGCAGCGAATGCACCAGATTCCTCGTGGCGCATATGCACGAATTTAACTCGTCCATCCTTTACAAGGGCATTTGTGAGATCGTTGAGGCTGTCGCCGGTTATTGCATACAGGTGTTTCACGCCTGCGTCAGCTATCATTTGCGCCACTTGGTCGGCGACTTTCTTTGTCTGTTGGTTCGTTTCCATTTAAGTGTTTTTTATAGTATAAATTTTCAGAATATTAACAAGTTTAGTTCAATTAAGGTTTTTAGATAATTCAACTTTCGCTTGCGAAAGTTGAGGGTTATGGGGTTATAGGGTTATGGGGTTATGGGGTTAAATCTTGATTTGGGGTTGAGAAACTTAAATTAATTTTCAGGATTTGGGAAACTGGGGATAAAATGTCAAGAATATGCCATGTTAAATGACATTATGACATGTTAAAATAATAATTCATTTTATTTTGCCAATAAAAATCATTATTGCTATAAAATTTATTGTGATTTAGAGGATTAAGTGGTAGATTTATCGTATCTTAAGAGTGAGGATTGCTACATTTTTGAGTCTAAAGTGTTAAATGTACACCATATTATGAACTATTTGTAAAACAATTTGGTTATATTTTCGAAATCACTCCTCAACAAATTCAATTTAATATTATAACTGACGATAAGAACACGATAAATCTTAATCACATGATAACGGATCGAGTAATAAAGGAAATTTACAAGAAGTATAATAAAGCTTCAAAAAGGCCGGAAGATCTTCGTCTTGATCATTTCATTGAAATGCTTGCTCCCTACCATCATATCCAAGCAAATGGAAAAGAAGTGATATTTGAAGATCAAGAAGAGTATAGCCCCTTCCGCAGGTTTCTCATAAGAGGTTTGAATGGCATTTTGGAATTCGATAAGCACGTGGCATTCGTTTTCCGCAATCATATCCTTTTCCCAAGTAAGGAATCATCAGATATGCACGTCCATATGCGCCCATGCGAAGAACGTCAGAATATCTTTAATCGGATATTTGCACGATGAGATCAACGAT
>DAAK01000050.1:1044-5158 GCA_001701075.1 Bacteroidales bacterium GP3 | reverse complement strand
TTAATTGAAGTTGTAGTCGTCGAGGCCTTCGAGATCTTCAGGATTGTAGCCTCCGTCGCTATAGAAGTCTTCATCAAGAACGTCGGCAGCCTGCTTCATAGCCACGGCATCAATCTGAGCATCAAATTCGTCCATATCCACTTTCTGGACTGGTGCTTTACCTTTCTTCAAGGTGCACACGGGTTCGGAAAGAGAGCGGCCTGGAATAATCTCCTTCAATTCCATAAAGAAAGAGCGTTCGGTGAGATAATCAAAGACGAAAACTAATTTCTGACCTTCATCTTCCACGAGTTCACCGACGGGAGTGTCTTCCATAATCCAAATATCGCAGTCAGAACTGCTGCCCATGTCTTCCAGGGTAATTTCTTCCTGGCGCTGCCAGTCTTCATCACAGAGAAAGAAAGAATCCATATCATCTTTAGTGTAGTCGACACTATCCAAAATAGCATTGCGAAGTTGGAGAAATGATGAATCAGAATCTATTTCAATTTCGCGAGCAAAATTAGTGGCTTCATCGCTCACAAGTTTAAATCGATATACCATTGTTTCTTTATTTTTAGACTGCGAATTTAATACATTTATCCATTATATACAATACTTTTGTAAAAAAATATGTCATAAAGCAAGCATATTTTCTTAAATATAAGAATATTAATGGAATACAAATGTTAAAATTAATAGCTATATCCGTCGGCCTTGCACTTTGACTGCATTCTTGCAATTCGCTTGTTGATATCGGGATGGGTGGAGAAAAGTTGAGCCAATCCTCCAGTGGCTTTTGCTCCGGAAGCATCTTCCATCTGCTTGAGTTTCTGGAAAGCCTTCACCATAGCTGCAGGATTCTTTCCATTTTTCTTAAGGAAGGAATATCCATAGTCGTCGGCATTGTTTTCCTGGCTTTTAGAATATTTGGCAGATGCAAGATTTTGCGCAATGGCTCCGAACTGCGAGTCGGTCAGAGAAGCTGCAGTGGCGCCTGTGGAAGCAATCACATCCATAAGGGCGGCAGTCTGAAGCGCATTCTTGAAAGCATTTTTCGTGTCCTGATGAGCCACATGCCCCATTTCATGGCCTATAACACCGAGCACTTCATCGTCTGACATCACATCCATCAATCCGCTATAGACCCTAATTGAGCCATCGGCACAGGCAAACGCGTTGATGTCGTTGGTCTTGTAAACCTTGAAGTTCAAAGGTATTCCCTCAACATTAGTTATGCCGCTGAGGATATTGTTAAGACGCTTTGTATAGGGATCATTAGCACCACAGACAGAGCTTTTGGCGTCAGACTGTGCAATATAGCTCTTGACGTATTGCTGAATCTGATCGTTGGAGATTGTCATAGACTGGGCAATCTTTGCTCCGCCTTGAGCAAGACGCCCCATATCAAGATTCTGAGCCACGCTGCAACCGGAAAGAATCAGAACGCTTGAACAAAGAGCAGGAATAATTTTTTTCATGACATCTAAAAAAACGGTGTTACTTAATAATGTAGTAACACCGTCTATTTAAAAAAAGTTTTAATTCAAAAAAGATTGATTAGCCAAGGAATGCGAGAAGCACACCAGCAGCGACTGCGCTACCAATTACACCGGCAACGTTCGGACCCATTGCATGCATGAGAAGATAGTTGCTGGGGTCGTATTGCAGACCAATGTTGTTGGAGATACGTGCAGCCATTGGGACAGCAGAAACGCCTGCATTTCCGATAAGCGGGTTGATCTTCTTTCCTTGCGGGAGGAACAGGTTGAAAATCTTCACTGACAAAACGCCTGCTGAAGAAGCAATGATGAAAGCGATAAAACCAAGACCGAAGATGAAGAGAGTTTCCTTAGTCAGGAAGAGGTCGGCCTGAGTAGAAGCACCCACTGTAAGACCAAGGAGAATAGTCACGATATCAGTCATGGCGTTGCTTGCTGTCTTTGCAAGACGAGTTGTCACGCCGCTCTCACGAAGCAGATTGCCGAAGAAGAGCATACCGAGCAGAGGAAGACCAGAAGGCACAATGAAACAAGTCATCATAAGACCCACGATTGGGAAGATGATCTTTTCATTCTGAGAAACCACGCGAGCGGGCTTCATCTTGATCTTGCGTTCCTTATCAGTAGTGAAGAGTCGCATCAAAGGAGGCTGGATAAGTGGAATCAAAGCCATATATGAATAGGCTGAGACCGCAACAGCACCCAATAGAGCAGGATTCAGTTTAGAAGTGGTAAAGATAGCAGTCGGGCCGTCGGCGCCACCGATGATAGCGACGCAACCAGCGGAAAGGGGATCCATACCGATTAGGAGGGCGAGCATATAAGCACCGAAGATACCAAACTGAGCGCAAGCTCCGATGATCATCAATTTGGGGTTGGCAAGAAGAGCAGAAAAGTCGGTCATCGCACCAATACCAAGGAAAATAAGAGGGGGATACCATCCTTTTTCTACACCATTGTAGAGGATGTTGAGTACGGAACCGGGCTCATATATGCCGATTTCCATACCAGGCTGGAAGGGAATGTTGCCGATCAGCATACCGAACCCAATAGGAACGAGAAGGAGGGGCTCAAAGTTCTTCTTGATTGCAAGCCAAACGAAGAAGCAACCTACTGCGAGCATGATAAGATTTTCATACTGGCAGTTGGCAAAGCCGGTAAAGTTCCAGAAAGTGGTAATGTTTTCGGAAAGGAATTCCCAGAATGTCTGTGCAAGTATCATATCGTAATTGCTTTTCAGTTTTGGGAATTAACCAATAATCATAATGTCGTTGCCTTCGAGGACAGCATCGCCAACACCAACAAGTATTTTCTTAACAGTGCCTCCTTGAGGAGCCTTAACATCATTTTCCATCTTCATAGCCTCAAGAACGCAGACAGTGTCGCCGGCATTGACGGAGTCGCCTTCCTTAACCTTGAAGCTCATGATAGTGCCAGGGAGCGGAGCCTTCACAGCGCCGGGAGCGCCACTTGAAGCAGCGGGTTTGGAAATAACCTTTTCTCCGGAAGGAGTAGTAGGAGCAGCCGCAGCCTTATTGATTTTGACTGGAGACTTAGTGTCTTTTTCAAGTTCAACATGATAGTGGCTACCGTTGACTATCACTTCAACCTGATTTCCATCGACATCGCCAACTTCAACGTTGAATTTGATGCCGTTGATTGTATATTTATATTCTTTCATTTTGTTTGATTATTTACGGATGTTGCGATGAAGTTCAGGCTTAGCGCGCAGATTGTAGATCTTTGAATTCCAAGGAGAATATGCCTTTTTCATCTGATGGATAGTAAGAAGCGTATTCTCAATGTCGTGACCTTGACCGGAATGCTCTGCAAGAGCCATAGCGATCGCAGCGATAGTCTCGCCGCTTGCGAGTTCAGGATGAGCCTGGTCGAGTGTCTTGCCAGCCTTTTCTACTGCAGCTTGCTTCTTTTTAGTGAGCAGTGACTGAGAGATTTTGCCAAAACCTTGGAAAAGAAGACTTAACAGGATAAGAGCCGAAATCACGATACACATTGAAATGAGCGTGAGTGAGCCGCCGAAGGAGTCATTTTCCTCGAGGTTTTTGGCTTTCTCAAGCTGGCGCATTCTTTTAGCAGTAGCGCTGACTTCGACAGTATTCGTCTCTTCGGAAGGAATAGCGACAGACTCGAGAGTTTCCTGACCATTAGCAAGACAAGCCTTCTCGCAATGGTGGTCGCAATTTCCTTCACAATTACCTTGGCAATTCTGCTGGCAGGCCACTTCCGGAGCATCGATCTGCTCTGGAGCGAGCTCTGTCTGAGCGAAACCGCAGGTCAGAGTCAGGCTGAGAAATCCTAAAGTAATATATTTTTTTAGCATGATTCTTATATTATAAAGGTATATTGCCGTGCTTTTTGGCAGGATTAGTCTGCTTTTTGGTAGCGAGCATCTGGAGTGCACGAATGATGCGGAAACGAGTGTTGCGCGGTTCGATAACGTCGTCGATGTAGCCGTATTTAGCAGCATTGTAAGGATTCGCAAAAAGTTTTGTGTATTCTTCTTCCTTTTCCTTCATGAAAGCAGCCGGATCTTCGTGCTCCTTAGCTTCCTTAGCGTAAAGGACGCCAGCAGCACCTTCAGCACCCATAACAGCGATTTCAGCAGTAGGCCA
>DAAK01000050.1:837-971 GCA_001701075.1 Bacteroidales bacterium GP3 | reverse complement strand
ACAGTCACCTTAGGCACAGTAGCTTCGCCATAAGCATAAAGGAGCTTAGCACCATGAAGGATAACAGCGTTGTATTCCTGACCTGTACCTGGGAGGAAGCCCGGCACGTCGACGAGAGTCACCAAAGGAATGTT
>DAAK01000050.1:328-687 GCA_001701075.1 Bacteroidales bacterium GP3 | reverse complement strand
TCAAGGAACTCGCCATTGTCGATGATAGCGCCGATGACTTCATACATATCATATGATTTCTTCGGGCTGTCGGGAACAATCTCATTAAGCTTGTCTTCCAGACGATCGATAGGATCAGAGCAAGGAACGAGAGGAGTCTCCTCCATATTGTTCTGAGGAATATAGCTGATAAGCTTACGGATAAGCTTGAGAGCTTCTTCGCCGTCTTCGCATGCGAAGTGAGTGACGCCTGATTTTGAAGAGTGAACAGATGCGCCACCAAGTTGCTCTTGTGTGACATCCTCACCAGTCACAGTCTTGACAACAGAAGGACCTGTAAGGAACATATATGACATTCCTTTCACCATGATAGTGAAGTC
>DAAK01000050.1:0-146 GCA_001701075.1 Bacteroidales bacterium GP3 | reverse complement strand
GCGAGGTCCATAACCTTGCAAATCTTCTGAGCCATAGTTTCGGAGAGTGAACCTCCGAGTACTGTGAAGTCTTGAGCGAAGACATATACGAGTCGGCCGTCGATAGTGCCGAAACCGGTCACAACGCCGTCGCCGAGATACTGCTT
>DAAK01000018.1 GCA_001701075.1 Bacteroidales bacterium GP3 | reverse complement strand
GCTCCGATAGCATGGACTCTGCCTGCAGGAAGAAAGAAAACATCTTCCGGATGGGAGTCATGAACTGCAAGCACTTCCTCAATCGTATCATTTTTCACTCTCCTGACATATTCATCGGCGTTCATCTCCCGATTGAGACCGGAATATATCTTCGCGTTTTCATCAGTGTCGATAATATACCACATCTCAGTCTTGCCAAGACTGCCATGACGCTGCTTTGCAAGGACATCGTCGGGGTGCACTTGCACTGAAAGATTATCGTTGGCGTCAATGAGTTTGACAAGCAATGGGAATTTACCCTCATATCGCTCCATAACCTCGGTGCCAAGCAATTCCGGGCCAAAACTATCGATGAGTTCTGTTAATTTCATACCTTTGTAAGAGCCTTCCGCTACAACAGACTCATGTCCAGGGACAGCAGATATTTCCCAGCTCTCGCCGATGTTATCTTCTGTCTGATGGATACCTTTATATTTGCATATTTTTTCACCGCCCCATATCACACTTTTGAGATAAGGGACAAATCTAATAGGAGCTTTCTCAATCATTTTCTTCCTTTTCATCAATTTTTGAAAGTGCGAAGGAGTAGGCTCCCGCGGATATTGCCTTGCTTGCTCCAAGTTTGGAGAAAGTCACTCCTATTCGCTTCATATCATCGTATTCCACAGTAAGATTAGTGCCTCTGACAGCAATTCTCTTTGAATTGCCTTTGGCAAACTTCTCAAATTCTGAAGGATTATCAAGATCAAACACTTCCATCTGCACTCTACGGACGCTGTCGCCACCTAATGTGGAGAGCTCTGAACGCAGCTCCTTCATCAAAGATGGCATAATCCAGCGAGCCGCCGCCGTGATACCCCCTCCTATCACTATGATGCCATCGATAAGTTGGGCTGCATGAGCCATGGCATCACCGGCAGTCTCTCCGAATTCGGCGAAAGCCTTTCGAGCAGCTTCCTGATTTCCCTCACGCTTGCCGTCGGCTATCTCGCATATCTCCTTCGGTTCGAAATTGTGACCATAGTCGCCGGATGCTTCAGCATAAACACGCTTGATGGCGCGGACCGCCACGCCGTCTTCAACAATGATACCTTTCTTCCTCTTATGAGGGAGACAGAATGTCTCAACACAGGAATTGTCGCCCCGGTTGAGCTGCCTATTGACCACGATGCCGACACCGAAACCTGTGCCGAACGTATATCCCAAGAGATTACGAAATCGTTTGGCACATCCGGCTTCCTCAAGACGGCGGTTGATTTCGGGAAGTGCTCCACAGAGAGCCTCTCCATAAGCAAAAAGGTCGCCGTCATTGTTTATGAAGACTGGCATGCCGAATTCATTCTGAAGCATAGGCCCAAGGGCTACCCCATCGCGGAATGAAGGAAAGTTGGGGAGATATCCCCCGATAATTCCGTTTGGATAGTCAGCGGGACCAGGAAATGCGAAACTGATTGCCACCGGTTTTTCGTCGAGTGAATCAATCACTTCACGGAAACCTTTGACCATCGTGTCAAGACAAAGGTCAAGATCGTGTGCATTAGAGGGATATGTGATCGGCTCAGTGATATATTCGCAACCGCGCATCGCCCCAAAAACAAAATTTGTGCCTCCGGCATCAAGAGTTATGACTATTCTATCGTCGTGTCTATACATATTATCGGATCTAATTTTTCTTCTTTATTCGACTGTAAGCACAAATTTACTCAATTTTTCCGACATATACAACTTAGTAGCTAAAATTGCGACAAAAGTCAGCCAATCCGAGCCGTCCGACACAAAACAACTTAGCGCATCAAGGCGTTATAATTAAAAAGTCTAATTCCACGATTATGAAAAAGAATTCCACAGGAAGGCCTTCAAAAAGGATGAGAAAGGCCGAACTTCAAAATAAGATACTTGCTTTCCTGGAAAAGGAAAACCGCCAGGCTTTCAACTATAAGCAGATCGCTTTTGCAATTGACGCACAAGACTTCAAGATGGATGTCATCAATCTTCTTGAGGAACTGGCCGCCAACGACGTGATACAGGAAATAGGGCTTGGCAAATACAAAGCCCCCACCAATCGCGGCTCCGAAAATATCGGCACATTTATCCGCCGCTCCAACGGCAAGAATGCTGTTCTTATTGACGATGAGCAGATCCTTGTGGCAGAACGCAACTCCATGCATGCCCTTAACGGCGACAAGGTGCGCGTGATGATCTCCGCTGCTCGCAAGGGAGTTGAACCGGAAGCACAGGTGCTCGAAATCATCGAAGCCAAAGACCAAGTCTTTATCGGTGAACTTATCGTAGACCATCATGGAGCTCGCCTTGTGCCAGACTCCAAGTTTCTCGCAGCCGACATCATACTCAACCGCAATAAGCTCAAGGGAGGAAAGACTGGAGACAAGGCAATCGCCAGAATCACAATGTGGAAAGATGAGGAGATGTGTCCCCGTGGCGAAATCGTCGATATCCTCGGCAAGAAGGGAGAGAACACTGCAGAGATGCACGCTATCCTTGCAGAATTCGGACTACCCTACGTGTATCCAGAGAATGTGGAGAAAGCAGCCGACAAGATTGGCGCAGGAATCACACCTGAGGAAGTGGCCAAGCGAGAGGATTTCCGTGG
>DAAK01000042.1:31847-51625 GCA_001701075.1 Bacteroidales bacterium GP3 | reverse complement strand
GAAAGCCTTATGCCGGAAGATGCTGATGATGTGGCAAGGAAGATAGCAGATGATTTCCGGAATCGACGTGTAGAGAAAGGATTGACAAGATCTGCAATTTCAGAGAAATCTGGGGTAGCTCTTGCCAATATCACGCGGTTTGAGCAGAAAGGTCTGATTTCATTGAAAAATCTGATTGAGATTGCCATTGCTTTAGGATATACATCTGAGATTAAGAATATCTTTTCAGAACCTAAATACTCCACAATGGAAGAGCTTCTGCAGATACGAAAGAATCGTGGAAAGAAGAAAGCAAATGGTAAGTCTTAAGTTGTAAGTTTTGAGTTATAAGTGATAAGCGCATATCAGAGGATTTGAGATATGATAAAGATTGATAAGCTAATAGTTAGATTTCATGACAGGACAGTCGGGATGTTATCATTGACTTCCGACGATCGGTTGTGCGTATTCGAATATGACAGAGAATGGCTTCTCGATGGTTTTAGCATTTCTCCTCTCGAATTGCCTCTAAAACCTGGCACCTTCATTGCAAAACCGACTCCATTTAATGGCAATTTCGGAATATTTGAAGATAGTCTTCCTGATGGGTATGGTCGTTATCTTCTTCATAAGGCTTTACAACGTGACGGGATAAATGATGCTGATCTATCCAGCCTTGACCGTTTAAGTATTGTGGGGAGCAGCGGAATGGGAGGCTTGACATATTCTCCGGTTACAAACATACTGACTACTCAAGATACTGATGACTTAGATCTTCTGCAGCAGAAAGCTCTTGAAGTGCTTAAGGAGCGTCAAGATGATGATGCAGAACTTCTTCTTTTTAAAAGCGGTAATAGCGGAGGTGCAAGACCAAAAGCCATATACCAAGATACAGATGGTCATTGGCTTGTCAAATTCAGACATACTTATGATCCTAAGGATATTGGCATTCAAGAGTTCAGGTATAATGAAGTGGCTCGCAAGTGTGGTATAGATGTGCCGGATTTCAAGTTGATGAATGGGAAGTATTTTGCCACACGTCGGTTTGACCTAACCTATGATGGAGAGCGAATTCATACTGCCACCTCTGGAGGGTTGCTTGGAATTTCGCTTAGGCAACCAATTCTTGACTATTCTAATCTTCTGGCTCTGACTGGATATCTTACACAAGATAGACTGGCTGTTGAAGAAATGTTCCGACGAATGATATTTAATTATCTAATTGATAATAAAGATGATCATTGCAAAAACTTTAGTTTTATGGCAATTCGTAATGAATCAGGAAGCTGGCGATGGGTGCTTGCCCCAGCTTATGATCTGACTCTTTCTACTGAAGGATATAATGGAGAGCACGCCACTTCAGTGAATGGCACCGGACATCCTATGTTATCAGATTTTGTTGCTGTAGGTGAGAAATATAAAATTCCCAGAAAACGCTGTCTTGCGATAATAGAAGAGGTCCGAGACAAATGTGGCGATTTGACAAGATATTCCTTGATTTGAAAGATATACATTAAAGTATTACTCAGTTACATAAATGCAAATTCTTAAGTTTAAACTATGGATGTGTGAATCTGATGCCGATATTTAGGTTGAAGGTGACAGGGCGTTTACCGTAGATGGTGTGGAGTTTTGAACCATTTTTAAGATAAAAGCCTAATCCGGGTTCTAAATAGATGCCAAGTTCTTTCGCAATGTTATACTGAATTCCGACTGCGGCATTTAGACAAATTTGAAAGGGCCGTTCCTTGCAACCAGGATATGAGTAGGAAATGCCAGAAGACCTGTCTTCTTTTAATGATCCGGCTATGCATTTCTCCATCATAGCCCCGCCTGTTGTATAGATATCAAGACGTTGAAACTTAAATGGCGTGTATCTTGCACCTATAGGAACACCGAGAAAATGAAGTTTTTGGTTTCCGTTCCATATTCCAGAGAGAAAGTCTCCATATCTTATCTCTGATTTCAAGAAAGAATATACTATACCAGTCTCTATATTGAGATTCTTATATATTGGAAATGAAAGGCTGACTGAAAAACGCAATGGAAGTTTATGGTCGAAAACTTCCATTGGGGTAGGTTCTGGAGTGCTCGGACTATTAAGCATATCAGACAAAATACCACCTCCCATTCTGGTCTGAGGCAAATCTCCAGTGGTTGGTTGAGTATTAGGCCTTACAGTAAAGTTATTATCATTTATATAACCACCAATGCCATTTGCAGAGGCAGATAGACTTACTGAAAAATGAGATTTGTAAGAATGATCCTTTGGCTCCACATAAACATATAGTTTATCTTCAGATACGTTCGTTTTTTCAAACGAGTTCTTTTCAGTTGCATTCTCTCCCTCATCCAAATCCAATGCAAAATTTGGCTCATTCATATTATTATCATATTCCTGTAAGACTCTGCTTTCCGAAGCACTGACTGTTTCATTTATATTAGTGAACGTTGATGATTGGTGGTTCGTGCTTATTTTTGAATGCTTATGCATGGAGACCTCTTGAGTAAGAATTTTATTTTCTTTTATAGATTGCTTGATGCCTTCATGTTCAAGTTCATGTTTCTCAACCGAACTCAATAAGACCGGACTTTTGGGACGTTCAGTTTTTTCAGGAATATAAGCAAAGAAAAAACCCACAATCAGTGCTACAGAAGCTGCAATGGCAGTGCCCAATACCCTCCTTCTTCTTGCTTTCCTTATTTTAAGTTGTTTCTGCACAGAATCCCACAGACCCTCTGGGGGAGTCATTTCGAACTCCGACATCTTTTCTCTGATGTTTTCAATCCATTTGTCATCCATAGGTTGTAGGTTTATTTTCGGTTTAGATATTCTTTTATTCTCATAGCAAGAATGGATCTTGCTCTCAGATATTGCGATGCGGAACTATTTTCTTTGATCCCAAGGAGTCTTGCAATCTCCTTATGCGATTTTCCTTCTATGGCATGGAGGTTGAAGACAGTCTTATAGCCTATTGGAAGTTCCCTTATCAATGAAACTATCTCATCTGCTGAAAGACTTTCAGTATCAGTCCGATCATCTGCAATGTCAGGAAGATTGTCAGAAGATTTGGCAAATTGTATCCGGTTATTGTCGCGGAGGAAGTTAAGCGAACAATTCACTGTAATTCTGCTTATCCATGCTGCCAAACTTCCATCCCCGGTGTATCTGAATGATTTCAGGGAAGTGAAAATCTTTACAAAACTTTCCTGAGCTACGTCCTTAATATCGTCATCATCCGATAAGAAACGCGCGCATATGCCAGCCACATAGCCGGCATACGCGCCAAAGATTTCCTTCGCGGCCTCCTGCTGGTTTTCACCAAGCAATGAGATTATAAGCTTTTCCTTATCAAGAAGATGCTTCATCAGGATATCATGAGAATGTTTTCACAGAGCCAATGAAGAGGATGCTTCCTGTGGTATTTTCCTGTATATAGAAGATAAATGGGCGGTTGAATACAATTTCGCGTGGTTTATAAGTGTCATCACCACCGGGGCCTGCGGAAACAATCAGTTCTCCCAGACTTGCAGCAGCCCCTTCAGTTCCATCCTCATCCACTTTTATCTTTGCTGCATGTACAAAACATTTAAGAATAAAGCTACTGTTCTCTACGATCATGTTGAATAACGCTTTCCCTGTACAAACATCTTCCAATCCAATTTTTCTCAAAATATCAAGTGTATTTGCATTATTGAGTTCAACTTCAAATTTCGGAAGTTTCAATATCAACGCTTCATATTTTAAATTTTTATTGATTTGTAGCAAATTATCTGATGTGATCACTTCATCAAGAGCCACATGATTGATATTGGTAGTGGGCAGAATTAAAGTCATGGATAATTGTCTTGTGTTACCATAAAACAATCTTACTGCCTCAGTTCCATCATTGGTCTGGGCATATTGCAGGTAGCCTTGCTGACTCATGAAGTCAGTCTTCTGCTCTTTATAATCAATGTCGTTGAAAATATCTTTGGTAGTTAATTCTTTAGAAAAGCCATCGCTCCATCCTGCCTTGAAGTAGGAGGTGTTGAGAAATGCCATATTAATTTGAAGAGGTTCAGACAGGAATCTATCTATGAGACCATTAGTGTTCTTGCTTACAAATTGATTGATGGCTTCTCTCCCGGTTTCGCCTCTTGGGGATATTCCTATTTCATTTGCATAATAATGGTCTGTGATTGTCTGCTTGAAAGGATTCGTTATCGAATAACATGAAGGATCAAACCACACAGTATTAGTGAAATTGCAAGTGATATCTTCTTCAATATTGGGAAGATTGGAGAGCAAGGTCTGATAATGAGTATTGAGGGTTGTCATGCCCTTCTCACTTGCGTCAAAACCTAAAAGCGTGAGAATCTCATTCCTGCCGATGCCATTGCTGCCATTGGCAATCATACCAAGAACAGAGCCAACACTGAACGGAGATACACATACATTACTATGGGTCATCTCAGAATTGGCAAGATAAAACTTCAAGGCAAATTCATTTAAGTTTTCCACATCTTCATGAGAGATAGTGTTAAGCGGTGCTGATGCCATAATTGGAGGTGCTACTTCCGGTATTTCAGTATTGATTTCCGGTTTTTCTTCTTGTTTGGTATAATCCACGGTCTCGCCATTGCATGCAACCAATGATAATGTGGAAATACTTAGAAATGTCTTTAGAAAACGGTTCATAATGTTTTATTTAAATTATGTTTTATCTTATAAACCCACAACCATTTGGAATCTTGCATCCAATATTATATTTTTTTTTCATTGCGGGTATAAACGAAGCAAGCAGTCAAGACAAAACTTGACTGCTTGTTATTATGTGAATTTTAAGATGACTTAAGCTTACTTGAATAGGAGAGGAGCCATTTCCTTCAGGCTGCGACGCCATGTAAGGAATTCGTGAGCTGTATCTGGAGATACATATGCCACTGCGTTGAAGCCGGCATTCTGCAGATCCTCTACCGATTTCTTCACTCCATCAGGATTCTCCTTTGAACCACATGATGTGAAAATCAGGCTTGGTTTCACCTTCAGGTCAGAAGGTGCATAAGTGCCACCGCTGAGGAGTCCGTAATAGTCAAATGTTTCGGGGCGTGAGAGAGTAATGTTCTTTGTCTCCATACCACCCATTGACAAACCTGCCATAGCACGGTGCTTCTTATCAGGGATTGTACGGAAGTTTGCATCTACATAAGGAATTAGTTCATCCACGAGAACTGTCTCAAAATCCTTATAGTTGAACGAACCGATTGTGCCAAACTTGGCATTATTGGTCATACCGTAGGTCATCACGATAATAAACGGCTCGCATTTCCCTTCGGCAATGAGATTGTCCATAATCAGATTCGCATGCCCCTGGTTGCTCCATGCAGTCTCATCCTCACCCCAGCCATGCTGTAGGTAAAGAACAGGGTAGCGCTTCTTGCTATTCTTGGCGTTATTGTATTCAGCCGGGGTGTATACGAAAGCTCGTTTCTGTTCTCCAGTGCTCGGAGAATTGAAAAGCACCTGCTGCACATTGCCGTGAGGCACATCCTTAAGCGCGTAGAAATCTTTGTCGTGAGCCGGAATCTCAATTCCACTTTCCCAACGGCAAGAACCATAGTAGTTGTTTGCACCCGGGTCGTTGACTGTGGCGCCGTCAATGGTAAGATGATAATAGTGGAAACCTTCGTCCATAGGTGCAAGAGTTGTGCCAGTCCAGACACCGTCCTTGTCCTTGCGGAGCACTGTGCCTCCACGTCCTCCAAGACCGAGGCTGACGATAACATATTTAGCAGTCGGGGCATCAATGCGGAAGCGTGCAAAACCTTCTGAATTGACCATCGGATACTGCTGACCTGGCTGATTTAGCTCATTGGGCACGAAGTCCTCTTTCGGAACGAGGTTATCGAGATTCTTGTCGAAGTTCTTTACAGCATAATAAGCCTTCTTCGGCTTGAGGTTTTCATCAAAGAGAAGAGGATGATTGTTCACTCCAAGCCAAGAGTCTCCGTCACACAGATTCCAAAGTGTGACATTGTCTATGACATCCTTGTTATTGCGGAAAACGCGGAACATACGGTCGTACTGATCTTCCTGAAGGGTATTGATGTAGCCTGGCATTGGTTTGTTCTCGCCTCTTGAAAATCTCAACTGACCACCCATCTCATCATTCGTACGCATGTCAAGTTCAGTGATATGTATATGATCAACAAGTTCGGAATACTTCTTGATGGCAGCATCCACATCTTCCTCGGAAGGACCGTACACGTTGTAGTGACCCTGCATGCCGATACCGGTGATAGGCACACCTGCATCCTGCATCTTCTTCACCATGTTATATATCTTGTCGCGTTTCTCGGGAGTTGCTGCATTGTAATCATTGTAGAAAAGGATAGCATTTGGATCAGCCTCATGAGCGTATTCAAACGCCTTGGCAATAAACTCGTCGCCGCAAAGCTGATAAAGCTTGCTGTCGCGATACGGATTCGGTTTGCGTCCCGGCCACATTGGACCGCCGTCTGACATCGCCTCGTTGACAACATCCCAAGCATAAACAACATCCTTATATCGGTTTACGACAGTGTTGATATGGTCGCGTAGACGCTCGTAGAACACTTCCTTTGAAACAGGTTTTCCTTTCTTATCGGTAAACATCCAGTCCGCAAACTGCGAATGCCATACAAGAGTGTGACCGCGAAGCTTGATACCATTCTCACGGCAAAAGTTTGCGATACTATCGGCAAAACCATAATTCCATACTCCTTCAGCGGGATGAATCTCACCGGGTTTCATGGCATTTTCAGCTGTGATGCTGTTGAATTCCTTCTTGATGAGTTCAATCTGGTTGGGATCGGTGATGTTTCTCTTGTTTACTGCGACGCCGATAGTGAAATAGTCATCATAAGCGTCCTTAAGACTCTTGGGTCCTCTGTCAACGGGAGGCCCAAACTGAGCGAATGCCGAAACTGCTACCGCAGCCGACATAAACGCAGTAATAAATGTCTTTTTCATGAATAGATTTGTGTTTAAAAATATGATTTATGGTATTACTATAAGTTAGACGTAAAAAAATCAAAAGGTTTATTCCATTTCGTAAATATTTTATCATAGGATTCCTACGGAAAGAAATAGCTCGGCATAGTATTCCGCTTTCTTTTCTATTTTCATAGGATATGCACGGCTTGTGGAAGGCATCCGCCATATTCTCAGGCCGTCGCTCGATTCTGTCATTTCTCCCATCTTTGGCCGTTGCGTCCCTGTCAGTTCAGCAATTATATCCGCTGCTTTTTCTCCGGTAGTTGCGATAGTATGGCATTCAGGAATTTCCTTCAGCAGTTCAAAAAGTGGGACAGGTTTCAGAATTTCGAGAAACTTGTCGGAAGCATTCCCTTTAAGCCGACGTACTTCCCGAGCTGTGTCGTGCATGGCTATATGATGCTCTGCCATCAGTTTGCGGCATTCATCTTCTCTAAAGCATTTGCGCTCTGCATCATAAAGGGCATTTTTATCCCTCAGGAAGAGCATTCCGCAAATACGCCAATAGTCGTTGATAGGGTTGGGGTAATAGAAATTCATACTCCAACGGTGTTCTCCTGGGGGAAACGTTCCCATCATAAGCACCCTCGCCCCTTCCGGAAGGAATGGAGGGAAAGGATGTCTCTCAATTATCATATCTTCATTCTTGTCCATTTTCTTATAATCTTTTCATATATAACACGAGAGGAATAAAAAGTTACTAAAAAACAGGTAGCATAATCGATTATACGATTAAACTGCCTGTTTATAAAAAGATTAAAGGTCTGGTTATTTACTCTGTGAGTTTTTTTAGAATTTTGATGTCGATGGCATGAAGAGTTGGTCTATAGCCTTCGCTACTGCAGCTGTATCATCGTCAGCACTTGATATTCCTACTCCGTCTGTAACCCAAGTGTGAGGGAGGAAATGACGGATAGATTCGCGAACTTGCTCGTGGCCGGTACCGTCATGGTTGATGATGGGGACAACACGTTTGCCACCGAAATCATACTCGTCAAAGAATCTGTATACAGCCATAGGAACGTCGTCGTACCAGTTTGGTGCAACAAGAACTACATATTTATAGTCTTGCATCTTACCAACCTTGTCCACAATTGCCGGACGTGTGCGGTTTTCCTTTTCAAGCCGTGTCACGGTCTCGAACGTTGCCTTGTCTTCTGGATAAATTTCTACTGGAGTGATTGCATATTCAGTCGAATCATGTCCTTTTTCCTTCAGAGCATCTACAACCTGTTGTGCAATTTTCTTACTTCCTGATGTCTCTTTACCCTTCTGGATAAAATAAGCCACAAGGATCTTATCTGCATGAAGTTTTGTGCCTTCCATAATAATTATTTTTTGATTAAAGTTCTTGTATAGTGTGTTTATGGTCATTTAATAGCTTTTGAGCTTTTCTTGACACCAAAAATATAACATTTAAACCTATATAATGGTTTGCATGAGGCAAGACAAATCGACCTATCAATCCATCATACTCTTAGCTCCACACGCTTTTTGGGGCCTATAATAACACATCTTTAATCAAAATTATTTTTAATCAAAATTATTCAAATTAAGCCTCAACGTTAGGTTGGATATCAGAAATTTTTTATAACTTTGCGCATAGGCTCACGTCGAGGGCCTTCCGGGAGCGGAAGGGAGGCGTGGGCTCATTAAACATATTTTCATCTTTATAGAAATGATTTTGCCGTTTTCATCTTTACAGAAATGATTTTTGCATTTTCATCTTTATAGAAATGATTTTTGTATAATCATCTTTGTAAAGATGATTTTTTTTATTATCTTTGCAATCAAATATCAATTGGAATAATATCATATGAGGATTATCCAGGTTTTCTGATAATAATTATGAATTTTGAGTTATGGATTTATTGAAAAAAAGATACCTTCACTTGTTGAAGCTTACAAATACCAAATACATAAGAAACCTTTACTATGAGATTTCATGGAACAATCGGCTTATCGGAATAAAAGGTGCAAGAGGAGTTGGAAAGACCACGATGTTGCTTCAACGTATCCTTTTGGAATTCCCGGATAAGGATAAGGTGCTGTATGTCTCTCTTGATGACATTTGGTTTGCGTCCCATACTTTGCTTGATCTTGCCGACAAGGCATTGGAAATGGGAATAACCCATTTATTCATTGACGAGGTGCATCGTCTTCGTGGCTGGGAACGCCAGATCAAAAACGTCTATGATTTCTATCCTGATCTCCATATAGTTTTTACTGGGTCATCGCTTTTGGAAATAGACCAATCAATAGCAGATCTCTCACGCAGGCCTATCATGTATATGCTTCCAGGTCTTTCTTTTAGAGAATATCTCGCATTTGAGGGAAGAGACCTCCAATCCTTCTCCCTACAGGATATCCTTTACCATCATCTTGATCTGACATCAACAATCAACAAAGATGGAGATATCATTAAGCTATTTCATTCCTACTTGAGACATGGATATTACCCATTCTATAAGTCTGATACAGAATCTGACTATCTTATCCGTGTATCAAATATGATCACTGCTGTTATCGACAGTGATATACCAGCTGTGGAAAATATAGAATACAACACTCTCCAGAAGGCAAAACAACTGCTGACAATTATGGCTTCGCAATCTCCTTCTCCCCTAAATGCCAAACTCACAGCAGAATTATTAGGAGTTTCCACTAATCTTATGATAAAACTCCTTTCTCTTCTTGATCGTTCTCAAATATTACGACTGCTGTATTTCAAGAATGAAAGAAACCCTAAATCTATGGCGAAACCGCAAAAAGTGCTATTAAACAATCCTTCATTGCTTTATGCTCTCGGATACGCCGATAAAGGAAAAGTAAGAGAATCGTTTATGACTGCCATGCTTGCAAAAGATCATGAAGTGGCTTATCCAAAAGATGGAGATTTGCTTGTCGACAACCGCTATCTCTTTGAGGTTGGAGGTGCACGCAAAAGTTTCCAGCAAATTAAGGATATACCCGATAGTTTTGTGGCAGCCGATGACATTGAATTCGGCATAGGCAACAAAATACCTCTATGGCTATTCGGTTTCCTCTATTGAATTATAGACTTTTAATTTACTTTTCTTATTAAAGTGTTTTGAATTAATATGAAAAAGATATTCCTTACGGGTGCTACAGGCGTCATGGGTTCTAAAGGTCTTAAGGAACTGACAGCCGTTCCCGGACAATATGATGTGACAGTGCTTGCCCGCGACAGCAAAAAAAACAGGAAGAAACTGTCTCCTTATATCGACAAGGGAGTAAAAGTGATTTGGGGTGACCTGCTTGACAAAGATGCAGTCAAAAGGGGAGTGGATAATGCCGATATCGTCCTTAATGTCGGAGGCATGGTTTCTCCCGCCGCTGATTGGTATCCAGAAAAGACTATCAAGACGAATGTTGGCGCAATGCACAACATCATAGAAGCTGCTCTTCCTCGTAAGGATGAAGTGAAAGTTGTCTATATCGGCTCAGTAGCCCAATATGGCAATCGCTCAATACCTAATCATTGGGGACAATGCGGCGATTCCCTTTCTCCGGCTTTATTTGATGGCTACGCATATTCAAAAACTGAATCAGAACGTCTTCTTATGGACTCTGACCTTAAATGGTGGGTATCTCTTCGCCAAACAGGCATTCTCCATAGCGGACTCCTTATGAATGCGTCAGACCCTATCGCTTTCCACGTTCCTATTCGAGGAGTCCTTGAATGGGTGACAGCAGATGATTCCGGTCGTCTTCTTGAAAGAATTTGTCGCGACGATGTGCCTGATTCTTTTTGGAATAAATGCTATAACATCGGTGGCGGATCTGCTTACCGCATGACAAACTATGAGTTTGAATGCGAATTACTTAAAGCTATGGGTTGCCCTCCTCCTGAAAAAATCTTCAATGCAAACTGGTTTGCAACCGATAACTTCCATGGCTTTTGGTTTTCTGATTCCGACGAACTGGAAAATATCCTCCATTTCCGCAGTGGCGACACTCCTCAGGAATATTTCCAGAAAATGAAGAGTGAACTTCCATGGTATTTCTCGCTCGCCCCAATTGCCCCTGCATTTGCTCTCAAACTGTTTATGGGTCGCGTCGCAAAGACACCAAAACTCGGGCCTATGTGGTGGATTGAAAATGATGTGAAAGACCGGATTGATGCGGCATGGGGCAGCAAAGAAGCTTGGGAATCAATCCCTGATTGGAAAGATCTTGACCTTTCCCGCCCTTCCGACGTGAATCCAGGGGTAAGAAAGAATGAAAATCCAGCTGACAGCTCCAATAATCCAGATTCCTTCAAATCTTTCAAATGCGATGTTTGTGGCCATGAATACACAATGAAAGTTCGAACAAAAAAAGCCGGCCATGGATGTCCGGAGTGTCTAAAATCTCGTGTAAAAATCAAATTTTAATATTATGATGCGTAAAGTTTTTATAATGTCTCTATTGTCTATGCCGCTGACAATCCTTGCGGCTCCAGAGACAGTTTTCTCGCCCGATGGCGACCTTAAACTCAATTTTGAGCTGCGTGATGGAAATCCAGTCTATTGGGTTGACTTCAAAGGGAAGGAAGTTATAGCTCCTTCACGTCTTGGATTCAGCCTATTCAGTGAAACAGGACGCAATAGCTTCGAGCATCAAGGTAAAAAAGCTGGAGCTGATGCGTTATCTCTCAAAGATGGATTTGTCCTCTCTAATGTAGAGATATTTGAAACCGTCGACGAGACTTGGCAACCCGTATGGGGTGAGGAAACAGAGATTCGCAACCATTATAATGAGATGCTTGTCGATCTCGTCCAACCCCAATTCGACCGCAAGATGAATATCCGTTTCCGAGTCTATGACGAAGGTTTTGGATTAAGGTATGAATTCCCGGAGCAACCGAATCTCAATTATTTTGTCATTGCCGAAGAGGACACAGAGTTTGCCATGACCGGTGACCACACAGCTTATTGGATTCCCGGAGACTACGACACCCAGGAATATAACTATACCAAATCTCGTCTCAGTGAAATCAGAGATCTTTTCCCAAGCAAGGTCAATCCTAACAATGCTTCTACTTCTCCTTTCTCACCGACTGGTGTGCAAACTTCTCTTCAGCTGAAAACAGATGATGGAATATACATCAATCTCCATGAAGCCGGCACCATAGACTATCCTACCATGCATCTAAACCTCAATGACACCACAATGACATTCAAGTCGTGGTTGACCCCTGATAATCAGGGTCGGAAAGGATACATGCAAACACCTACAAAGTCACCGTGGAGAACAGCAATAATCACAGACGACGCAAGAGATATCCTGGCTTCAAGACTTATTTATAATCTTAATGATCCCACTACATATGAAGATACGTCTTGGATCAAACCTGTGAAATATATCGGCGTTTGGTGGGAGATGATTTCCGGAGCTGGAACCTGGAACTATACCGATGATGTTTATTCTGTAAAACTCGGAGAGACTGATTATTCCAAGACCAAACCCAATGGTAGGCACAGTGCCAACACCGAGAATGTGAAACGCTACATTGACTTCGCTGCAGAGCATGGTTTCGACCAAGTACTTGTAGAAGGTTGGAATGAAGGTTGGGAGGATTGGTTTGGCCAGTCAAAAGACTACGTCTTTGATTTCCTGACTCCTTATCCTGACTTTGACTTGAAGGCTCTCAATGAATATGCCCACAGCAAAGGAGTTAAGCTTATGATGCATCACGAGACATCCTCATCAGTCCGCAATTATGAGCGACATATGGAGGACGCATATAAATTTATGAACGAAAATGGATATAATGCTGTCAAGAGTGGATATGTCGGCAACATCATCCCGAGGGGAGAGTACCATTATTCACAATGGCTCAACAACCATTACCTCCACGCTGTAAAAGAGGCTGCAAAGCATAAGATTATGGTCAATGCCCATGAGGCTTCAAGACCTACTGGTCTTGCCCGAACTTACCCCAACCTCATAGGCAATGAGAGCGCCAGAGGAACTGAATATCATGCTATGGGCGGCAACGACAAATGGCATACTTCAATCCTTCCATTCACTCGTCTGCAAGGCGGTCCGATGGACTACACTCCCGGCATTTTTGAATTTGATCTCAGCACCTTCACACCATGGAACAAAAGCATCGTAGCATCTACAATTCCTGGACAGCTCGCCCTTTATGTGACTATGTACAGCCCGTTGATGATGGCTGCCGACATGCCCGAACACTACGAAAAGCATATGGATGCTTTCCAATTTATCAAGGATGTCCCTGTAGAGTGGGAGAGAAGTGTATATCTCGAAGCAGAACCGATGGAATATGTCACTATCGCACGAAAGGATAAAAATTCTGATGAATGGTATGTAGGAAGCACTTCCGGTATCAACGACCGAAAGAGCGAAATTTCCCTTTCTTTCCTCGACCCGGGACTCAAATACGAAGCTACCATATACGCGGAGGCTCCGGATGCCAACACCGTTGACGGCCAGACCCGCTATAAAATCACAAAAAAGCAAGTGACATCAAAGACAAAACTTACCCTCAATGCACTTGCCGGTGGTGGATATGCAATTTCTATAAAACCGCTTAAATAACGATTAACGATAAACGATAAACGATCAACGATCAATGATTTATTCGATCCTTGCGTAGCTTGACTCGCCGGCTGCCTCAAGGAAGTTGCAGACAGCATAGACTATAAGGGCTATACCGGTGACAAGCACTATGGCATTCATCATCTTGACCGGCCCGAGTACTAAAATCACTACTCCGGTTGCTACAAGAAGGATCGGAAGAATATAAAAGGCAAATGGGAATCGGGCATTGCGAAATCCAAATCCCAACATACTGATGTGATAAAGTCCCGCAAGTAGGATTATAGCTGCAAACACATAGACCAGCAGTGAACTGAAACTTGCGGGACTTAATAGCATCCAGAGTCCAAGTGCACCAGTGGCTACAGCTGTAAGAGTAGATATTATTGAAATGGAAACTGTTGATTTCTTCTGACCGTTGACTTCAAGAGTAGCTTTACTCCTAAACACAATGATAAGATCAATCAGAGCTGACAGGAGGAATGCACCTCCCACTACCATTACTACGATATTGATGGCTGTAGCTTGCATAAAGAGTAGTGCTACGCCTAATATCAGGGTGACTATACCTGTATAAGTCAAATTCTTGCTTTTCATAATATTAATTTTATAGATTTATTATGATATTATAACAATAAAACCCTTAGTTTGGTGCGAGAGACTTCTTTTTTTGTCAAATTAGAGTTGCGTTATTGGTTTTTTTTTCTTAATTTTGTAGATAAAATTGATATAAAACAATATGAACTCCAAATCTATACTCACATTCGGAATAATGCTCTCAATGTCTGCAACAGCTTTTGGTTGGGGACAAAAAGGACATGACGTGACAGCTTTTATTGCCGAAAAACATCTCACTCCTGCGGCAAAGGCTGCTTGCGACTCAATCTTCGGAGGTAAGTCAATCGTGTATTGGTCTAACTGGGCCGACAATGCCTGCCATACCCCTCAATATGAATACACCAAGACATGGCATTACCGCAACATCGACGAAGGATATGACTATGACAGGTTCCCACGCAATGAAGATGGCGATGTCACTACAGCGATAAAAGGACAGTACGCTGTGCTTGCAGACCCAAATTCATCTTTGGAAGAGAAGCAACTTGCCCTAAAGCTCCTCGTGCATTTCGTGGGCGACGTTCACCAACCGATGCACATGGGTCATCTTTCTGACAGAGGAGGCAATGGCGTTAAAGTGAAGTATTTCAACAGCGACAGAAACCTTCATGGCATCTGGGACAGCAGTCTCGTGGAGTCTGCCCATAACTGGACATATACTGAATGGCAAGACCAAATTGACCGTGCCACTAAAGATGAGGAAGCAAAGATTATTTCCTCTTCAGATCCTGATGACTGGGGAAAGGAAACATTTGTTTATGCCACTGAAATATATGAGAAGACTCCAGATGGCACTAACATCAGCTACGACTACATCGCCGACTGGACTCCTGTAATCGAACAGCAGCTTCTGAAAGGTGGTCTGCGTCTTGCTCATCTTCTTAATACACTTTTTGATCCTCATTATAAGTGATAGAACAGCCACCACTCAACCTTCCGCCCATAGAGCTAAAATTGCGGATGGAGAATAAGATTCTGAAGGTTTTTGATTCCCTTAGAGGCAAATATGTGGCATTGACACCAGAGGAATATGTCCGTCAGCACTTCACAGCCTGGATGACCGACAGTCTCGGTTATCCGGCTTCTCTTATGAATAATGAAGTCTCTCTGTCGCTCAATGAAACAAGGCGACGTTGTGACACTGTGGTTTTTCGAACCGATGGGACTCCAGTTGTGATAGTGGAATACAAAGCTCCGACTATAACTATCACTCAAAGTGTATTTGATCAGATAGCACGCTATAATATGGTGCTTCATTCACGCTATCTCATAGTCAGCAATGGCATCAGTCATTATTGTTGCGAAATGGATTATGAACACGATTCATATGCGTTTTTGCCCAACATACCTGCCTGGTCGCCCAATCTTTAAAACCCCTTCACTCTTAACCCTTGACTCTTAACCCTTACATCGAATGTCTGAAATCAACTATAACTATCTTGATCTTCTCAACGACCAACAGCGCGATGCTGTAGTGTATAAGGATGGACCGGCTCTCGTGATTGCAGGAGCAGGGTCTGGCAAAACCCGTGTACTTACCTATAAGATTGTAGATCTTCTAAGATCCGGCTATGAGCCATGGCGAATCCTTGCCCTGACTTTTACAAACAAGGCGGCAAGAGAGATGAAGGAGCGAATAACGGAAGTAGTGGGCGAAAAAGTTGCCTCTCGTCTCAAAATGGGTACATTCCACTCTATCTTTCTAAGGATTTTGAGACAGCATGCTGAGGAAATCGGGTTCAAATCTAATTTTACGATTTATGATACTTCCGACTCGAGATCCTTGCTCAAAAGCATTATCAAAGAGATGCAACTTGATGAGAAGGTATATAAACCAGCTACTATTCATTCGGTGATATCCAATGCAAAAAATGCTTTGATAGATCCTGATCAGTATCTTCAAGATGCCGATAACTTCAACGCCGACAAAAAGGCAAAGCGTCCGATGACAGGCAGGATATTCAAAGCGTATTGTGAGCGTTGCAAGAGAGCGGATGCTATGGATTTTGATGATATACTTGTCTATATGAATATCCTCCTTCGTGATTTCCCTGATATCAGAAGGCATTATCAGGAGTTTTTCAGATATATTCTTGTAGATGAGTATCAGGACACAAACTTCGCCCAGCACCTCATAATCTCGCAGCTTGCAGCACTTCACAAGCATCTTTGTGTGGTAGGGGATGATGCCCAAAGCATCTATTCTTTCCGCGGTGCCAATATCGGAAATATCCTGAACATGGAAAGGAGATATCCCGGACTGAAGATATTCAAGCTGGAAAGAAACTATAGGTCGACTCAGAATATCATCAATGCAGCTGGAAGCCTTATCGACAAGAATACGCGCCAGATGAAGAAAAACGTCTATAGCGAAAACGATGAGGGAGAGCGTGTCAAGATTCTTTCCACTTATTCCGATATAGAAGAAGCATATCTTGTGGCAAATATGATTGCCAAATCCAGATTGAGCCTTCATGATTCTTACGAGGATTATGCCGTGCTTTACCGTACGAATGCACAGAGTCGCGCTCTCGAGGAATCTTTGAGAAAGCGAAACATTGCCTATAGAATATATGGTGGTCTCTCTTTCTATCAGCGCAAGGAGATTAAGGATGCTGTCTGCTATTTCCGTCTTGCCATCAATCCAGACGATGACGAGGCTTTACGTCGCGTGATCAACTATCCGGCAAGGGGGATCGGTGACACGACAATGAGGAAACTCTCCGAGGCGGCTACTGCTACAAATGTCAGCATCTGGCAAGTGCTTCAGAATCCTGAGGCAAAAGGTGTTGAAGTAAATGCCGGTACTCTTAAGAAACTCGCTGCGTTCAAAGATATGGTGCAAGAATTCATTGATGATAATTCCAAGGAATCTGATGCATATGAATTGGGGCAGCTTATCTTCAATCGGAGTGGAATCCTTACCGTTTTGAACCATGACAACACTCCCGAATCAATAAGCAAGCAAGAAAATCTTAAAGAGCTCCTTGCAGGACTAAAAGATTTTGTGGATACCCGTCAGGAAGAAGGGGATGTGAGGACTGGCATGCAAGAATTTCTGTCGGATGTGATGCTTGCCACCGACCAGGACTCTACTGACGAAACGACAGATGAAAAAGTGACGCTTATGACTTGCCACGCGGCAAAAGGCCTTGAATTTAAGCATGTGTTCGTAGTTGGAGTCGAGGAAGAGCTCCTTCCTTCAGCAATGTCGATGAATTCTACTGATGAAGTGGAAGAAGAACGCAGGCTTCTTTATGTGGCAATGACCCGGGCTAAGGAGACATGTGCCCTGACTTATGCCAAGACGCGTTTCCGCAATGGTCAGACTGTGCAGACCCGTCCGTCGCGCTTTTTGTCGGAAATAGGAAAGAAATATGTCCAGATAGAGACATCATCTGATTTCTCAGACTCTTCTCAGTCTACATCTTTTGTAAATCCTATGGACCGTTATAACTCTTTCCGTTCCGGAGGCAAGAGATCTTTTGCATCCACATATGATTCCCCACGAAACACTTCATCATATGGAAGAAATCCCAACAGGATTTCTCCTGATTCAGTCTCTAACAATGTCAGGCCTTCTAACACTCAAAAGGGTAAGACTCCAGGCACCCACACACCTGAAGAAGTTCCCGTAGGCACGCGTATTATCCATGCTAAACTTGGTGAAGGAATTGTGACAAAGCTTGATTATGTGATGGGAGAGGGCGTCATAACAGTCCGCTTTTCACAAGCAGGGGAAAAGAAACTTTATCTCCGTTTTGCCCAATTCAATATCCGATAAAGAAATACCAAGTCTCAAGATATAGTAAATATCTTGAAGATTAGTTCTTGCTGCAGGTCATATTCATTCTGCAGCGATCCTATTCCCTTACTCTTGCAGTCAAAATCGCGCAATGCGGAGATGGCTGCAAGTGATTGGCGTTGAGAATACATACTCAGTCCAGCTCGAATATCTTTTAGAGCATATGTCGATTTGAGTTGCAAAACCTCCATGAGACTTTTGTCGCTCTTATCTTGTGTGTAATGAGCCACAACCAACTGACTGAAAAATTTCTGGAGAATGGAAGTTGTCATTACAGTGGGATTATTCTTAGGATTTTTTCTGAAGTATTGGAGTATTCGCAAGGCTTTGGGATAATCTTTTGTTGCTAACGCCTTAGTCAATTCGAAATTATTGAATTCCTTTGAGATGCCGATGTTTTCCTCCACCATCTCTGCAGTAATCCGTTGAGCCCCTTTGCCGGCACTTACAATCAGCTTGTCGATCTCTCCAAAAAGCTTCTGAAGTGAGTTGCCGATATATTCAATTAAAATCTGCACTGCGGGTTCCTCTATGGCAATCTTCTTGCTCCTGCAATAGTCTTTTATTGGACCGGAGAGCTGATAGTCACGAATCTTGGGGCTTTTAAAGACTACAACACTATCACCAGCCTTCGTAGCAGCTTTCATAAGTGCAGATGTAGCCGAAAGATTGTCTCCCTTATATGCAAGCACAAAAACTCCTTGACTGTTCGGATGCATTATGTATGGGGCAAGTTTGTCAAGTTGGGTCTTGTTGCCCTGACAAGTCTGCGCCTCTTTCAATATCACAAGTTGACGGTCGCCCATGACTGGATACTGCCTTGCACTTGCCATCACAACCTCAAGGTCAGAGTCTGCACCGTAAAACACAAGTTGGTCAAATGCCTGGTTTTCCTCCTTGACCACGCTTTGTTCAAGAGCATCTACTATAAGGTCGATATAATAGGGCTCCTCTCCCATAAGGAGATAGACAGACGCGAAATTTTTCCTTTTTATTCTGTCAATAATATCGCGATATGTAAGGTCTTTGCTTGCTTTCGTTGGCATTTTATATACTTTTAGATGGAACCTCGGGAGGCTTCAGTGCACTCCATTTCCAGTTTNNCTCCACGACGGTAGAAAACATAGATGAGTGCAGCTACCACTATAGCACTGAGTATGGCAAACGAAGGGAATCCTCCTTCTGATACGCCAAACATGTCAAACTCTTCTGAAAGATATCCCTTATTGATACACCATGTAGAAATAATCACAAGGCTATTATTGAGAGCATGAGCAAACGAATTAACCCATATATTCCCACTCCACCAATACAGATAACCGAAAAATGCTCCAAGCAAGACTCTCGGAACAAATCCGAAAAACTGGAAATGGAGTGCACTGAAGACTATTGCAGCTGTCCATATGGCAACATGGGTGTTTACTCTGCACCAAACAAGCATCCGCTGTAATGCTCCTCTGAAAAAGAATTCTTCTCCAATACCCGTCAGGACACCTATCACAAGTATATTCATTGCAGTAGGGAAGAGGTCGGTCGAGTTCAACAGTCCCTTTGTTTGTTCTTCAGCAAGTTTCTCCATATTGCGACACCATTCCTCAAATGGAGCCAATATTTCAGGTAGACTTATTTCCTGATTCCAATATACTATCTGGTTGAGTGCCGGCATACCAACAAAATAAATCAGCAGTGTTATGCCAATCATTCGTATCGAAGGAGTGCTCTCAGCCTCAATAGTTTGGAAAGGATCGGTCTTAAAACAAATTCCTTCTGTTTGAGGGTCGTATCCTT
>DAAK01000042.1:13780-31832 GCA_001701075.1 Bacteroidales bacterium GP3 | reverse complement strand
ATGTTCTGTCCGGCAAATATGGTCCATTGGGCTGCAAATCCTTCCAAAGGAAGCAAGCTCAATAGGGATGTTACAAAGAGGCCGCAGATCATAAGACCCATCAGTACCAATACAAATTGACAAATATCGATGAATTTTTTCATTTTAATCGAATTTCTTGCGCCGGAAAATGAAGTTTCGTCCTAAATATTTCTCTCTCACTATAGGATTTTCTGCAAGCTCTTCACTTGTCCCGCGGAAAAGGATACGACCCTCAAACAGAAGGTATGCGCGGTCTGTGATACTGAGTGTCTCAGGTGCATTGTGGTCGGTAATGAGGATACCTATGTTTTTCTCCTTTAATTTATAGACTACACTCTGGATATCTTCCACAGCAATAGGGTCAACGCCGGCAAAGGGTTCATCAAGCATAATGAATTTTGGATTGATAGCCAAGCATCTGGCAATCTCAGTGCGTCGGCGTTCGCCACCGGATAGTTGATCTCCAAGATTTTTCCTTACTTTATGGAGATTAAATTCTTCTATCAGTTCCTCAAGTTTCTCTTTCTGTTGCTCCTTTGTCATTTTTGTCATCTCGAGGACTGCCCGGATATTATTTTCAACGGAAAGTTTGCGGAACACAGAAGCTTCTTGTGCAAGGTATCCGATTCCAAGTTGGGCACGTTTATAGACAGGATATCCCGTGATGTCATGATCATCAAGAAATATCTTGCCTGAATTAGCCGTTATAAGCCCGGTAGTCATGTAGAAAGTTGTGGTCTTACCAGCACCGTTTGGTCCAAGCAGCCCTACAATCTCTCCCTGCTTTACATATATCGAAACCTTATTGGCAACAGTACGCTTGCCGTATTTCTTTACAAGGTCTTTCGTACGAAGGATACCTCTCTCCGGATCAATCTCAATAATTTCTTCCTCAAGTCCACCTTCTGGAGTCTCGAGAAAAATATCATTTTCTTTTTCCTTGATCATGGTGTCGGGCATGACACCTGTCTCTATCATATCCTCAGCAATTGTTGATTCCGGCACCTCAAGTGTAGTGTTGATGTTCTCTTCCACACTCTTATCACCTTCTTCATCAGAGATTGGAATGTCGGTTTCTTTTTCAGATACAACTGTAGGCTCAACGGCCTGTTTCTTTGGAAATAAAGGGAATATTTTCATTATTTGTTCTTGAATGATGGAAGAAGTGAACGTATATAGTCGGTGAGGAGCTTGATTGCCACTTGATTATTGCCACCTTGTGGAATTATGAGGTCGGCATATCTCTTTGAAGGTTCGATATGCAGTTCATGCATTGGTTTGAGGGTTTCCTGATAACGGTCAATAACCATTTTTGGTGTGCGTCCGCGCTCTATGCAATCGCGATGTATGACACGGATAAGCCTTTCGTCGGCATCTGCATCCACGAAAACCTTGACATCCATCCTATCGCGCAGTTCCTTTTCGCATAGCACAAGGATTCCTTCGACGACGACTACCTCCCGAGGCTCAATACGAACAGTCTCGTCAAGTCGAGAGCAAGTCAGGAAGTCGTAGGTCGGACGGTCGATCGCTCGCCCCTCCTTAAGCTCATCAAGCTGCTTCGTAAGAAGCCGCCAGTCTATTGCCTTGGGTTCGTCGTAATTCATCTTGAGTCGAGTCTCAAGAGGAATATGATGGTTGTCGTTGTAGTAACAGTCCTGAGGGAGGACTGCCACCTCATCTTTGGGAAGTGAATCTATTATCTTACGGACTACTGTAGATTTTCCAGAACCAGTTCCGCCAGCTATTCCGATTACTAACATATCGAATATTTCTTAAATGAATGCTTAAAACACCACATGAATCGCCCGGTTTTTCGCAATATTTGGTGTTTATCGGCAAATATTTCTTCTTTTTTTGACAAAATTAATAAAAACGATTGTTGTATACAAATAGATAGGGCTCAACTTTGAAAATTTTTATTAATTTTGCATTTGGATTTGGATATATCGACGAAGTCTAAGCACTTTTAGACGAGTCAAAGCATTATCGTAGGAAAAAAGATTGATTAAAAAGACTAAATTGTGATAACAAAATCGATAAAGACATTCGGACGCTATTGTCTCTTCTTGACTCAGGTATTCCGAAGCCCTGACAAGTGGAAGGTGTTCTTCAAGCAACTCGTGACTGAGATATCTCAATTGGGAGTTGACTCCATTCCTCTCGTGGTGATTATTTCTATATTCATCGGAGCTGTAATCGCCATACAGATGACGATAAATATCGTATCTCCTTTGATTCCAAGCTATTCTACCGGTCTTGCTACCAGGGAAATCCTCCTGCTTGAATTTTCATCCACAATGATGTGTCTTATTCTTGCAGGTAAAGTTGGATCTAACATAGCTTCGGAAATAGGCACTATGCGAGTGACGGAACAGATAGATGCCATGGATATCATGGGCATCAATTCAGCCAATTTCATAGTCCTTCCTAAAGTGATAGGCTTTGTGCTTTTCGTGCCCGTCCTTTGTGTCCTCTCAATGTTTGTAGGCCTATGGGGTGGCTGGCTTGTAGCTGAATTCACAGATATGCTGACTGTCGAGAACTATGTGTTTGGCATTCAGTCATTCTTCAACGAATGGTATGTCTGGTATGGAATCATAAAGACGATAGTATTTGCCTATATCATAGCCACTGTGGCATCTTTCTATGGCTACTACGTAAAAGGAGGAGCCCTGGAAGTTGGTAAAGCAAGCACGAATGCGGTAGTAGCAAGTTCTATACTTATTCTTCTCGCGGATGTTATCCTAACAAAACTCCTGTTGCAATGATCGAAGTTAAGAATATAAGTAAATGGTTTGACGGAGTACAAGTGCTCCATGACATTTCCGCAACTTTCGAAACTGGGAAGACCAACCTTATCATTGGCCAGTCCGGTTCAGGCAAGACAGTGCTTCTCAAATGTCTTGTTGGCTTGTTGCGTCCTGAGCAGGGCGAGATATATTATGACGGACGTTGCCTCAACACTATGAATACGGAGCAACGTAAGGAACTCCGTATGGACATAGGGATGCTTTTTCAGGGATCAGCACTATTTGATAATGAAACAGTTCTTGGAAATGTGATGTTTCCACTTAAGATGTTCTCTCCTCTCAGCTATAAGGATCAGCTGGAAAGAGCTCATTTCTGTATCGAACGCGTTGGACTTAAGAATGCCGACAACAAGTATCCTTCTGAAATATCCGGTGGTATGCAGAAGCGTGTGGCCATTGCCCGAGCCATAGCACTGAATCCGAAATATCTTTTCTGCGACGAACCGAATTCTGGCCTTGATCCGCGCACTTCGTTGATGATCGATGATTTGCTGAGCGACATAACCCATGAATATGAGATGACAACTGTCATCAACACTCATGATATGAACTCAGTGCTCGGGATTGGAGAGCACATTATATTCATAAATAAGGGATTCTGTGACTGGACAGGAAATGACAAGACTATATATCGTAGTGATAACGAAAATCTCAACGATCTCGTGTTCGCTTCCAATCTATTTAAAGAAGTGAAGAGATATATGGAAAAGAACGCTAACAAGCAGTGAAGTCAAGGTCCATTTAGGTAAAAAATCAATAGTATAAAAGCAAAATTCAAAAGTATGGAAGAAAAGGGGCAAAAGCCGGTTGGCAAGGTGAAGGACTATTCGGAAGAAATAGAGAATAGTGCAAAGGTTGTGTTCGATGCTATGCGTCCTCGAGTGTCAGAAGATGACTACAAACGTCTTGTGGATTCCTTCGAAGTCGCCCGTGAGGCTCATGCAAAGCAGAAAAGAAAGACTGGTGAACCCTACATATTCCATCCTATTGCCGTAGCTACAATAGCCGCACAGGAGCTTAATCTTGATGTTGACTCAGTGATAGCAGCTTTCCTTCATGATGTAGTGGAAGATACTGACTGGACTGTCGACCAACTACAGAAGCGATTTGGAAATGATGTGGCATTTCTCGTCCGTGTCGTGACCAAGCAAAAAAAGGAGAAGTATGAGATGTCGAAGCAGCTTGATAATTTCAAGCAGATGCTGACCTCTGTCCAATATGATATCAGGGCTCTCCTCGTCAAACTTGCCGACCGCCTCCACAATATGCGTACTCTTTCATCAATGCGCCCTGACAAGCAGATGAAGATAGCAGGAGAGACCGACTATTTTTATGCTCCTCTCGCTACTCGTCTTGGCCTTTATAATGTCAAGACAGAACTGGAAAATCTATCCTTACGTTTCCGCTGTCCTCATGAATATGCTGAGCTCACAGCAAGGATTGAAGCAGACAGAAAGTCAAATCAAGCGAGGCTCAAAATTTTCACAGATGAGATCGCTAATATCTTGAAGCGTGGAGGGATAAAGTCAAGAGTGTTTGTTGAATATCGACAACCGTATTCTCTTTGGCGTAAAATGCACAAATATGGTGATGACTTCGACCATCTGAAATATCGTCATTTCGTAGAGATAGTCTTTAAAAATGAAGAAGGGATTTCTGAAAAGAATACCGCTTTGAAAATATATTCACTCCTGACAGATAGATTTAAGGAGAAACCTGGCGGCATCTCAAACTATATTGACAGTCCTAAGGAAAACGGATACCAGAGTTTCCATGTCAAACTGCTTGCCGACTTCGGGAGATGGCAAGAGGTGCATATCAGCAGCGAGCGAATGGTGACAAATTCGCAATATGGTTTCCTTAGCGACAGTTCGGAGGGCAACATCCGTAGATGGATAAATAAATTCCGCGCAAATCTCCGGGAAATATCTAAAAATGCTCATGAAGGAGGGAGCACGTTTATTGAAAATGTGGTATCCTCTTTCTATAACGACGATATCATGACCTTCACCCCACAAGGAAAACCAATTGTGCTTCCACAGAAGTCTACAGTACTTGATTTTGCCTATGAGATACATTCCAAGCTTGGGGAAAAAGCGAAGTTCGCACGCATCAATGGTCGCCTTGCATCCATCAAGACCCATCTTCACAGAGGAGATATCGTGGAGGTTTTCACAGATGCTGAATGTCATCCTACTAAGGAATGGCTTGATGCAACAGTGACATATAAGGCAAGAAAAGCCATTAGATCATATCTCGCAAAACTTCCGAAACCTAAATATGACCGTTGTCCAATATGCATGCCTATGCCAGGAGAAGAGGTGATTGGATTCCACAACACAGGTGCACGTATTATGGTTCATAAACGTGATTGTCCGGAAGTAATCAAGATGTCTTCTCAACTCGGCGACAATATAGTGAGCGTAGATTTTCAAGCTAACGACACTCTTTATCCAGTTGAAATTGAAGTGATCTGCGTGGATAGGCCTCATATGGTGATCGACCTTGTTGACTGTATTTCCAATAGCCTCAATCTTTCCATTGGAAGCATCAACACCAAGACTGAAGATGCAATTGCGACCATATTGATTTCCTTCTCCGTACACAGCTACGATGAACTGCGCTTTGTAATGGATCAGATAAGCAAACTTCCAGACATAGACTCAGTCCGCGAGATCGTCTGAAAAAGCTCCCATCAGTCAATGTGGCGCTCCGCGTGATAAGAAGAGCGGACCATAGGGGCTGACTCCATATGCCGGAATCCACGACGAAGACCTTCAAGACGGTATTGCTCGAATATGTCGGGATGGATGTAGTCTTTGACAGGGTAGTGGTTGGCAGTAGGCTGGAGATACTGGCCGATAGTCATGACCTCGCAACCGACCGACAGCAAATCGTCCATTGTCTGGAATATCTCTTCAGGCGTCTCTCCGAGTCCAAGCATTATCCCGCTCTTGGAGCGAATACCACTTTCTGCTATCATCCGAATCACTTTCAAAGAAGTGTCGTAGGTGGCATGGCAACGCACGTCGGGAGTCAATCTTCTGACCGTCTCAAGATTATGTGATATTACATCGGGCTTTTCATCTATAACCATCTTGACCAGTTCCTCCCTCCCTTGGAAATCTGGAATCAAAACTTCCATAGTCACTTCAGGACATTCCTTTCTGAGAGTTCGGATCATCTCTGCCCAATGACTTGCTCCTAAGTCAGGGAGATCGTCGCGATCGACAGATGTAATCACTATATGCTTCAGCTTAAGCGACTTCACGGATTCGACAATGTCAGAAATCTCTTTCTTGTCAAGGGGGAGCGGACGCCCGGTGGCAACGTTGCAAAACTTACAGCTTCTTGTGCAAATGTTTCCTCCTATCATGAATGTCGCCGTGCCATTTCCCCAGCATTCTCCACGATTGGGACACATACCGCTTGAGCAAATAGTGTGGAGGTGCTTCTCATTGAGAAGTCCGACCACTTGACTTGTCTTAAATCCCTTTGGGAGCTTTATCTTTAGCCATTCTGGCTTTCTTCTAAAATCAGCCATTATTCATTTTCAGTTTTTTCAGGTACTACCGGGGTTTCTTCCTTCTGAGGAGTCTCGGGTTCCTGTGTTGAGGTTTCAGTTTCAATTTCTGGAGTCGGGATTGTCTCTTCTATGGCATTGTCTGTCTTCACAGGAGTGACATTCTCTTTATCCTGTTTTTTTACCTTTGGCTTAATGTCAGATTCTGAGGCTACAGGAATACCACCCGATTGTGTCAGCATTTTCTTCACTTTTGATGCGCTTCCACTACTATAGGCATTGAATACATTGAAGCAGACTGCAATGTCAGTGATTCCATTTTTCGCTACATAATCTTTCAGATTGTGGGTGAAATAGCGGAAGTCGACTACATGCACTTCATTGAAGCTATAGAAAAGGTTGCCAGGCACTGCATTGCCATAAGAGTCCTTTATTATTAGGATTTTCCTATTTCCCGGAGTTGAGGTCTTTACCTTTACATATGCTTGGTCAGTACCGATGAAAGTCAGGTAAGCATTGCCGTTACCATCCTTAAATTTCTTGAAGAAAGCTGCTTTATAAGGCTTGGATTCCTTTATTATCTTATAGTTTTTGTTGAGGGTATAAGATACAAATTCGGCATCATATCCAACTTGATTGGGCGTATAGTATACAAAGTCTTCGGGAGCCTTTTTTACGGAAATATCATTGGAATATCCATACATTGAGCCTACGAAGTTCTTTACGACATGCTTCTCATACGCATCAAGACCTTTGAATGGAACACCTGCGGTTTCCGCAAGGCGTTTAGCAGCATAATATCCACCCAGTCCAGCCCAATGATGGTCGGTACGAAGATATATGTCCTCGTTTTTATGTTTAAGAAGTTCATCATATAAGTCTACGAACTTGACCTTTGGCGACAGACGGTCGCGTATGCTATAGATGAAGGGTTTCTGTGGATTACTTGCCTTGGCAGCTTTAGCAGGAAGGTAGTATTCAGTAGCAAGCGGCGCAACCATCGCATATACGTTGGCATTAGGGAATTCACTGGCAAGAGTGTTGAGAAGATCCACGTATCCGCCTCCACCATTAGGAGTGCCACCGAAAGCCATAAGTGCCCTGACGTTTTCCCCTTTGCCTATTATTATAGTGCCGGAGCTTCCAAGTTTTGCCTTTCCGTCTTCAATATCATCATCTTCCGAATCAGACGGATTTGAAGACACTTCTGAATTGCCTGAGTCCTCTTTTTTTTCAGTATTCTCTTTGTCTTTCCCATTTTCAGAAGCAGGATTGACTGCTGCAGTGTCGGCAGGACGGAAAGAGACAGTCTCCTCTTCTGAGCGGAAATCGGCCTTCATAGCGCCGCGTATATTCATGCTCATTGTCATCAGTTCATCGCGATAGGGTTCTGTATCGCTAAACCATGATGACACTTCGGAAGTGAATTTTGCAGGATCTTTCTTTAACTTGTCAATATCCGGAAACTCTGCGAGATCACGCTTTTCCAGCTCTGAGTATTTCGTTCTTGGAAAACAAACGAACACAACAGTGAGTATGGCAAAAAATATACCCACTATAGAGAGATACATGACAGACGCGCCATGCTTCCCTTTTCCATCTTTAGGAAAATCATTTTCAGTTTGCTTGTCCATCTTTGTTTAGAATCTTGTGTAAATGAATGCATTGTTGGTAGCTCCTACCAAGAGCGCCACACTGCAAATCAGAATAGTAATGGAAATTATAGCATGGCAGAATTGCACTGCATAGTCTCCTGAATTAGGTATTCTCATAGCCATCCTATATCCGAATTTCTCCACTTGTTTCCTGACAGGGAGACACAGGATAATGGCAGCGATCCAAAGCCAGAGATTGTCGATGATGACACTCTCCACGTGCATCGGAAGTCCTTGGGCTTCATTTTGTCCGAAAAAGGCTGCAAAGAATTGAGACATACGTCCGAAATCATCGAAATAGAATATACCCCATCCCACGACAATCAGGAATAAACTATAGATATAAAGTCCAATTTTCGGGACTCTCCATTTTAACAAGGTATATTTTTCAATCATTATTATAAGGCCAAAATAAAGGCCCCATATTATGAAGTTCCAACTTGCCCCATGCCACATACCGGTAAGAAACCATACAGTCAGGATATTCAGGGCCTGATGACGTCGGTTGCCACCCATAGGAATATATACATAATCGCGGAAAAACGACCCCAAGCTCATATGCCATCTGCGCCAGAAGTCTGTCATAGAAGTGCTGATGTAAGGATGATTGAAGTTTTCCGGGAAATGGAAGCCTACGCATCTTCCAATACCGATTGCCATATCGGAATAACCGGAAAAGTCAAAATATATCTGAATGGAGAAAGCAAGTATTCCGACCCATGCTGCAGCTACCGACATATTTTCGAGGCTACCACCGAGCAGTGAGGTTGCTATTTCACCCATTATATTAGCTATAATCACCTTTTTCCCTAATCCGATAATGAAACGGTATACTCCGTCAGCGACGTCGTCGGCAGTGGCATGACGCATTCCAATCTCCTCAGCAACTGTCCCATAACGCACGATTGGACCAGCGATGAGTTGCGGAAACATGGAGATATAGAGAAGAAGGTCGAAATAATTACGTTGTGGCTTAGAATCCTCACGATAGACATCCACGAGATATGAAATGGATTGGAAAATATAGAAACTGATGCCTATAGGAAGAGCAATGTGAGGATCAGGAATATCAAAACCTAAGCTCCTGACTATTCCTGAGAAAAAACCGAGATATTTGAAACTTCCAAGAGCCGCCAAGTCAGCAGCAACTCCTATGATAAGCCAGGCTTTTCCTATCGCATTATGCTTTTTATATAAGAGGATGCCACAAACGTAGTTGACGAGGACCACCAACAGCATCAGGAATACATATATCGGCTCTCCCCATGCATAGAATAGTATTGAAAAAATGGTCAACACTATATTGCGGAAGAGCATAGGACGCCTCAGTTGCCGTTCTTTACCTTGGGCATAATTGACACGAGCCTTGTCGAGCCAACCGAAAAGCACATACAAAAGTCCGAAAAGGGGAATGAAACAGAATATGAAGAAAAGATCAGAGAATACCATGTTTGAAATTTTCTGTTAATTTTGATTTTTGACTTTCTCAGCTGGAAGATGCTGGAGGATGTAGTATCCTACAAGTCTTGCTCCTTCCGGATTTGTATGAACGCCATCGTAAGTATAAGTAGGGGATTTAGATTCCGATTCATGTGTAATTCCAACTTCTTTGTCAGCCCGAAGCACATCACAGCCCTTAGACTTTGCCGCCTCCTCAATGATATCCGCAGTCTTGTGGATTGTTTCAGCTGAGACTTTCGACATTTGGAGAGGAGTGACAACGGTCAGCACTGCATCGGGGAAGTGCTTTTGAAGCAAATCGCAAACCAGAGAGACACTTCCATAAAGAGAAGTGACAGTGTTAGGATCTGTCGAATCGCAATATTGTGTTGGAGTGGCACTGTCATTTTCTGAGTAGATTCCAGGCCTACGGTCAGCAAACCAGGCATCATTGGCTCCGGCAAAAAGAATGATATGATCGGGAGTGGATGCTTCAGATCCTTTTTGATCTTCAATCAGACGTAAGACTTGATTGTAGACCACATTGTCGTCATGAAGCAATTCGCTATAGAAATCGGTGTCTTTATGCGTATTGGCTGTGTTTGTCCATGTTGCACCACTCCTTGCATAAGTTGAAATAGAGGCGGCAATGCCACTTTCTTTCAGGATATGGCTCCATCCGGTGGCATTCTCGCATGAATCGCCACCTATCCATGTCATGGAATCGCCGAGGAGTGCAAAATTCAATCCTTCAGAAGAGATTGCATCCTTTGCCGAGCAGCATATATAACCCCACAGCAGCATCACGACTGCCGATAGATAGACTTTCATTCTTTAATTATATCATCTACAATGAATAATACATTGTTTGAAATCATAAATCAATAACTTGGGCTCCTTGCGATGGAGAGAGCCCTAATTACATTACAAAATTACTGCTATTTTAGGAATTGACAAAATTAGAATGATAAAAAATTAAAAAAATAAAATAAACAAAAATTAACCCAAGGCGTTATAATGATGAAAACACAATAAAACATATCAAAATAACTTAATACTAAAAAACTATGACACGCACAATGCTTAAAACCGCCTCCAAATATTGGTGGATTCCGCTACTAACTGGTATACTCTCTGTAGGACTTGGCATCTGGTGCCTCGCAAGTCCTGGCTCATCCCTTCCTATCATGGCATACACATTCGCCTTGGTGATATGTGCAGTAGGTTTTCTCAACACAATCTTCGCACTCCTTAGCATAGGGAGTCTTTATGGCTGGGGATTCAAACTTCTGATAGGAATTATAGAAATAATCTGCGGTGTATGGTTGATCGTACTTCCTGAAGCTGCAATGGTTTCAGCATTTATCTACGGAATAGGATTTTACCTCGTGTTTGTAGCTCTGAATGCAGTATGTGAAGCAATCTTATACTACGGCGATACGAAGTATTGGCTTGCGATGCTCCTTTCCTTTATCGTCTGCACGCTGATTCTTGCAGTCATTTTCCTTGCCGGCCCGCTTGCAGGTGGAATTGCAGTTTGGCTTTACATTGGAATCGCCTTTATCACATTCGGTATCTATAGGATGCTGCTTTCAATTAAGATCTATCAGGCCAACAAGTTGCTTTGAAATCTTCCAGAGGCTCAATAAAAAAAAGACCCGGCAACGGGTCTTTTTTTATGTATATCAAGATTGGGTGTTATTTCTTGATGAACTTGTGGGTCTCTTTAGATGAGCCATTCTCAACCATGAGAATATACATCCCATTGTCAAGACCTTGCGTGATTCCCTTTCCTCCTGCGCCCTTTGCCGTCTTAACAATTCTACCGGAGAAGACATCTACTACAGTGAAATCTGCGTTTCCGCTCTCTGCAATGATTTCTTCTACAGCAGAAGGAGCAAGACGATCGTAGTTAGCTTTGATTTCTTCAGCAGAGAGAACATGAGGATAGATAGTCAATTCATCTATAGTGCCATTGAATGTACGATTTTCTCTTCCAGCAGTTGGCTCATCGTCACCTCCGATAAACATAAGTTCGCGCGAATCAAAATTGATAGCACCGGTGCCTACATTATTCGATCCGATATTATGTTTGCCATCAATATAAATAGCCATTGATTTAGCCTCTGCATTACGCACGCAGACAATGTGATGCCATTCTCCATCAAAAAATGCACTTGGAGTCAGGGCGTAGCAATCGGTCTTCGCTACATTGTCGTCGATGGAGAAGCTAAGGCGGTCAGTATTGTCATTTTTCAGACGTTCGAGTCCGATCCAGTTACCGGTGCCACCCTCTACATTAGATGTGTTGTGAGTACCTAAGCAGAAAAGGTAGCCGTCATCATCGGTAGATTTCATCCAAAGCTCAATAGAGAAGTCGCTGGAGCCGAACATCAGTTCCTCATACAGAGGCTGAGTCAAGTATCCATTGCCGTCATAAGAGATAGCGCCATTGCTTACTCCTTCAGTAGAGCCAACAGAGCCATTAATTGTGGCTTCTGTCCCTGTCTTATAGTCGTTGGCAACAGTTGTAGCTCCAACAGCGTCAAACGAGAAGTATGCACTGCGCAGGCTTTTGTCGACGAAAGTAACTCTAATCGAGCCTGTAACTGACACTTCTTCTCCATCTTCAGAGCCTGTTGTCGTAATGGTATATGCCCATTCGCCTTTTTCTGCAGGCGTACCTGAAATATAACCCTTGTTTTCCTGATTGTCAAAAGAGAATTCAACACCTTCGGGAAGACCTGTCACTTCAGCTCCAGAGGCATGCATCACTGTGAACTCTATCGTTTCCATAGCGTCACCAAGCGACATAGACTGTTGAAGAGAGCCTTTGTTGACTACGATGCGAGGTCTGGTATCATATAGAGACTCAAGATCATAGCTCAAATGAGGTGGCTGATTGTATGCAACGTTTTGCCAAGCGATAGCCTCGCGATACTGACGGTCGGTCATTAGGCAAGGCACTTTGTATTCACTTGGGATAGTAGTAGTGAAAATGATAAGATCAGATTGAGTCTCGCTATCATGAAGAATCACTTCCTCACGCCAGTCGCCGAAAATATCTGCCTGTAGGTTAGGGGTGGCCTTGGTCGTGTTGCAAGAAGCGGCGTGCGATGTGCCGGCAAAAACCTTTACATTGTAAAGAGAATTTAGTTCTTCATTCGGTTTTGTGACAGAAGTGCCATCAAGGAGTTCATCGAGAAGATCACCGTCCCAATAAATTCGGAAATTGACAGAAGGACGTTTAGAACCAACCACTTCACCGGAATTCATAACATTGCCGTCAAGAGCCGACCAATATTCGCTTCCTGCAAATTTGGAAGAGACATTTGCAATCAATCCTCTGCCCACGTCTTTGCCAGGATTAGACTGATAGAAGAGCACTTTACCGGTCTTTCCATCGCGAAGAGAAGTGGCATATTTGCCGTTTTTGTCTTCATGTGGCATATAAATTTCAAGGCCTTCATTCTCAAGAACGAAATCGCCTACATGGAGAGCATCGCCATGACCTCCTCCAGTGGAATGAAGGAAAGATCCATCGTGATCCACTGCGGCTGAGCCCATGATTATTTCATCGCATCCATCGCCATCAAGGTCGGCGATGGAAAGTGAGTGGGTGCCTTGTCCGTAGATGCCTTCACCTGATTTTTCAGATTTGTGCAGCCACTTTTCTTTAAGTTCCTTGCCATCAAAGTCTACAGCCCAAACATATGAAGCAGTATAGTATCCTCTGACGAATATTGCACTGGGCTTGATGCCGTCGAGATATGCAACTCCGGCAAGATAACGTTCGCAGCGGTTGCCGTAATTGTCACCCCAGGCATCGGCTCCTTTTTTTTCGTGCTTGCGGATGTCGCGAGGGGGATTATATGCGATAGTGTTGATTTCTGCTCCTGTGAGGCCGTTGAAAACTGTGAGATATTCCGGACCGCTCATGATAGTACCATCACTTTTGCGGAAATCATCTGTTTCTTTATCATCATCCATGAGAACAGGCTTTCCGGTACCATCGATAGTGCCTGGAGCTGTCTTGCAGATTAGTTCAGCCTTTCCATCTCCGTCGAAGTCATATACCATAAACTGGGTATAATGGTTTCCGGAGCGGATATTGATGCCAAGGTCAATACGCCATAGCTTAGTGCCATCAAGTTTATAGCAGTCAATATAAGTATTGCCGGTGTATCGGGTATGCGCATTGTCGGCAGCATTAGTGGGGAACCATTTTACAAAAAATTCATATTCTCCGTCGCCATCTACATCGCCAACAGACACGTCATCTGGGGTATAAGTGTATTCACGGTCCTCTTTAGCACCACCGGCAGGGGAAGTCCCACCTTCAGGACGGTCAAGATGAATCTTCATGTAGTCGGCAGCCCACACGCTATTGGCATTTGCTGACTCAGTTTCTTCACCGTTCAGGACTGCCTTGATGGTATATTTTGAATTGGCAGAGCCATCAGGGTCGGTGAAGTTAGTCATTTTTGACAGGGGCGATTCATTGATCTTGATCCCATCGCGATAGATGTCGAAAGCAAGATTTGCATCATCGGTGGGCAGAGATCGCCAAGAAACAAAGACTCCATTTTCAGCCTGGACTGCAAGTACTCCACGGCCGAGGTTATCGGCGTTTATGGTATGGGAGTATTGAGCCCACGAGACAGTAGAAGCAGCGAGCATAATCGCCGCAATCGCAGTTTTTCTCATTTCTATATTGTTAGGTAAGTGTATATACTATGTACAAGATTTTACAAAGGTAACACATTTTAGATAAAATTAAAAGTTTTTTGACCTAAAAATTGTTAAGGTTCATTTTGAGGTATTATAACTTTGTAAAGTCGGAAAAATTTGATAATTTTGCACTAAATTAGAAACGAACCCACTATGCACCCAGAAATAGACTCTTCTGATTCGGAACCGATCAATGGTTGGAAACCAGGATTTATGGACTATATCTTCAACCTTGACACCGACAAACTTTCAGAAATGTTGGTTTCCAGAGCCATACCATCGTTGATTCAATCCATACGTCGACATGAACTGTCTGAATTTTCAGATCTGACTGTAAGGACATGGGTAGTGGATATGCTGCTTGATGGTCTGAAAGGAAGTACTGTGAAGCGGTACACCGGAGCTATGCATACTCTTTACAAAGAGTGGATAGAGGCGACTGAATCAGAATCTCAAGATTCCCCCTTCTCGTTTTCTATAGCCGGATTTGACACTGAATCATCGGCAAAACGCCTTAAAGAAATTGAAGCTAATCTTGAGGCTGCAGAAAGGTTTACAAGATTGACGATAAAGCAGGATTCACCAGCTTTTGTTTACAATAAGGCATTCCAATACCTTCTATTTGATCCCTTCTGTACATTAAGAGATATCGTCAACTTGAAATATACAGATTCCCGACCCGATTGCCTTCATCTTGAGGATATTGTTACTTCAATGCGGAATGCTCCTCAGGCAAAATATGTATTTCCACTGCAACAGGGAAAGCGTCGGGAACCGGCTATCATCAAAGATTTGCTTCTGGAGTTGCATGCCACAGGGCGACGTGCCGGGCTGAAATTTGGGGAATCCTTCTCAAGAGATTCCATAACAGCATTATGGATTGCTACCGCAATAAGGGAAGACATCCCATATGGAGAGATAAGAGGGATGATAGCCAATCTCCCGGAGGCATATTCATTTCTCTCGCTCATCGAGCCTGATGAAATCTCAGAATCGAGGAAGATTGAAATCCTCAATGCTGTGGCATATTCCATCACCAATAAGAATCCCGGATGGTTTGTGCTTAGACTGAGGAGTGGAGTGAATCCAGATAAAATTAAGGATAGGCTTAAGGAAAAGGAGAGTCCTCTTCAGCGCCAGATCAAGTATTATTATCCCATGCGCTCTGTCAAGAAGCTTGAAAAGAAGAAAGTGGTTACTATTGAGACTCCTGTCATACCTGGACTGTTATTTATACGTATTCCTCATGATAGGGTAGGTCCACTTATGGGAATAGTGGGGGATTTAGCATGGTGCTACCGCACATCGGCCAATCCTTCGAGTCCTTATTCAGTGATACCACAAGCAGAAATGAAGATCTTCCAGAGAAGTGTAGGTGCCTTCACTGAGGATGTCGAGATGGATATCGTCTCTGAATTACCGCCATTAAATGTCGGAGATGAAGTGATGATTGAAGATGGATCCCTACTCAATGGGCAGATTGCAACGATCCGGACAGTGAGGAACGTAGATGGAACGCTCACGTATACGCTACGGCTTTCAGATACAGCTTACATCAAGTGGAAGGATGTCTCATTGCCTGCATCGCATATTTCAAAGGTATAATAAAAATGGGTCGAATACTCGACCCATTTTTATTATTCTCAATCCAATTTAAAGTTTGTAGACTTCCACGCCGGCAAGCAGGAAGCACCCTGTGCCGTAATCATCGAAGTCGGGTACTGAATCATATGCTACCGGTTGTCCATCCTTGGGTTCCTTGCCTGTGCCCTGAACGTATCCGAGGTATCCGTTTTCATGAACAGCCTCGTTGACCATAGCATTCCAAGCCTTAGTAATGACGGGCATGTATTTGGCCTTGTCGAGGATTCCATTGCGTACGCCCCATGCCATGCCATAGACAAATAAAGCAGTGCCTGTAAGCTCTTTACCGCCGAAGTTGTCGGGATCATGTAGCGAGACATTCCAGAATCCATCAGGACGCTGGCATTTCACGAGAGCGGCACACATATCCTGAAGATCCTTTATATAGACTGCACGATGAGGATCATCAGCAGGTGTGTCTTCAAGAACTCGTACAAGTGCAGCAACCACCCAACCGTTACCGCGGCTCCAATAGCAGTTCTTACCATTCGGTTCCTTATAAGGGGGTACGAAGTCAGCATCACGCCACCAAAGGCCATCTTTCTGATTGAAAAGGCCTCCAGCGAGAGTGTTGCGGCTCCATTGATACATATCCCAAGCCTTTTCACTATATTTTTTGTCGCCAGTGACAGCACTGAGCTTTGTAAGGACAGGCATACCCATCTGGATAGCGTCAATCCAAGTCCAGTCATCGACTTGAGGAGTGTTGACAAGCATATTGCACAGTGAAATAGTCTGGGTAAGCATCTCAGGCTTTGGAGTCAACTTATATAGGTCGATATAAGTCTGTCCGCAAGCATAGTTGTCGGCATTGCGGGTAGTGGTATCGTCACGGCGCATACCCCATTTGAAACCCTCAGCCCAATCAGTGGCATATTGCCAGTATTTCTTATTAGGGTAGATGGAATGAAGTGCCATCAGGCCCTCGAAATAAATTGAACGAGTCCAAATATTAGCCTCATAAACCTTCTTACGGGAGTAATAGGGAATACTCAATAGAGGGTCAGGGTGCCTACGCATATATAGGTCGTTGACTTTTATAAGTGTCTTAAGAGTTTCCTGACGGGGAGGAAGCTCCTCTTTAGCCCCTATGGCAGGGATTGCCATAAGTAGTGTGATAAAGCTTAAAAGTAATTTTTTCATAGGTTAGATATTTAAGTTATTGTTTCTTTTTTAATGGTATTAACTTTACGTCGGAATTCAGTCCGGAAGGGATCGTCTCCCAATCTGAATAGTCTACAATCTTCTTTCCAATGACACTTGCAATGTTTGCATCTTTGAAAATCTTCCATTTTTTCCCTTTTCGGTCATAGTCGGCAATTCGATTTGCAGGAAGATTAGTGACATCTATTTCGAGGGTATTGACTCCCGGCTGCAGGAATTTGCCAATTTCAATTGTAAATGGAACACTCCAGACTTTTCCAGCCTCAATACCATTGACTTTCACAGACGCGCTTTCGCGTATGTCGCCAAGGTCAAGAAGCCATTCGTCAGCATCGACACCCTTCGGAAGATCAAAAGATACTTTATAGCGACCAGTGGCTGTATTGATCTTTGCTTCTTCAATAGGCAAATTAGTCCATGCAGTTATTGTATCGGTCTCAAAAGTGCCTTCTATGGCCGGTTGGCTTTCAAGGAAGGTAATATTCCAGCCATTGTCGATGCTAATTGGGGTTCCTTTTTCATAATAAGTCCAATCATCAACATCTATTTCCGTTGGGAAGGTCTTAAGGAGTAGAGATTGTCCTGGTTCTACTTGAAGCAGAATCTCAGTAGTGTTGTTTGGTCCCTTGCGGGTCTTGGCCTTTCCTTTTTTGCCAGTAAGGGGATCAAATATCATGATGCTTTCAGCAGGAACGNNCCGATACAATAACTGCATGGACTAAGGCCAATGTTTCCCATCCGTCGATACGAGAATCATTGAGGAGAGCGAGGAAATAGTTATAACCTCCAGCTTCATTGGAGCGACGAAGGAGAGAGACCCCTTTAGTGCGAAGGGATTCAGGAGTGGCGCCTGCCATACGGATAGCTGCTTGGATATCTTTGGCAGGAGCTGCCATGTCTTTCTTCAGCAACTCAAGTTCTGTGCGTCTTTCTTCGAGATTGCCAAGGCCAGGGACATCTTTTGGAAGAGTTTCTGTGAATATCACGTTAGCTCCTTGTTGCTTCAGCTTCTTTAGGGCTTTAAGTGTTTCCACCGGCATGAAATTGACCGGAGGGACAAT
>DAAK01000042.1:13550-13740 GCA_001701075.1 Bacteroidales bacterium GP3 | reverse complement strand
CGGCATTTACGCTGAGGTCAGCAATCAAGGCATCAGAAAGGTAATCAGGGTCAAGTCCGGCTTTTACGAGCTGCCCGACCATAGCTTTGACGTCAGGCATTTTCTTATCCATGCTGTGTATGTCAAACATCATGTAGATACCATCTTGACGCTGCCAGATATCGTCGATAGGGAAGTAGAGGAGGACATC
>DAAK01000042.1:0-13410 GCA_001701075.1 Bacteroidales bacterium GP3 | reverse complement strand
TAAGTGGCTCCATGGAAGAAAATATGGTTGACACCTGCGGCAAGCATCTGGTCGATTTCCGGTTTTGCCACCGAGAGTGAGGTATGGAAATGTTCCGTAAGCCAAGTCAGAGTCTCTGCAGAAACAAGTGGTTTACCGGCAATATGGGCAGCTGATGAAGCAAATTTAAGCACCGCCGGATCAGCATCGCTATGGCGGGAATCTCCAGTAGGATGAAGACCAGGTATGTTGAGTTCAGAGCGACCGAACGACTCACATTCAGGAATGTCTACAATAGCATATAGATCAATGATATTAGCTGGGCTACCATGGCTCTGATTGCGGATTTGTGCTCCATGGCTGTGAGCCCAACGGGTCCAAAGGTCGGTGAAATTTTCTCTTAGCACGCGAGCGAGAGTGTATCTGTAGTCACGTACGATACGGCCACGGAGTTCAGTCTGATTTTCTTTGTCTGCAAATTCTGGAAGATACTGCTCAAGGCGGTAGCCATGGTCTTTAGCAAATTCTTCAAACAGACCAATAGTCCAGTCAGATCCATACACTTCATAAGAGTCATTAAACATGACTTTGGGAAAGATCTCTTCATTTCCCTTAAATGCACGGTCGAATCGGTCAAGGTATTTCTTTACGGCTATACTATCGTAATGATTTACCACGTAGCCTTCACCTCCAGGGGCTGCTCGCTTTACTTTCTGGAAAGTGCGACCTGCAAAAAGCACATAGACTTCCCAATTCCCTTTTTTCGGAGCTGTCCAGTTTAGAAATCCGTCTTTATTGAGTTTATTGGTTATGTCGAGTCGGGTATCCCCATTGACAGCCATTATTTTTTCGACTGTTGCGAATGGTCTCTGGCGCTCCTCCTGAGGTTCAATTTTGGCGATAAGTTTTTTGCCAGGTGCAACATCCCACTTCTCAATAATAAGTTTTTGGGCACTTTCAGCCTCTGTCACTTCCGGGCCACCGAAAGGCCAGCCAGTACCGTTGTTCATTTCCGGTTGAAGTCCGAGACGTCGGCTTTCATTGGAGACGTGACGGAGCATATCCATCCATTTTTCGGAAAGATATGGAATGTCGTTGGCCTCATTTCCTTGGACTCCGTAGATAGGTGTAATCTCAAATCCACCCATCCCTTGCCGGGCAAATTCCTCAAGGTTGAAGTTAAGGCCTTCGGGATCTACCGCACTACCTTGCCACCACCATCTTACGAAAGGCTTGTTGACAGTGGTCTCTTCATACCAATCTGTCGGTTTGTTGTCGGCATACGCGAGGAAAAATGCGCTGCCGAACAGACAAAGAGTAGATAATTTTTTATATTTTGGATTCATTCAAAAATACTGAATATTTAAGATTAAAATGTAGTGGTGGGCAATGAGGATTATCAGTCCTCATTGTCCAATAAAGTCAGGGGAGTGGCTTGATGCCTTCCCAGCGGACATCCCAAGTGCCATCTTTGGGGAACCCTGGATTCTCGACTTCGCAACCATCCCAACCGGCTGTCATGAGAGCCACTGCAGTCAGTAGCCCACCATTCCCTGGAAGATAGCAACGCAGACGATTATCCTGGAAATTATGACCATTTGGCAAATAGGTATTCGTACGCTTGTCCATCAGAAGGGCATTGATGGCCTTTTCAGGTTCTCCAATACGCACAGCACACATGGCAGTAGTAGGATAATCCCAACCCCACGTCTTATCCCAGTTCCAATTCTTGTAGATCCAGTCGAAGGTATTGTTGAGAATCTTCGGGTCGGCAAGGGGAGAAGCCGGGAGAATACCAAGCGAACCGAGCACCGCCATATGATCGGAAGTGAAACGGATATCTTCGTAGGTCTGTGGAGCGGTCTCTGCAGCAAGATAAAGGGAGTCTTTTGCTGCCAGATGAGAGAGCTCACTTGTGATTTTGTCCCATTTTGGATTGCGTTCAAGTCCCATTCTTTCGCGCCATTTCTGGGCAGTGTTGAGACCAAAATGCCAATATGAGAGTTCGAAAGGTGGATTCACTGTCTCAGATGCCTTCAAGGTCTCTTGAGCAGGGATTATGCCCTTAAGGATGTAGCGTCCGTTTTCTTCATCTCTGTCTGCAAATGAAGCCATGAATTCAGCAGTCTTTTCGATGAGAGGGTAATACTTGCTGAGCACTGCTGAGTCAGGATTTGCTCTGTAAAGGAGTTCTGCAAGATAGATGAGGTGTGGTTGCTGCCATATGAGGAATGAACCGACACCTGAAGGAGCTTCGATCGATGAAGGGTCAGTCATCTTCATCCAGCGGATACCTTCAAAACCTTGACGCTCTGCGATAGTCTTTGCATTGGCTTCAGCCTTCTCATACCAGGGTATAGTTCGCGCAAGAAGGTCTTCATGACCATAAAGAGCAAACTGCGCCTGATGCCACCATATCATCTCAAGATGGAATTTTCCAAACCAGGAATTGTAAGTAAGTCCTGTCTCCTGCGGGGGAGTGTTTCCGGCACAATTAGTGGCAAGAAGATACTGCGAAAGCACAACACGGCGTTCAAGTTCTGCAGCTCTTGGGTCAGTGCAATGACTGAAATCGACTACTCCACCTTCTTTCCAGAACTTCTGCCAATAATCACTTGCGTCATCAATCACTTTTGCAGCAGTCAAGTTGTTGCCATCTGTCAATTCTTGGGTAAATTGGGCAGTCACACTCCATTTGTCGGCATCAGGAGAGATGATGAAAGTATGAGACGATTTTTTCTCAGCTTCCGTATTGCCATCCCAGTTTAGAGTAATGTAATAAGATATGGAGTCAAGAGTATGCCTGATGATAGCCTTCCCTGGCTCTGAAACTACAATATCAGAAGTATGCAACGAATCGGCAGTCCAATCGCAAGCATCATCGCTGTGTTTTCCCGTAGGATAGGGTAGGCGCAACGCAACGGCATGGCGCGATGGATCTGAAATTTTGGCAGCCACAACATCGAGTTCCGGGTCTACCGAAGTCTGGACATCGACAATTGATCCGTCGGCAGAGAATTTGGATTTGATGACACCATCCCACATGTCGAGGGTCTGGTCGATATCTGAGATGGAGTTTATGTCAAGATTGTAGAATCCGAGAGCTCCAAGGTGAAGTCTGTGTGGATTAACACGAAAGTATTCGGCAGCCTTCTTGTTTCGGCCATCCTCCTTGAATTGGACGGAATATAGTTCAGTTCTTCCACGTCCGAAATCATATTCCTTGAGAGTTTCCTCAAACCTATAGTTTTCGGTGTTAGGGAAGCTGTGCCATCCCCAATCGCTCATAGTCCCGAGTGGAACTCCAGCCGAATATGTCTCAGGGAAAGTCTGAAGTCCTGTTATGTCGGCAGTGAAAGCAAAATGTCCGTTGCCGACAGTAAGAGAAGCCATTGTGTCAACCGACGTCACGTGAGGATTGTTGCGAGTCACGAGAGCATAACGGTCAATTTTACCATTATTAGAGCTACATCCGGACATGATTGCCGTCGCGACGAATAAGTTCGCCGCGACGGTGGTCATAGATAATCCGGTGCAGATAAATCTGCCGAATAATTTCATTTTGATTACTTTTTCAGATTTTCATATTCCAGACCAGCGAGGATGAACGGGCCTACTCCCTTAGCATCATTGTCGCGAATTGGTTCGCTGAGATAATATTCGAATGTACCGTTGCGACGCTGATCCTTTCCTCCACCAAGACCTGCTACAGCGCAGCAGTTGGTCAGTGAAATAGTACCATCTTGATTTTCCTTCACAAAAGTCTTCACCATTCCTTCGTAGCCTTTCTTGGCAGGAGCAAGATAAGACTCATCAAGAAGGCCAAGGCGAACTGCACGAAGAAGGTTGTAGACGAACATTGCAGAAGCTGTTGCTTCAAGATAGTTGCCCTGACGCTTCGGAGAGTCCATCACCTGGTACCAGACACCAGATTCAGGATCCTGATATTTTACAATACCATCGGCAACCTTCTTAAGGAGCTTCACCATTTCAGGACGCTTCGGATGGTTTTCGGGCATCTTTTCAAGAACATCAGTGATAGCCCATACATACCATCCCATAGCGCGACCCCAAGCATGTTCAGATTGTCCGGTACGGCGGTCTGCCCAGAATTGCTTTTTCTTCTCATCCCAAGCATGGCGATAGAGGCCTGTAGCCGGGTCATAAGTCTTCTTGCCAACTGTAAGGAACTGATTTGCAATGTCGTTCCAAAGCTTTGGATCAGCATTAAGATAGCGGTTTACGTATTCTGCATAGAAAGGCTGACCCATGTAAAGGCCGTCGAGCCAAGCTTGCCAAGGATATATCTGCTTGTGCCAGAAGTTTTTCGACTTAGTTCTTGGCTGAGAAAGAAGCTGATCGTAGATATTGTCGGCAGCTTTCTTATATTTTTCATCACCAGTGATGTCGTAGGCCTCAAGAATCTCGATGCCACCCTTTACATTATCGATATTATAAGCTTCTTTATTGAAAGCCTTGATTGTTCCGTCAGGGTTCACAAAGAAGTCGGTATAGTTAAGCACATAGTCGAGCATAGCCTTGTCATTGTAAGCGCGAGCGGCAGCGAGGATACCTTCGAGTTCCACAGCAGCAGCATAACTCCATTTAACGCTGTTGACATCAATAGTCTCGCTCTTTGGATTGCGGATCATTTCAGACAATGCCATCTGATAAGGAAGTGGTTTGCCATAAGGACTTTCAACACCATTTATCTTCAGATTGTCGAAAACGATGTCTTTCACCTCGCCTGTAATATTATTTCCGTCAGCTACACCATTGAAGTTACAGTCCTTCACTTCGATGTCATAGACATTGCATTTGTCGGGAAGGCCGACAATCATAACGCCATATTTACTCTTGTTGCAGTTTACATTTTCGAGAAATACGTTGCGCACTGTTGGAGGATAAGCACGTTTGCACTGTTCCTTGGGTTCGTAATCAAGGTTGATCTTAAGAACAGCCTCACCGCATTGTCCTACCTCAACATTGCGCACATAGATATCTTCGATTACACCGCCACGACAAGGATTTGTCTTGATGCGGATAACACGGTCGAGATCCGGGCTATCCATCTTACAGTTTTCTACAAATAGAGTCTTGTAGCCGCCTGAGATTTCACTACCCACAACAACGCCACCGTGACCATTCTTCATATAACAGTTACGTACGATGATGTTTTCGCTTGGAATAGCTCTTTTAAGGCCGTCTCGGTTACGACCGCTCTTGATAGCAATGCAATCGTCGCCGGTGTCAAAATAGCAATTTTCGATAAGGACATCCTTACATGATTCGGGGTCGCAACCATCACCATTAGGGCCATCATTCTGAACGTGGACACCATGCACTGTAATGTTTTGGCACATCAGAGGATGCATTACCCAAAAAGCGGAACGAAGCATAGTCACATCTTCGATGAGAATGTTTTTACATTCCACCGGGTTTACGAGCTGCGGACGCATACCCCAATTGGAACCCAGACGACGCTCAAAGAGGTCGACACCTTTTTCATTCCATTCATGCATGATGATTCGCCCGGCACGTTGAGAAAGTTTACCGGGTTTCCAGCCCCACTTCTCATTGCCTACCATCGACCACCAGTTTTCACGGCTTGCACCGCCATCGATAGTACCTTTTCCAGTGATGGCTATATTTTCCTGCTTATAAGCATAGATCATAGGCGACCAGTTCCAGCAATTTATACCTTCCCAAGCAGTAAGCACGAGAGGATAATATTGATGAGGATCATCTGTGAAGAGGAGAGTGGCGCCTTCTTCCAGATGAAGATTTACATTGCTAAGCAGTTTGACAGGGCCAGTAAGCCAAGTGCCTGCAGGTACGATGACACGTCCACCACCATCAGCACTACACTTAGCAATAGCTGAATTTATAACATCAGTATACAACTCTTTTCCATGTTTGTCTTTCTTGAGAGCAACTTTTTTACTCTTCTTATTTTTCTTAGGAAGGAAGTCGTTGATATTATAATCTTTGTCACGGAAAGCAGGAGCCTTTATACGGGCCTCCACTTGTGGATAAACGTCAGTCCACGCTTTCTGCGCTCTCTCTGCAATGCCTTCAGCCATTGCAGAACTGATGCAAAGAATCGCGGCTGCTAATGAAAATAAAGTTTTCTTCATATTTATTAAAGTTTGTCGTATTCGTTTTCTTCCGGGAGGTCAAGACGTTCAGCATCTTGAGAGAATGCCTTGCCATTCATAGTTACATTGCGGAACTTAACTTCCGGATAAGCCACTACAGTGATTGATGGGTCTTTAGCCTGAACTTTCACATTCTCAAAAAGAATGTTCGACACTGTATCATCTGGATTACCTTGAATATGGCATAGGGTATTGCAGTTGACATCAACATTCTTAATTTCAATGTTTCTTACGATACCATAAGGCTTTTCATTGCTTCCTTCAAGTGTAAAGAACTGTTTCCAGGGCTTCATGTCCATGACAGTTCCGCAAGTTCCGGTGATATTCTCGATCTTTATGTCCTCGTAGATCTGATAGGTATCAGGACGCATCTTGAGACGCAGGATCGCTGCGTTGATGTCTACCTTGCAGTTTCTTACAGTGACATTCTTGGCATGGATACATTCACTGCCAAGAGTGAGGACACCGTGAAGATTTCTTCCGAATTCGCAGTTTTCAACGAGAATGTCTTCGCAGATTCCATTATCCATAGTCCGGTTGGAATATACGCCTTTGCCTCCTTTAAGGCAAACGCCATCGTCGTCGCAATTCAGGTAGCAGTTTCTGACTACCACTCTGCGGCAAGCGTCAAGGTCGAGCGCATCGCTACTTGGAGCCCTGACTTCGCCACGAGGAGCAGTGATACGGCAATTTTCAATCAACACATCATCACACATATATAGGTGTGTGGTCCAGAAAGGGGAGTTCTGCAGGTGCACTCCGGAAATTTTCAGGTCGTTGCAACCCCAAAGGAACACGAGTCTCGGACGGTGAGCCTCAAGATTTGTCCATTTCCGTTTTGCTGCCACAGCACGGTCACGGTTGTTCCAGAAGTCCATCCAGTAGTTGTATCCATTTCCGTCGATAGTCCCTTCGCCAGTTATTTCAAAACCCTTCACGAAGTATGCATTTATAAGGGCAGCATAATAATATATGCTTTTCCCTTCCATACGCGAAGGAATAAGTGGGAAGTTGTTGATATCGTCAGATCCCTTAATCTTTGCGCCGGCTTCAAGGTGAAGGCGTGTGCCAGGCTTGAAGAAGAGCGCTCCGGTGAGATAGGTACCGGCAGGGAATATGATACGTCCGCCACCATTAGCCTCGGCAATGTCGATAATATTCTGGATAGCCTCAGTTTGAAGTTGGGTGCTATCGTTTGCATAAACACCAAGATCAGTCACCACATAGTTCATCTCGCGGGCATTTTCCTGTGAAATCACATATTTTGCCAGTCCTGGGACTCTCTTTGCAAGAGAATCAGCAGCCAGACGTGCAATCACTGTAGCTCCATAGATATTGAGATGAGTATTGTCTATCTTGCCATCCGGGCAGAATTTATACTTGCCTGCAGGAATCCACATGTAGAGAGCCTTTGACTTCTCTGTTCCGAGATATTGCACAAGGTTGTGGGTAGATGCATTGAAATCAATGAAAGTCACCTTCTGCTTGTCTGCGACATTGCGTGGGCTTACGAGATATTCGCCGTGGGTGTCAACTAATGTCTGGCCTTCCTCTTTAGGATTGACTTTAGTCGGACCTGCCTCATGGTCGCTGACATCTTTTGTGTTGTCTACCTTCTCTGTTGGGAAATTTCGACGTACAATCGAGTTCATGAGAATCGGGGTAGCTCCCTTTTTCTTCACATCCTTCACCATTTTAGTGAGGTTAGCATCGAAAGTAGAGCCTGGTGCAGAATATCTTTCAGGACTTTTGATTTTCTCGTCGTTGTGGCCGAACTGGATAATGACGTAGTCACCTTTCTTCACTTCAGCCATCATCTTATCCCAGCGTCCACTGTCGATAAAGCTCTTTGAGCTTTGGCCATTGACAGCATGATTGCTGACTTTGACCGGCCCTTGAAGCATCAGGGGAAGCATCTGACCCCAACCGCGTTCCTGTTTTTCGTCGTCGATTGGTTTGTTGGCCATGGTAGAGTCACCCGCCATCCAAATGATTATGGTGTCGGTTTGCTCTTGTGCAAGAGCTCGCGCAGGCAGCAAAGCTGCCAACGCGAGTAAGAATATTGATATTTTCTTCATTATTTAGAAATGCTTATTAATTAAGCCACTTCGATCTTCTTGTAGCGTGGCACGAGAAGCTTCATGATGCACCAACCAAGTAGGTATGCTACGCCGCATATGCAGAATACAATGAAGTAGCCTGCAGGTTTGCCGGTGAAGCTGAACATCGACATCTGAGTCTCAGCTGCATAGTCGAAAAGCACGCCTGAACCAAGATTGATGAGGAATGAACCGCAACCACCAGCCATACCGCCGATACCGATGATGGTAGCGATGGTGCTCTTCGGGAACATATCGCCAACTACAGAATATATGTTGGCACTCCAAGACTGGTGAGCCGCACCTGCGATACCGATGATGATGATAGGCACCCATTGTGAAACGGAGCTAAGAGGCTGGGCAAGAAGAGCCAGCAATGGGAACAATGCAAAGATGAACATAGCCTTCATACGCGCTGCATATGGATTGACAGTAATTCCTTTCTTAGCTGCATTGTCGATGAAGATGGAAGGAAGCTTGCCGCCATAGATTGATAGCATCGTGATAAGATAGAGCACGAAGATCATCATCATGCCTTCTCCGGATGAAGTAGACAGCTTGAACACGTCGGTGATGTAGGCTGGAGTCCAGAAAAGGAAGAACCACCATACGCCGTCGGTCAGGAACTTACCAAAGAATACTGCCCAAGTCTGAGGATATTTGAAGCACTGCCAGAAAGGAATTGTAGCGGTTTCGGAGTCTTCGATCTCAGCCTTTTCTTTTGCAGACTCGTCGGGAGTTTCGTTATCTTGCTCGATATAAGCGAGCTCAGCTTCGTTGACGCGAGGATTCTGAGCCGGTTCCTTATATAGGAACACCCAGAAGCCCATCCATATGAAGCCGAGTGCACCGATTACGATGAAAGCCATTTCCCATCCGTTGCCCCATCCGATGCTCTGGAAGAACTTAGCGAGAGGGCCGATTGTGAAAGGAGCGATAAGAGCGCCAACTGCTGAACCAGCATTGAAAATAGAGGTTGCATATGCGCGGTCGCGCTTCGGGAAGTATTCAGCTGTCACCTTGATAGCTGCTGGGAAGTTACCGGCCTCGCCGAGTGCAAGAACTGTTCTGGCTGCAAGGAAGAACCATACTGACACCGTAGCAATCAGCACTGCTATGTCGCCCGAAGCTTCTACCAGAGCATGGGCACTCTTCATGTCGATACCCTTGAAAACTCCTAAATATCCTTCAGTGGCAATTCCGCAAAGTGCGTGTGCACATGCACCGGCCGACCATACACCGATAGCCCAAAGATAACCTTTCTTTGTGCCCATCCAGTCGATGAAACGGCCTGCTATAAGGTTTGCGATAGCATAGACGATTGAGAAAACTGCGGTGATGAGACCGTAGTTGGCATCAGTCCAGTGGAACTCAGGAGAAATAAACTCCTTCCAGGTCAGAGAAAGCACCTGACGGTCCATGTAGTTGACCGTAGTGGCAAGGAAGAGCAGCAGACATATGGTCCAACGGAAATTGGTTATCTTCTGGTTTGCTGCCGCCAATGGAGATGTCTGTGCCATAATCAGAACTTGAAGTAGTTTTTAGCGTTGTTATAGCAAATGTCTTCAATCATTTGGTTGACACGCTTTTCTTCATAACCTGTGTAGGGGATTTCACCGTTTTCGATATCGGTGCCTACGAGATTACAGAGAGTGCGGCGGAAATATTCATGACGCGGATAGGAGAGGAATGAACGGCTGTCGGTGAGCATACCTACGAAGCGGCTGAGAAGGCCGAGGAGCGACAAGGCATTCATCTGCTTCTGCATGCCATCTTTCTGATCAAGGAACCACCAACCGGAACCAAGCTGAATCTTGCCAGCCACGCTGCCATCCTGGAAGTTTCCAAGCATAGTGGCCATCACTTCATTTGCGCAAGGGTTAAGGTTGTAGAGAATGGTCTTGGCGAGTTTGCCGTTGCTGTTAAGTTTATCAAGATATTTAGCACATTTCTTGGCAGTGTTGAATTCGCCGATAGAATCGAAGCCGGTGTCAGGGCCAAGAAGCTTGAACATCTTGGAGTTGTTGTCGCGGATAGCACCATAGTGGAACTGCTGTGTCCAACAGCTTTCATAATCCATTTCTCCAAATACTATCATCATGGCACTCTTGAACTTATCCACTTCTTCAGGAGTAAGTTCGCCGCCATTCATCACCTTAGCGAAAATAGCGTCGATCTCAGGCTGGGTATAATCTTCAGCGTAGAATTCCTCGATGCCATGGTCGGAAAGACGGCAACCCATTTCCTCAAAGAAATCGTGACGTTTCTGGAGAGCGTCAACGAGATCGTTGAAAGTGCGGATTTCCATTCCGGCTGCTTCACCAAGTTTTGCGATATATTCGCGATATTCAGCGGGTTTATCGACAGCCATAGCCTTATCTGGGCGCCATGTCGGGAGCATCTTGACCTCGAAGCCAGAGTCTTTCACCTGCTTGTGATATTCGAGAGGATCAGCCGGGTCGTCGGTAGTGCAGACAGTCTCCACATTGTAGCGACGCATCAGACCGCGGGCAGTCATGTTCGGGTCGTTGCGAAGCTTATCATTACATTCGTCAAAAATCTCCTTTGCAGTCTCCGGATTCAGGAGCTTATCGATGCCGAAAGCAGTCTTTAGCTCAAGGTGTGTCCAGTGGTAGAGGGGATTGCGGAAAGTATAGGGCACTGTCTCAGCCCATTTCTGGAATTTCTCCCAGTCAGTGGTGTCCTTGCCGGTGCAGAAACGTTCATCAACACCATTGCTGCGCATAGCACGCCATTTATAATGGTCGCCACCGAGCCAAAGCTCGGTGATGGAAGAGAATTTATGGTCGTCGGCCACCATCTTTGGAATCAGATGGCAGTGATAGTCGATTATCGGCATTTTGGCCGCGTGCTCGTGGTAGAGCTTCTGCGCAGTCTCATTCTGCAGCAGAAAGTTTTCGTCCATGAAGGGTTTCATATATTATGGAATTTAAACGATTAACGATAAATGATCAACGATTAGAGGGTGACGCCATTCTTGAAGATGGAGATTTCGTGGATACCGGCTTTTTCGGAATTCACTTTCTTTCCGCTTGCCACCTCAAGGACGAAGTCGGCGAATTTTTTGGCCACTTCTTTCATATCAGCATCTTCTACAAGAACGCCAGCATTGAAATCGATCCAATCCGGTTTTCTTCTTGCGAGATTACTGTTGGTAGAGATTTTGGCAGTAGGCACGAAAGTTCCGAAGGGAGTGCCGCGTCCTGTAGTGAACAGTACAATCTGGCATCCGGAAGCTGCGAGGGCTGTGGAAGCAACCAGATCGTTTCCAGGAGCAGAAAGAAGGTTGAGACCATGATTATGGATACGTTCTCCATAAGCAAGCACACCCTTTACTTCGCTCTTGCCGCTCTTTTGTGTGCAACCGAGAGCCTTCTCTTCGAGAGTCGAGATACCACCGGCCTTATTTCCTGGAGAAGGATTCTCTCCTACGGGTTCGCCATGGCTAAGGAAATATTCCTTGAAATCGTTGATAAGAGTGATAGTCTCATCAAGAAGCTTATCATCGGCACATCTCTGCATGAGAATAGTCTCGGCACCGAACATTTCGGGCACTTCGGTAAGCACCGTGGTTCCACCTTGGCAATCGCATAGGAAATCAGAAAATTCACCAAGCAGAGGATTTGCAGTAATACCGGAGAATCCGTCGCTGCCACCGCATTTGAGCCCAATCCTGAGTTTTGAGGCTGGGAGAGTGGTGCGTTTGTCCTGCTTTGCCTTTTCATATAGCGAGCGGAGGATGTCAAGACCATACTCAACTTCGTCTCCTTCCACTTCCTGACAAACCATAAATTTCACACTCTCCTTGTCGTAGTCGCCACAGAATTCCTCGAAAACCTTCGGCTGATTGTTCTCGCAACCGAGACCAACCACGAGAATACCACCTGCGTTAGGGTGAAGCACCATATCGCGGAGTATCTTCTTTGTATTCTCATGGTCATCGCCAAGCTGCGAACATCCATAGTTGTGGGGGAAAGCAAAAATGCCATCCACACCCTCAGCTCCAGTCTCAGCATTCAGGCGATCTACTATCTGCTTCGCAATACCGTTGACACAACCGACTGTAGGGATAACCCATATTTCGTTGCGCACACCGGCCTGGCCATCCTTACGGAGAAAACCTTCGAAAGTGCGTTCTCCGCCCTCGCAATGGCATTTCTCCACAGGTTTACGCTTCACGTCGGAATAGTCGAGCTGCCCTTCAAGGTTAGTCTTGATATCATGGTCGTCAAGGAAACTACCGAGGGCGATATCATGCTTTGCATGACCGATTGGGAAACCATATTTGATGATATTCTCGCCCTCCTTGATATTCTTCAGGGCAAATTTATGTCCTGCCGGGATATCGGAAACGAGGGAGAATGAGACACCATCTATATTTACCTCATTACCCTTCTGCAACGCGGAAATAGCAACTGCCACGTTGTCAGAAGGGTTTATCTTGATATAATCTTTCATTTTATATTATTTTAGAGGATGCTCTCTACAGTCGCAAGCATGCCCTTATCCTGGATGCTGTCGAGATATTCCACAACAAGGTCGGTAAGCCCCGGAATCTCATTGAGATTTCCATGTTCTTTCCAGATAAGGTCGTCGGCAGCAAGCACACCTTCAGCCACCTTGCGGGTGTCGCCGGTAGCCCAGAGCTCAGTCAGGAGATCCATGATCTTCTGGTCATCCTTAGGCTGGATTGGAGCACCATCCGCACGTTTGCCACCTTTATAATATGTAATGATGGCAGCGAGACCGAGAACGAGACCCTTGGGGAGTTCGCCCTTGCGCTGGAGATAGGTCTTCACGCCCGGGAGATCGCGGGTCTGATATTTCGGGAATGAATTGAGCATGATAGAAGTCACCTGATGGTCGACAAAAGGATTGTTGAAGCGTTCGAGCACGCTTTCGCCATAAGCCTGGAGTTCATCCATCGGGAGGTTTAGGGTCTGCATGAGTTCGTCAAACTGCACCTTATGTATATATTTGCCGATCACAGGATGGTTGCAGGCATCACGCACGATGTCGACGCCGCTGAGATAGCTGACAGGGGAGAGGACGGTGTGCGGGCCATTGAGCAGTGTCACCTTGCGCTCGTGGTAGGGAGCCTCAGAGTCAGTGATGATCACATTAAGACCAGCCTTTTCAGCCGGGAATTCAGC
>DAAK01000105.1 GCA_001701075.1 Bacteroidales bacterium GP3 | reverse complement strand
TTTAGAAGGAGAATTGGGCCATTAGGCCGAGGCGGTCGGCGCGGCGTGAGTTGCCGCTCCAATTCTTGCGAACGCCAGTGTCGAATTCAAGACCGGCCTGGATACGGGGTGTGAGATTCCAGAAGACATTTGCGGTCAGGATGTTGCCATATCGGTATTCTGATGCTTCGCGTGGCTTGCGTGGCAAATAGCGGCTGTCGGAATATGAAACTGAAGCAAAGAGATTTGGCCGGAAGTTATATTGCAGGCCAACGCAATATCCGAGAGAGAAGGGTGCATACATGTCGATTGGATCAAGAGGAGATGGAACGAGGTCGTAGTTTCCTACCTGAAGGTCGCCAGTTGTGCTTTCGTGTCCCTCTCCACAGTTGAATGTGCCATATAAAGTGATGGGCGAGATGGGATGCAATACAGTAGAGAGTTGGAGACCCCATCCAAATTTATGATGCCGAGTATGACTGATCAGGTCCTCGTAAGGAAGAGAACGGGCGAGTCCTGCAAGGCGTACATGTTCGCTCTTTCCCCAAGCATATTGAAGGAAGGCGGCAAAGTCGGGGAGAGTTGGGCTTGCTGTGCCTATTTTCCCAGTCATTGTGGAGACAGCTGCATTTTTCGGTAGTTCGACTGATCCTGCAATAGTCCAGCGTTGTTTGTAAGTATTCATCCATCTTACGAGAACGGAAGTGGGAGATATCTTGTTGGCAGGGCCATTGGCATCGACAGTAGGAGGAATGGCAGCAGGGTCAGAGAATGTAGATGAAGCGTAGCCCAAAGTCACGTTGTTAAGTTGGGCATATGCTTTCTTAAGGTGGAAGTCAGTGCCTCCGTATCCGTTGAAGTTGGCCTCAATATACAGCTGATATTCCCCGACATTCTTGTTTTTGCCTATAACACGGAAGAAGAGAGTGGAACCGGCTGGGGTAGCTCCCAATTTACTGTTGTTGGCGGGATCCTTGACCATAGGAATGAGGTAAGGGGTAAAGCTGTTGGCTGGGATTGCAGCGTCTAAGTCATACCATCCTCTGATGCGGACGCAACCTCCAATTCCCATTGCGAGGTTGGCATCATGACTCATAAAGAGGAAATATGGAGCTGCAGGGTCGGAAAAACTCTGAAACTGATCATAGAAAAAAGTTTCTACCACATTTCGAATGGAATCCTGATGCTCCTGAGTTATATTAGCTGGTTTTCCGTCGATATAGATTATCTTATGGTCGTTGAGAAGGGAATCCTTCTGTGCATCCACTAAAGAATTTGAGCGGAGCTCTTGTCCTGATACTGAAATTGCACTGCAGGCTAACAATATGGTAGTTAAGATTGTGTTTTTCATAGCTGAAATCGTTTAATTATGCTATAATAACCTTAAATCACGTTAATAAGTTCAAAATGATTTAAAGAAAATTTGGCTTAAATTTGTAGCCTTAATTAAAATTAGTTATTTTTGTAAATCAATTCAACTCTCACTTTTGGAAGTTGAGATTTATAAGTTTATTTGTAAATAGGATGATGAGAAATAGCTTGATGAAATATGTGATGTTATCGATGATGCTTATTGGGGTATCACTGTTTTCGTCAGCTAAAGGATTGAAGGGAAAACTGAGTGAGGTAGGGGAAGGCTATGCCGCGACATCAGTCAATACGGCGGTTTTCCGTGGCAGTTCTCTTGCCACTCATGGTGATACACAATATATATCTTACTATGATCCGGAAGGGTTTGTGACACTCGGACAGCGAAAGGTCGGCTCTGACGAATGGACGCTTCACAAGACTCAATATAAAGGGAATATCATAGACGCTCACAATGTGATAAGCATCGGAGTGGATGGTGACGGATATATCCACGTATCGTTTGATCATCATGGACATCCATTGCATTATGCCAAATCTATGGCTCCTGGGAGTCTTGAACTCGGGGAATTGATCCCTATGACCGGAAGTGATGAGCAGGATGTGACGTATCCAGAATTTTATACAATGCCAAATGGAGATTTGATATTTGCCTATCGTTCGGGAGCCTCAGGAAGAGGAAATCTCGTTTTGAACCATTACGATACAAAAGCAAGGCAATGGAATAGACTCCATGATATACTCCTCGATGGGGAAGGAAAGCGCAATGCATATTGGCAGATGTATGCGGATCCGAAAGGTATACTTCATCTCTCATGGGTTTGGCGTGAGACTTGGCTTGTGGAGACTAATCATGATCTTTGCTATGCCCAATCGAAAGATGGAGGTCGCACTTGGCAGCGCAGTGATGGCTCCGACTATCAGTTGCCGATAACGATGGAAAGCGCAGAGATAGCTTGGGAAATACCCCAGAATTCAGAGCTTATCAATCAGACAAGTATGACGGCCGACAGCGATGGACATCCTTTCATCGCCACATATTGGAGAGATCAGGAGAGCATGGTGCCGCAATACAGATTGGTATGGCACGATGGCAAGAACTGGAACATGAGTACAGTCGGTAGCCGGTCAGAACCGTTTTCATTGTCGGGTGGAGGGACGAAGATGATTCCTATAGCCCGACCTCGAATAGTCTCTGATGGAAAGAAGGCCTGCTACGTATTCCGTGATCAAGAAAGGGGAAGCAAGGTAAGTGTTGCATATACCCCGCACCTCGGTAAAAAAGACTGGAAAATCATTGATATGACGGATTTCAGTGTCGATGCCTGGGAACCTTCGTATGATATGAATCTTTGGAATGAGAAACGGAAACTGAATGTATTTGTCCAAGCTTCACATCAAGGAGATGGAGAAAAAGTAGCTGATACATCAACGCACACTGAACCAATCTATGTGCTTGAGATAGAATTTTAATTCAACTTTCGCTTGCGAAAGTTGAGGTTTATAGGGTTATGGGGTTATAAGATAGGGTTAAAATATGGAAAAAAGACCTCTCATATCGGTGATAACGATCACCTTCAACGCATCGGAAACGCTCCCTCTTACGATGGAGTCTGTGGCCGAGCAGACTTTTACTGACTTCGAGCATATCATAGTAGATGGAGCTTCCACCGACGATACTATATTGATAGGACGAAAGTTGGGCACTTCCGGTCTTCGAATCATAAGCGAGCCTGACAATGGGCTCTATGATGCCATGAACAAGGGAATAAAACTTGCCTGTGGCCGCTACCTTATATTCTTGAACTCTGGGGATAAGTTTCACGCTTCAGATACTCTAAGTGCTTATGCAGATGCAATAGAGAGTCAGAATCCGGATATAGTGTATGGCGACACAGACATTGTAGATATTGAGGGTAAGAGAATTGGTCCGCGTCATCTTTCAGCACCAGAGATACTGACAGTGGACAGTTTCAGAAAAGGAATGCTCATTTGCCATCAAGCTTTTATGGTGAGGAGAGACATATCGCCACTTTATGACACTGACTATCGTTTTTCTGCTGATTATGATTGGTGTATCCGTTGCATAAAAGCCTCAAGGGCAGGCAATAGGGTAAATCTCAAGAGAGTCACGATCGATTATCTGGCTGATGGAATGACCGACCATAACAAGAAGGCGTCGCTTATGGAAAGATTTAAGATAATGGCGTCGCATTATGGGACACTGAAGGCTATAGTGGCGCATATGAGCTTTCTTCCGAGGGCTATAAAGCGAGGGAAACTTTAAATCAATGCATAATGCATAATTAGCTACGCTCAAGCTAAAGCAAGTCATAATTCATAATGCATAATCATTCTGTATAGATTTTTTAATTAAGACAGAAACAACAAAAACAATATAATATGGGAAAAATTAAAGTAATGGCGGCTTCTTTACTTGTGGCAGCCTCGACAATGACAGCAATGGCAGAAAGCAATCCTTTCTTGGAGCCTTATACTGCAAAGTATGAGATTCCTCCATTTGAACAGATCAAGACATCTGATTTCATTCCGGCAATCAAGGCAGGAATAGAGCAGCAGGAGCAGAATCTTGCAAACATCCTGCGCAATCGTGCAACACCGGATTTCGACAACACTATTGTTCCACTCGAAAACCTGTCTCCGATTCTGGAGCGCGTCACAAGTGTCTTCTATCACTACGACAGCTGTATGAAAACTCCAGAATTTGCAGCGATGGCAGAGGAGGCAATTCCACTTCTCAACGATGCGCAAAACAAGGTGATGCTCAATCAGCAGCTCTTCGACCGCATCAAATCGATCTATGACATGCGCGACAAGATGGGTCTGACACCTGTGCAAAAACGTCTTGTAGAGAAATACTATCGTCAGTTTGCTGAGCAAGGTGCTGCACTTTCACCAGAAAAGAAAGAGCAACTGATCAAGATCAACGATGAGCTTTCAAAGCTCTTCATACAGTTTAACAAGAATCTTCTCAATGCGACCAACGAATTTTTTGTGACAGTCTATGACAAGGAAGATCTTGCCGGACTTCCAGAGAATGTAGTTGCTGCAGCAGCTGAGGAAGCCACCGCACGTGGTCTTGACGGCCTTTGGGTGTTCACACTTCGCGCACCGAGTCGTCTGCCGGTGCTTGAATCAGCCGACAACCGTGGTCTTCGCGAAGCAATCTACAAGGGCTACACTACCCTTGCCAGCTATGGCGCCAACAGCAATTACCCTGTAATCGAGAAGATAGTGAAGCTACGTGCTGAGAAAGCAAAGCTTATGGGATTCGATAACTTTGCTCAGATGCAGACAGCCAAGGTGATGGCAAAGACTCCGGAAGCAGCAGAGAGCCTCCTACTGCAAGTGTTTGAGCCGGCAGTGAAGCGTTCACATGAAGAAGTTGCTGATATGCAGGCATATGTAGATGCAAATGGAGGTGGTTTCAAGATCGCTCCATGGGATTACTATTACTATGCAGGAAAAGTTAAGGAACAGAAGTTTGGCCTTAGCGACGCCGACATCCAGCCCTATTTCTCACTTGAGAATGTAAAGAATGGGCTCTTCTACTGTGCTGAGAAACTCTATGGCATTAAGCTTGTGGAAATGCCAGATGCGCCTAAGTATATGGATGAAGTCACCGTTTACGATGTGCAAGATGCAAAGACCGGTGAGCACATATCTGTCTTTATGACAGATTATTTCCCACGCAATTCAAAGGTGCAGGGAGCATGGATGGAGCAGATGCAGTCTGCCGGAATGTATGAGGATGGACAGATGAAGCGTCCGATTGTCTATAACGTTTGCAATTTCTCACGTCCTGCCGGTGATGTTCCAGCTCTGTTGACACTTGATGAGGTGGAGACTATGTTCCACGAATTCGGACATGCACTTCAGGGAATGCTCGGCAGATCTCAATATAAGACACTTGCCGGCACCAATGTAGACCGTGACTGCGTGGAGTTGCCTTCTCAGATAAATGAGCATTGGGCTACTTCTCCAGAAGTGCTTCGCTACTATGCAAAGCATTATAAGACTGGTGAGCCTATCAGCGAGGAGATGATTCAGAAGATTCAGGATGCTTCCAAGTTTAATCAGGGCTTCATTACGACAGAGCTTGCCGGAGCAGCGCTTCTTGACCTTGCATGGGGCAAGACAGATGGCGAAGGGGTAGACGTGCCAGGTTTTGAGGCAGCTTTTGCAGAGAAGGTAGGTATGCCGGAAGAAATCACTTACCGTTACCGTTCACCATACTTCAAGCATATCTTCGGAGATGATGGATATGCCTCCGGATATTACACATATCTTTGGGCACAGGTGCTTGAGGCAGATGCATGGGAACTCTTCCAGCAACAGGGTATTTTCGATAAGAAGACAGCTGATAGTTTCAAGAAGAATATCCTTGAGGCAGGCGACGATGAGGATGCATCGGTGCTCTTCAAGAAATTCCGTGGTCACAATCCCGACGCGAAGGCATTGCTTCGTCTGAGAGGTTTTGAGAAATAAGAGTTGTTTAGTTGTTTAATCGTTTAATTGTTTAAGTGTTTAATCGTTTGTTTAAAGCCATTGGGTGATTCAGTTCTTTATTTGGATTATGTCTAAATTAGGATTGAAAATAGAAATAAATTGGCGGAATGTTTGCTTAATTGTGGATTTAGGTTTAAATTTGCATTAAATAATCAACCAGAAAACGATTATAAAAACAATAAACCTTTAAAAGAATTACAATTATGGCTTATGTAATTGGCGACAACTGCGTCGCATGCGGCACTTGCCAGAGCGTATGTCCTACTGATTCAATCACAGAGGGCGACATCTACCACATCAATCCGGACACCTGCATCGACTGCGGAAGCTGCGCACAGGTATGCCCGAGCGACGCTATCTCAGAAGGCTAATCAGCCCCAATGAGCAAAAGCATCGAAGGCTCTTTTCATATGGAAAAGAGCCTTTTCTTTTAAGATGACAAAAATAATAAAAAATATGCAGATAAAGACACCTACAGAGACGCTTGAGGCTTCCATAAAGGGGGCATGCACAAAGGTAGAGAATACTCTGAAACATCCGGGACGCTTGTTTATGGCAGCAATTGCCGCTGGCGCGTTTATTGCCATAGGAGGAATATTATCCCTCACCGTGGGATTCGGTTTTCCTGAAATAACGACGGGCAATCCTGCAATGAGCAAACTGCTATCCGGCATAATGTTTCCGATTGGCCTTATCCTTGTGGTGGTGTTAGGCGCAGAACTTTTCACGGGCAATAACGCTATGCTCATACCAGCATACATGGATAAGCATTATGGATTCGGTGCTGTCCTTGCCAATTGGTCGCTGGTGTATTTAGGAAATTTTGTAGGCGCTGTGGGATTCACATATCTTCTGGTGTATCTTGTAGGTCTGACTTCGGTAGATCCGTGGCATAGCGCCATAATAAATATTGGGATAGCCAAAACCTCGATGCCATGGGGTGTAGTTCTTTTGAAAGGTATAGGTGCCAACTGGTTTGTATGCCTTGGGGTATGGCTTGCGCTGGCAGGTCATGATCTTTTGGAGAAGGCTTTTGGCTGCTGGTTGCCTGTAATGGCATTTGTCGTGTTAGGTTATGAGCACTGCATTGCCAATATGTTTTATATTCCACTCGCTATGTTTGAGGGGGCTCCGATAGGTGTAGGAGAGAGTCTATGGCGTAATCTTCTACCTGCTACCATAGGCAATATAATAGGGGGTGCGCTCTTTGTAGGATGTTTGCATTGGTATCTTCACCGCAAGCATAACTGATAGTTCACAACTGAGGGTGTTTTGGATTCAAAAAAAAGGAATTTTACCTATTAAGGTTTAAGATTGTATGAAAATCATACAGAAAA
>DAAK01000219.1 GCA_001701075.1 Bacteroidales bacterium GP3 | reverse complement strand
ACGGATGGCTGCATATATAAGTAAGGAGGAGAAGAAAATCCCAATCAACGACCCGACGGGACGTTGGTCGGAGCTTACGCTCATGCCTGAATGGGAAGAGGATATCTATGATGTGTATACCGTGAAGAAATTCGGTAAGTGGATCATGCTGAAGGCCCTGAAGCAGGAATACCGCGATGATCCGAAATATAAGGCCATCATCGAGAAGGAATTCGACACCCGCTATAACCTGGCACATGCCAATATAGTGATGGTGAACGATTTCGAGGAAATCCCAGAAATAGGCATGGCTATCGTCACCGACGATATATATGGCTATTCGCTTCGTCGGCTTATAGATGAGAAACGCCTGACACCGAAGATAATCCAAAGGCTCACATCCCAGCTTCCGGATGCCATGGAGTATATGCAGGAAAACCATGTCATGCACCATCCGATAACCCCAGACAATATCATCTTCACGGAGTATAATGAAAACCTGAAACTGACTAATGTCGGGTATGACCATCGCGACCAGCTTGAACCGCAAGACACAAAAATGGACATCATCAACTACGGGAAACTGATAAATGAGGTGCTCGACAATCTGCCGGAGCAGCTTCCTAAGCTCAGGAAAGTGGCAAAGAAGGCTGCGGATCCGGAGGGACCTATAAATAATGTGGAGGAGCTGAAGTTGGCGCTGATAGACAGGAGCAGGACATCGACGATACTGTGGCTATTAGGTTTTATCATCGTGATGCTGGGAGTGCTGATTGCTTTCGCAATCAGATAGCGTGACGCGTAGCGCGTGGCGCGTGGCGCGTTTTGCGAATTGCTGAACATAATTTTTAGAAGATGATTGAGATAAAGGAAATCGAGATGATACCGTCGGAACTGAAGAAGTTTGTGCAGTTCCAGATTGATATGTATGAGGATAATCCATATTTCGTGCCACCATTGGTGAGCGACGATGTGGATACTCTCAACCCGAAGAAAAACCCGGCATACGACTTCTGCGATGTGCGCTGCTTCATGGCTTACAAGAACGGAAAGCCAGTAGGCAGGATCGCCGGCATCATCAACAATACTCTCAACGAGAAGCATGGGGCTAAGGATATCCGGTTCGGTTTCATAGATTTCACGGATGAGATAGAAGTGTCGCGCGCACTTCTCGAGAAAATCGAGGAGTGGGGCAAGGAACGTGGCCTTAAGAGAATCGTAGGCCCGCTTGGCTTCACCGACATGGACTATGAGGGAATGCTCGTGGAGGGCTACGACCAGCTCAGCACCATGGCCACCATCTATAATTATTCCTACTATCCTGAACATATGCACGCTCTTGGATATGAGAAAGACTCCGACTGGGTGGAATATCTGATGGAGGTGCCGGAAGGGATTCCAGATAAGCACAACCGCATATCTGAGATAGTGAAAAAGAAATTCGGGCTGAAAGTTGCAAAATTCACCAGCAAGAAAGAGATAAAGGAGAAATACGGCAGGGCTCTTTTCGAACTTATCAATGAGGCATATGACAAGCTCTACCAGTATTCGCCACTCACCGACCGACAAATAGAGCACTATATCAATCTTTATTTGGGTTTGCTCGACCTCAGCCTCGTAAGCTGCATCGTCGACTCCGAAGAGAAGCTCGTAGGCGTTGGCATCTCGATGCCATCGATGAGCAAAGCGCTCCAGAAATCGAAAGGAAAGATGCTTCCGTTAGGATGGTGGCATCTGCTGAAGGGGCTGAAGGGAAAGAACGACCGAGTAGACCTTCTGCTGGTGGCTGTGAAGCCGGAATACCAGGGGAAAGGAGTGAATGCGCTCCTCTTCCAAGACCTTATCCCAGCCTTTATTAACCATGGCTATAAGTATGTGGAGTCAAATCCAGAGCTCGAAAGCAATGCGAAGGTGCAAAACCAGTGGGAATCATTCACAAACAGACAGCATAAGCGGAGAAGGAGCTATGCGAAGGAGATAGAATGAAGGCCATGGCCTTCATTCTATCTCTCAGGTGTCAGATGTCAGATTTCAGGTGTCAGATGTCAGGTGTCAGGTGTCAGATGTCAGGTGTCAGATGTCAGGTGTCAGATTTCAGATTATAGATTAGGAGGAGATGAACAGCGAGGATGTGAAGCCGTATAATGAGACGGAAGCGAAAGGGAAGCAGGTTGGGGAAATGTTTGATGCAATTGCCCCTGCCTACGACTCTATGAACACTATGATGACCGGCGGATTGCATATACGCTGGCGCAACAAGGCTCTAAAGATGGCTTCGCGGATGCTTCCGCCAGAAGGCCCTAAGATGGCACTCGATGTGGCATGCGGCACCGGAGATGTCTCTTTTCGCCTCCATGAACTGTTTCCGAAGGCTTACATCACGGGACTCGACCTCTCGGCCGGGATGCTCAAGATAGCCAAGGAAAAATTGGCAGGGATGGACATAGCAGCCCAAAATCATATCACATTCATTGAAGGAGACAGCCTGAATATGCCATTCCCGGATGAGACTTTCGACTTGGTGACTGTGGCTTATGGCGTAAGAAACTTTGAGCATCTTGAGGAAGGATACAGGGAGATGCACCGCGTGATGAAACCCGGAGGGGTAATCTGCGTGATAGAGCTTTCAGAACCGGCAAATGCACTTATCAGAGGCTTCTACCGATTGTATTCACATCATGTGATACCAGCTGTAGGGAAGATGGTTTCTCACGACACGAGAGCCTATTCGTATCTTCCGGAATCGATCGCGGCTTGTCCGCAGAGGGGGGAGATGACTGCTATGATGGAAAGGGCGGGATTTAAGGATGCGACTTTCAAATCGCTTACGATGGGGGTGGTAACAATTTATTTAGGGCGGCGGAGCCGCAAGTCTTGAGTCTTCAGTCTTCAGTCACCAGATTTGACTCGATGGGGAGGCAAGGAAGCCTCCCTTCCATAAATGACGCGCACGGAGTGCGCTTTGCTACTATAATAATGAATAGAAAGGATTTTGAGATAATGGCTCCAGTCGGGAGCTGGGAATCACTGGCGGCAGCCTTGAGCGCCGGCGCAGATGCTGTATATTTCGGTATCGAGGGACTCAATATGCGATCACGTTCGAGTGCCAATTTCACGGCTGATGATATGGACGAGATAGTGCGCCGTTGCTCAGAGAAGGGCGTGAAGACGTATCTGACGGTGAACACGGTGATCTACGACAACGACATGGAGCTCCTCCATAAGATAATCGATCGCGCGTATGCCGCCCACATTTCAGCTATCATAGCATCTGACATGGCAGCCATACTCTATGCGCGCCAGATCGGGCAGGAAGTGCATATCTCCACACAGGTAAATGTCACCAACATCGAGGCTGTAAGATTCTATTCGCAGTTTGCCGACGTGATGGTGCTTGCCAGGGAACTGAACCTTGACCAAGTGAAGGCAATACACGAGGCTATAGAGAAGGAAGGGCTGAAGGGACCTAACGGGAAACCGATAAGGCTTGAGATGTTCTGCCACGGAGCATTGTGCATGGCGGTGAGCGGAAAATGCTATCTTTCACTGCATCAGATGAATTCAGCGGCTAATCGGGGAGCTTGCACCCAGATATGCCGACGCTCATATACCGTAACAGATAAGGAGACGGGCGACCAGCTTGAGGTGGACAACCAATATATAATGAGTCCGAAAGACCTGAAGACTATTCATTTCCTCAACAAGATGGTAGATGCCGGAGTGCGGGTATTCAAGATTGAAGGACGCGCGAGGGGTCCGGAATATGTGAAGGAGGTAGTGGAATGCTATTCTGAGGCACTCGAGTCAATATGCGCAGGAGATTTCAGCGACGAAAAGCTTCAGGGATGGGAAGAACGGCTTGCGAAAGTATTCAACCGCGGATACTGGAATGGCTACTATTTGGGTCAACGTCTTGGGGAATGGAGCGGAAAATATGGAAGCAGCAGCACCCGGGTTAAGGAATATGTGGCTAAGGGAATCAGATATTATGATAGGCTTGGCGTCGGGGAGTTCCAGATGGAATGTGGAGTGCTTCGGCCAGGGGATGAAGTGGTAGTGACCGGACCCACAACGGGAGCGCTTATCTTCAAGGTAGAGGAACTACGGCTCACTACCGACCCGGTAGCGGAAGTGAAGAAGGGAGATCGGTTCTCGATGCCGGTGCCGGAGAAGATACGGGCTTCGGATAGGCTTTATGTGTGGAGATGTAAGGTATAAGGTGTCAGGCTTCAGGTATAAGGTGTCAGACTGGTCGGACTAGTCGGACACGTCAGACAATGCTGAGAGGGCAGAAAATAAGCACTTGATAAACTAAAAGAGGGATTGGTTGTTGTAATGGTAATGATGTTTAATTTATTAAATTAAAAGACTATGAAAACAATTAATCAGCTTGCAGTTGGCGCAGCCCTTCTTTTCGGTGCGGCCGCACTCTCTTCCTGCTCTGAGGAAAACAACAAAATGATCGGCACATGGAGTTCAGCAACTCCAGAAGCAGTGGTTCCCGCTATTGAAGGCGCAACATCTGCCACAGCGATCACTACTTTCGAATTCAGCGAAGGTACAGAAAAGAGCAATGGTCCGGTCAAGATGACCAAAGACTATACCGTAACAGCCCCCGACTCAGTGGGCAATGCCATCAACTATACAGTGAAAGCTTCTGTAGAAGGCAAGTGGACTCGCGAAGACAAGGGTGATGACGACTATTACCTGTCGTTCGACCAGAATACACTTGACGTGGCAGGCGTAGATGCTCCTGACGGACTTGGCGCAGTGACAGCCAATTTCCTTGGCAGCCTCGCACAATACTCAAAGATTGAGGATGTGGATGTGACAAAGGATGGCACAATCCTGAGCTTCGAGCTTGAGAGCACTGATGCGAAGGTTTCGTTCACTAAGAAGTGAAGTAAAAGAGGCCAGAGACAAGATTCCAGAGGCCAGAGAATTATTAAAGATTAAAGAAGCCGAATCCTTTTGGGGACTCGGCTTTTTTGTGTTATCGGACTTGTCGGACGGGTCAGACAAATCGATACGCATTAATACTTGGGTTGGATCTGGTGGAAGACGGGCTTCATCATGAAAGAGAAGATGTAGTTGCCGTAGGGGAGCATATACTGCGGAAGAGGAAGTGCACCCCAGCTGTTGACGCAGCCGAGTCCCATCTGAGCCTTGTCGATACAGATGTTGGTGAAGTCTGACTTCTCTGCAAGCGAACCATGGCTCTGTCGCTTATCAGGATAGTCGTCAAGACTGTCGATGGTATAGTTGAGAGCAGAGATTGAGAAAGGTTGCATTGCTGTGAATTCCAAGCCATTTCCAGCATCGTTGAGCTGCTTCCAGTAGCGCACGTCGGTCTTCGTGCCTGTCTCTTGCGGACGGATGTAAGGATAGAACTGATCGGCAACTTTCTGATTGTAAATGCCGAGGAAAGTGGAGTGGTTACGGTCGGAATAGTTTTCAATCGGACCGCGGCCATAATATTCAATGGCATCAAACTGCTCGGGCATCTGCATCTGCATTCCGAAGCGGAACATATCGCTTACCTTAGCACCTTCAGTTGCTTCAAAACCTTCCATAACAATGACCTCACCGCTTGCAGTGATAGCGTAGCTCAATCCAAGCTTGCCACTTACACCAGGCATCTCATATTTAGCCTCAACAATGACAGTTCCATCTTTTTCAGTATAATCAAGAGACGTGAGTTTCATCTCGGGTTTACGCCAAGCCTCATACCTACGCTGCAGACCTGCACCGAAGTCGTTGTCGGTCGGGGCACGCCAGAAATTGGGGGTAAGCTGACCACCTTGTGCCAAAAGCTGCATTCCGTCTACTTCGTATTTGGTCATGAAACCAGTATACTTATTAAACTCAATCAAGAAGTCTTGCCCTTTAACCTTCAGGAAATTGACATGGTTGTTGATTACCCTGGGGTCAGGAAGCTGAGTGTTCTTAGCAACGACAGTCGTAGATGCAAGGGATGGAGAAGTTTCCTGCATAGAAACGGGAAGCTGTTCGCGAGCCACAGCGTAGCCAGCCGGGAGGAGACCGTCGGTTTCATTGAGGATATATGCCACATTGAGAAGCCATTCACCCTTGTCGGAAATTTCACCATAAGGGATTGTGATCTGAGCTGTTTCTCCAGGAGCAACATTGAGATCTGAGATGATGCCAGTGCGTACGGGCTTGCCATCGTGCAGGAGAGTCCAGTTGAGGGTAAGGTCGGAGAGGTCGCGGAAGAAGTTCTCGTTGTAGACATTTACCTTTCCGCTCTTGATGTCGGCGGGAGTGGTCCAGACATTCTGGTAGAAGTAGCGTACTTCGTCGGCATGGGGATTTGGGAGACGGTCGGGGCCAACAACACCATTAATGCAGAAGTTGTTGTCGCTGGCATCATAGTCGTTGAAGTCGCCACCATAGGCGAAGTATTCAATGCCGTTTTCATCCTTCATACGGATACCCTGGTCGACGAAATCCCAGATGAAACCACCCTGCAGACTCGGATACTTGCGGATGAGATCCCAATATTCCTTGAAGCCACCCATTGAATTGCCCATGGCGTGAGCATATTCGCACTGGATGAGGGGTTTGGGACTGTTTGGATCCTTGCCCCAAGCTTCCATACCTTCATAGCCGTAATACATCGGGCAGAAGATGTCGGACTTTCCATTCTGATGAGCCTGCTCATACTGAGTGGCGCGAGAGGGGTCGAAATTCTTTATCCAGTCGTAGGCATCCTCAAAGTTGGGACCATAACCGGCTTCATTGCCGAGGCTCCAGAAGATAACCGAAGGATGATTGAAGTTGCGGATAACGTTTCGCTGATTGCGTTCCTGATGAGCCTTGTGATAAGCCTTATTCTTTGCAAGAGTATGCTCACGATAGCCCATACCGTGACTCTCCACATTCGCCTCAGCCACGACATAGATACCATAGCGGTCGCAGAGTTCATACCAGAGTTCATCATCGGGATAGTGGCATGTGCGCACGGCGTTCATGTTGAGTTTCTTCATAAGCTGTACATCCTCAAGCATACGCTCAGGGCTCACGACGTAGCCCCCGTCGGGGTCAAGCTCATGACGGTCGGCACCCTTGAAGAGGACGGGCTTGCCATTGACAAGAATCTGATTTCCTTGAAGCTCAATCTTACGGAAGCCTACATTCACGGGGACAACCTCGTCATTGCCTTCCATAGTGGCAGTAAGAGTATATAGATAAGGAGTCTCTGCTGTCCACTTGTTGGGATTTGCCACCTTCATGGAAGTCTTGCCTGACTTAGATGCCGTTGCTGTAGCGACGGTATTTCCCTCTGCATCAGTGAGAGTGAGAGTGACCGGCTTGTTGGCAGTAAGCGTAAGGTCGATGTCAAGGACACCATCAGTGTAATTGTCAGTCAAATCTGGAGTCACGCGGATATCGGCGATACGGCTTTTGTCGCGAGCGAAAAGATAGCAGTCGCGTCCTACACCGGAGAGACGCCAGAAATCCTGGTCTTCGAGGTAAGAGCCGTCGCACCAACGGAACACCTGGAAACAGATAAGATTTTCCTTCCCTGGGATGAGATAGGGAGTGAGATTGAACTCAGCCTCGAGTTTGCTGTCTTCGCTATAGCCGACATATTTGCCATTGACCCATAGATAGATGTTGGACGTGACAGAGCCGAAATGAGCGAAAATCTCCTTTCCCTTCCAAGCAGCGGGCACAAGGATCTCGCGACGATAGGTGCCGACATGATTGTCTTGATCAGGCACATAGGGGGGATTATTCTGGAAGAAACGATCCCAAGGATAAGCCATATTGGTATACATAGGGTCGCCGTAGCCATTGAGTTCCCAGCATCCAGGCACCTTTATAGTATCCCATCCTTTGTCGTTAAAGTCTTTTTTCCAGAAGTCGGTGGGACGTGATGAGGCGTCGTTAACCCAGTTGAATTTCCAGTCGCCGTTGAGGGAAAGATAATTGGATGATGATTTGCGATCTTCCTTGAAAGTACCTTTCTCACCTTTCTTGAAGGCGAAAGCCTCGGAGCGCATCGGCGCACGATTTACAGCATTTATCTCAGGATCCTGCCACTCTTTAAAGGTCTGAGCACCCAATGGGAGGAAAAGGCTGGCAAGAAAGCCCGCTAATATTGTCTTTTTCATGATTATAGAATAATATAAGCCAAATAAGCCCTATAGGCCGGAGGAGACCTATGGGGCTACATTATGAATTATGCATTATGACTTATGCATTAAACAGTAAGGATTTCTTTTTCTTTAGCAGCAAAGATTTCGTCGATTTTCTTGAGATATTTGTCGTGAAGTTTCTGCACATTGCTTTCAGCATCCTTCTCGGCATCTTCGCTAAGCCCCTGCTTGATTTCCTTCTTCAGTCCATCGATAGCCTCGCGGCGAGCGTTGCGAACAGAAACCTTTGCGTTTTCGGCTTCTGCTTTGCACTGCTTGACGAGCTGCTTACGACGATCCTCAGTCAAAGGGGGGATGCAAAGACGTATCACCTCTCCATTATTTTCGGGAGTGATACCGAGTTCAGAGTTGAGGATTGCCTTCTCAATCACTTTGAACATTGATTTCTCCCATGGAGTGATGGCGATGGTACGGGCATCGGGAACTGAAATGTTAGCCACATTTGAGATTGGAGCCATGCTGCCGTAGTAGTCAACGCGGATGGCGTCGAGGAGTTTGGCAGATGCTTTTCCGGCACGGATTCGAGCCAGTGTCTCCTCCAGATAGTCGGCGGCGAGTTCCATCGACTCCTGAGCATTGTCGAGATATTCTTTTACTTCCATAATTATTTTGGTTTTCTGGTTATTCGGATTTATAAAGGCTAAGTATGCATTGATTAGTAGACGAGAGTGCCAACGTTGTCTCCTTGCATCATCTTGAGGAGGTTGCCTTCCTTGTCCATGTTGAAGACATATATAGGCATTTTATTTTCTTTGCAGAGGGCAGTCGCAGTCAGATCCATCACCTTAAGACCAGCAGAGATGACAGCATCGTAGGTGATCTTGTCAAACTTAGTAGCTTTTGGATCCTTCTCCGGGTCGGCAGTGTAAACCCCGTCAACTCTCGTGCCTTTCAACATCACGTCTGCTTCAATCTCAATTGCGCGTAATGCAGAACCAGTGTCGGTAGTAAAGAAGGGTTGTCCTGTTCCACAGCTCATTATGGCTACCTTTCCATGCTTCATTGCGTCAATTGCTTCCCATTTGCTGTAGGGTTTGCCAATTGGGAACATGGGAATAGCAGTGAATACCTGAGCAGGTTGCCCGAGCGATTCAAGTGCAGAAGATAGTGCAAGGGAGTTGATGACAGTAGCGAGCATACCCATCTGGTCTCCTTTCACGCGGTCGAAACCTTTGGAAGCTCCGGAGAGGCCACGGAAAATGTTGCCACCTCCGATTACGATTCCGATTTCAACTCCAGCCTGAGCTATTTCCTTGATTTGACGGGCATAAGCCTCAAGACGATCGCGGTCTATGCCGTATCCTTGTGCTCCCATCAGAGACTCTCCGGAGAGCTTCAGAAGAATTCTTTTGTATTCCATGTCAGATTAATTTTGCCTATGACAGCTGATTGTTTATGATAGACACAAAGTTATTAAAAAAATCCCGACTTCACAAGTCAACTCTCATTTTTTTTTATTAACTTTGCATAAAAACATATGGATATGTCTTTATGGAACGGACTATCCCTAAAATCCTTTATTATATGACGCAATTGACAATCAACATTGAGGATAAATCAATACTTCCTCACTTGAAAAAAATACTCAATGCTCTCGAAGGTGTTTCCATTGCCAAGCCTGCAAAAAAGAAAAAATGTGGATTGGATGAGGCTCTGGAAGATGTCAAAGCAGGAAGAGTAAAACATTTTGAGTCAATGGAGGATCTATTTAAAGATCTTGGCATATAATTCATTTTAAAACGAATAATTAATATATATCATGAAACTAAGACATTATGCTTTATGCATTATGGGATGCGGAGTGATTACAGCTTCGGCGGCTACGGTGAGCAGTCCC
>DAAK01000049.1:426-10557 GCA_001701075.1 Bacteroidales bacterium GP3 | reverse complement strand
CCGAATCTTCCAACAGTTCGAAATTTAGACATTGCATCATTTTTATAGAGCCATTTTCTGTTTGTTAAATAATTTTTTATTACCTTTGTAAAAATTTTATTCTCAAATTTCTCTTATACACCTATCATGCAAAAGATTTATCGCTCTCTTCTCTTATCAGCTATCACCTTAGCTGGCTCCTCATCGGCCTCGGCCGACCTCGTCATCAACGAGATCATGCAGTCTAACATCGACTGCATAATGGACGATCTCAATGAATTCCCCGACTCTTGGGTAGAGCTCTACAACCCTGGCCCCGATGCCGAAAACCTTGCCGACTACAAGATCGGAACTAAAGACAAGGTAAAAAAAGCTTACAAACTCCCCGCAAAATCCGTGCCTGCCGGGGAATATATCGTGATTTACTGCGACAAAGAAGAGCAGGGGCTGCATACGGATTTCCGTCTTGAATCCGGCAAAGATGGTGCGGTATATCTCTTTAAAAACGATGAAGTCGTCGATCATCTCGAAGGCCTTAAAAAACAGCCAGCACCGAATATTGCATACGGTAGGGAGACCGACAATTCTGAAACTTGGGGTTATCAGGCTGTGCCTACCCCGGGAGCAGCAAACTGTGGAGCGATCTGCGACGAAATACTCGGAGACCCTATTTTTGACGTTCCAGGCAAAGTCTTTACAGAGACATTCTCTCTTACACTATCACTACCGGATGATGCCCCGGAAGGAACCATCATCAGATATACAATAGATGGAAAAGAACCCACAGAAAAAAGCTACAAATATTCCTCTCCAATTAAGATACAAGCCACAAAGCCAATCCGCGCCAAGCTCTTCTGTGAAGGATATCTCTCCCCTCGTTCCATCACTCATTCTTACATCAAGCATCCGCGTGAGGTCACTCTTCCGGTTGTCTCAATCGTAACCAACAAGGATTATTTTTACGACAATAAACTTGGAATTTACGTCCAGGGCAATTACACCCCCAATACTCCGAACTATGAATACGACTGGCGCCGACCAATCAATTACGAATATTTCGAGGGTGCAGACACAGAAAGCAGTATCAATCAGCTGTGCGAAACCCGAGTGAAAGGTGGGGCTACACGTGGAAATGCCCTTAAGTCGCTCGCCGTATATGCCAACAAACGCTTCGGTGAGAAACGCTTCAACTACGAGTTCTTCCCCGACCAGACTCCTGGAATATCTGATTTCAAATCGTTTGAAATGCGAAATTCCGGCAATGACTTTGACTCTATGTATATGCGCGATGCTATAATACAGCAAAGCATGGGCATGAACTGCGACCTCGACTGGCAACCATCAAGACCAATTATACTATATATCAACGGCGAATATAAAGGTATGCTCAATATCCGTCCTCGCAGCAACGAAGACTATGTATATTCTTACTACGACGGACTCGAAGACATCGACATCATCGAAAACTGGTGGGAACTGAAAGAAGGCTCAATGGACAATTTCAATGCATTCAAGGATTTCTACACCGAAAAGGGTCATTCATATGAGGAATTCCAACAATGGATGGACACAGAAGAATTCTGCAACCTCATGATTATGGCTACTTTCTATGATAACGAAGACTTCCCAGGCAACAATATCGTGATGTGGCGTCCTATTGCTGATGGTGGAAAATGGCGTTGGATTTCTAAAGATACAGATTTTGGATTAGGTCTGTATGGCCAGACTTCAAGCTATAAGACCCTCAACTGGATCACTACCCCTGGCTACGACAATCACCGCAACGACTGGGCAAATACCGCTGACGCAACTCGTCTATTCCGCCGACTCCTCGACACTCCGGAATTTAAGGATATGTTTATTGACTGGTGTGCTGCTTACATGGGTGATTTCCTGCGTCCTGAAGTGATCATCGACCGTATCGACAAAAGATACAATGAAATTAAGTTTGAATATAAATACCACCGCGATCTGATCAATCCTTGGTGGCCTAACTATAGTCAAGAGATAGAATACGGAAAGAATTGGGCAAAAAAACGCTGGACATTCTTCTATGATCATCTTTCCAATTTCTTTAGCCTGAAAAAGCCTGTTGAGCTTACCATCAACAAGGGCACTGACAATGGCCGCTCGCTTATCATAAATGGCGCAAAACTCACTGGCAATGAATTTGATGGCAAATTCTTCCCAGAACGTAATCTTACCATACAGTCAGTATCTGACTCCGACGGGCTCTACGTCAATGGTTGGGATGTTACTGTGACTTCTGGCGGACAGACTTCAACATCTAATTATAAAACTGAGACTCTTTCGATAGTCATGCCAGAAGGATCAAAAGTAGTTATTTCTCCTGTGCTTGGCAACGAGCCTCTTGCCGTTGATGAGCTGCAAGCCGACATCGACCCGACAAAACCATGCGATGTTTATGACACTGCCGGTCGCTTCCTCGGATCCCTTGCTAATCCATCAGCCTTGACTCTTAACTCTTCATCCATCCTTAACAAAGGTATCTACATCCTCCGCCAAGGAAATGCCTCCAAGAAAGTTTCAGTGAAATAATAAAAAATATTGTTCCCTTGCTTTCTAAGGCAAACTAAGGCAAAAACATAATAAAAGCGCCATATTGGTTTTAATCCCATTATGGCGCTTTTCTTATTCTAAAGTCCTATCGTTGATCGTTAATCGTTAATCGTTATAATAAAGCCTTGACGACTTTTCCATTGAATACCTTTATCTTCAATGGAGTCTCCGCAGTAAGATTTTCCGGTATGTTGTAGCGGGATGGGTTAAACCAGTAATTATTACCTTCATCATCCGTAACGCGCCACGCAATCTGGCCCTGACGGCGATTGCCATAGCGGTCGGTAGTTTCGGCTGCCGCCTTATGGAATGTCTTCCTGACAGGAATCTCCGGCAACGACTCGTATATAAAGTCCTCTGCAAGAGACTTTACTTTTTCATATATTGTCATCGGGTCAGCGCCCTTAGTACCGGTAGGAATTTTCTTTTCTGTCTCACGATAAAGACGCGGAAGATTCCATCCTTTTTCTTCATAAAGATTCTTTACATATTTCAGTTCCCATTTGGCCTGAGGAAATGCGCCTCCCTCAGCAAGTGCCGCTGCAAGATTCAAGTGTACCTTACCCTTGAAATCTTCCTGTCCGGGACACCGAAGTGCCTTATATAGAAGACTGACCTTGAGACGCAAGTCATCCTTGTCAGTAATCAGAGCGGCCAATCGACTCCATAGGAAAAACTTAGTTGAAGAGGCAAGAATAGCATTACGAAGCATTCCAATGGCTGCCTCCTTATCGCCAGCAAGTTCATACAGTTGCGCACATTGTGCATATAGATTGGAAGAACCGGGATATTCAACGAGAGCCCTATCTATTATCTCCATAAATTGAGGAGAAGCTGGCATACGAGCAGCATAAAGTTCATCTACATAACTTGTTATAAGCTTCTCTACAGTTGAAGGAAGTTCCTTCCCCTCATGCTCCTTCCGACGCCAGTCGCCAGGACGAAGATTTGAAAGATTCCATAAATCGGTAAACTTAACGATTGAAAATCTCGTAGCATCTGTCACTGGATTGACCCCATCCTTATTTATTGAAAATGCAGAAGCATCGGCCGCGTCTTTATAGAGCCGGAATGCCTCAGTCAAGATCATGGAATGCAATTTATGCGGCCGTTCCACCTGAAGGTTAAGATATCGGGCAAGCATTTGCTTACGTTCCCGAATAGCATGTGAAGGACTCTGATGAATTGCATAATAGATGATCCAACCAAAAGGATAATGACTTTTCAGAGGCAATGTCTTGTTGTCATGATACGGCATGACTTCAGCGTATACCTCAGAAGCAGATCCTCCCTTAGCCCGATCAAAACCATCGGATACAAGCTTAATAATTTCATTGGTTTCCATGATATCAGATTTTATATTGTCATTATTCAGTGCCGGTGTGACCGAAGGCGCCATCACCGCGCTCAGTAGTGTCAATGCGTTTGACCAGCTCCCACTCGACATGGACATACTCCTTGACGACCATCTGGGCGATTCGCTCCCCTGGAGTAATGGTATATGGCTCATTGGAAAGGTTGATCATAATGATACCAATATCGCCTCGATAGTCGGCATCAACTGTGCCCGGAGTGTTTACAAGAGAGAGACCATGCTTGAGTGCAAGCCCTGAACGCGGGCGTATCTGGCATTCATAGCCTTGTGGCAACTGTATGCGGAGTCCTGTGGGAATAAGACGACGCTCAAGTGGCCCGAGTGTAATCGGTTCGCTTATATTGGCTCGCACATCCATACCGGCGGCCGAATGAGTCTCATATGCCGGCAATTCGAAAGGAGAATCGTTTATAATCTTTACTTTGATATGTTCCATTCCAAAAATATTTAAGTTTCAATCAGATTTCTTCACTTGCAAAATTACCTAAACTTGCCTAAATATCAAAATTATTGAAATAAAAAAATTTGCCTTTATCCTACTTGGCCTCTACATGACACTTAAACCGAACTACTTTTCAAAATGAACTCACTCTTACAAGATGCTTGATGCCGCGTCGGATGGTGCTCCATTTAGGGAATATTGCCCAAGGACGCAAAGGACCATAAGCTACCAATATCAGAAGCAATGATACCAACGCTATGATCAGTAGCCAGCCGTAGATTTCTTTCATAGAGACCACAAGAGCCTGCATCTGCACCATACCAAATAGCTTGGACAAAGTCATCTGGGCTATATCCGGATTGAAATCCACTATATTTGCTCCTAATAGGGAGGCGTTCTTTGCCATCGTATGCCGGAACCATTCCCCTATTATTGCAGGGCCGAATGTAGCTGCCATCACAGCCATAGTGAATCCGTTGATGGAGACTGCCTGCGGAAAGATTGTGAATGGAAGTCCGCTCTGCACTATTGAGGTAAGGAAGATAATGGTAATTATTACCGAAGCCATACCTCGGGCAAAAAGAGGAATAAACAGCATCTCTTTCTCTACTCCATAATCTATTAGGAAATAGAAATATGCAAGATAAACGATGGCTAACGCAAATGCGATTGCTGTCATAGTCTTATATCGCCATTTCCTCAATGCAAAGGTGAAGTATGTGAATAGGCATCCAGTTACAATGCCGGCAAACACATACCAGTTGAGATCGATGAGATTAGTCTCGTCAAATCCAAGTATAGAGGCGGCATATGTATGTTCAAACACATGCTCCGTAGCAAGCAACGTATTGAATACAAGATATACAAGTGTGGCATTGATAACACTTCGGTTCTTCATAGCCATCAGTGATATATATGGATGATGAAGGAATGTCGCCCTCCATAGGTTGATGATAGCGCACGAGAGGCCGATGATCGTCGCTCCTCTTATCTCAGCAGCCTCCCACCAGTCGTAGTAATTTCCATATACGCATACAAATGTAAAGCATATCATAAAACCAGCCCACATCACCCCTCCGATCCAGTCTATTCCTAAAAGGGGAATATGAAGTGGAGCATGAACAGGCTTAAGGATAAGCGCTACCATCAGTATCATAAGGGCAAGCAGTCCGATCATTATCCAGTGCATGTATACCCATTCCATATGGAATGCTGCGTAGATTGTCGCTATGCCACTCAATTGTATCACGCTGTCTACCACTAAGAATACATAGCAGAAGAATATCGCCATGTCGCGGACAGGGGTAATCCATAATTGGATGGTGGAGTTGCACGCAAAAGTAGCCTGCATACGAAACCAGCCAGCTACAAAACATGTGGCCACAAGCAGTGGCACACACGATGTATACGCACAGATTATGTTTGCAATTATCAGAACAATACCTGCCACAATGAGCTGTGTACGCGTCGTAAACCGGAACTTGATGCGGAACATTACAGCAAAGTCAACTGCCATTCCGATAAGGGATGCATATCCTGCCATTAGTATATCTTCCTGCATCAAGGCTGTTGTGCCCACCATGTCGGATGCCGCAGCGAGATATAGTCCCCCTGAAAACTGAACTATCAGCAGGAAGAAAATAAACAGGTACGGTTTTAGCCGTCGCGGTATATAGTTGGGAACGTCTGGGATATCAAACGGTCCCTGGTTGCCATGCCAATCTGCCATATCAGTACTTTACAAGACATTCCACATTCATCCCGGCGCGAAGCTTTGCCAACTCTTCAGGCTTATTGGAAGCTGTGAACTCAATGCGGACAGGTACCCTCTGGCGGACTTTCACGAAATTACCGGCAGAATTATCCTGAGGCATCAACGACAAGGAAGCTCCTGTGGCAGTTGAGATTGAACTTACCTTCCCTGAGAAAGTGACATCCGGGATTGCATCCACCTTTATCTCAACGTCACTTCCGGGATTTATATGTTTGAGCTGTGTCTCTTTGAAATTCGCAGTCACCCAAACATCTCCTTCATCCACCACGTCGAGAAGAGTCTGCCCTGGTTGCACGAGCTGTCCTACTTGAATCTCTTTTCGCGATGTATACCCGTCGCATGGCGCGAGAATCACCGTATAACTTAGATTTAGTTCTGCGGTCTCAAGCATAGCCTTAGCAAGCTCAATGCCAGCTTCCGACTGAGATGTCCGTTCTCTGCTCACATCCACCACAGTCGATGTCGCGCTGCGTTGGCGCACTAACATTTCATAACGTGCTTTCTTTGCCTTGAAGTCAGTCATTGCACCATCATACTGCTGACGCGTGACTGCATCTTTCTCAAGAAGTTTCTCATATCGTGAAAGATCAGTAGCAGCCATTTCCATTTGCACCTTTGCCTCCGCTATGGATGCCTCACTCACAGCTACATTTGCGGAAGCAGATGCCACAGAACGATCCGCAACACTTTTCCCAGCTATCGCATTTGCATAATCTGCTTTCGCTCTCGCCACATTCAGTCGCATATCCGCATCATCTATAATCACAAGCGTGTCACCCTTTTTCACTTGCTCATATTCTTTAAATCGGATTTCCTTTATATATCCTTGCACTCGGCTGTTGACTGGAACAATGTGTCGGCCTACCTGCGCATTGTCGGTATACTCTACATTGCCGAGGTGAATAAACTTGCTGCCTACCCAGCATCCAGCCGCTACGACAACTATGATTGAAATTATATAGGATAATATTTTTTTGCTTCTGTGATTCATATCTTTCCAGTGGTAAATAATAGTTTATAATAATAGTAGATGATATTGATCTGTGCGTTGACCATTTGTTGCGAGGCGTTGAGCTTGGAATCGGCCGCATCAAGCATATCGGTGATGAGTGCCATTCCTTCTGAATACCGGGTGGAAATGGTGCGATAGTTTCGTTCGGCAAGTTCCACACTTTTTTCTTGAGTCTTAAGCTCCTCATATGCTTCCAAGTAGCGCACGTGATCCTCACGGACTGCAAGCCCCAGCTCTTCGCTCACCGCGTCAAGTTCCTCAGTTGCTTTTTGTGTCGCAATCTTACTAAGGGCCAAAGACTTGTTGCTCTTATATAGAGATGATATATTATAGTCTACTCCTACACCTACATACCAATAGCTAAGGTTCCTGTTAATTGGAGGCACCTCCACAAGTATAGGGCCATCAATAGTCCAGGACCCTCTCAGTCCTATTTTCGGCAATCGTTCGGATCGTACGAGATCTTCTGATTTCCGGCTTATATCTACGCCATTTCGAGCAAGACTTAGGGTCGGTGAATACTTCTCTGCCTCTTGCTGCCACCAGCCTTCATCTTTAAGCGGTAAAGAACGCGCTAATATAGTAGAGTCGGGCACAATAACGATGTTTTCCGGTAAACCTGCAATAGTGACTAAGTTTGTATTCAGAATCTCAAGAGTGTTGTTAATCTTGATAAGTTGGAGTTCCAGATTTGAAACGAGAAGCTCATATCGGGTAATGTCGTTTTGAAGAACAGTGCCTTGTTCATATCTGGCTTTCATCTCTCCGAGCACCTTTTGAGCAGAAGAGATATTGCTTTCCACGACATCCCTGAGGTTTGAATATTTGTAGATATCAAGGTAAAATCCAGTTAGCTGGAATCGGATGTTGTCTCGTTTCAAGTCTGTCGCAAATCGCGCGGCAGTGGATTTGAGTTCCGCAAGCTTAATGGTATTTGTGATTGCGCCGCCAGAATATATGGGCTGGTTTACATTTATAGAAAACCCTGTCCCGAGATGTGGAATGTCGGCCTTCTCATAGCCAGAGAAATCTCGTTTGGTGATAAATCCATCTCCAAGATAGCTTAAGGAAAGGGAGGCATTGATATCTGGAAGCTGGCTGGCCCGGGCCACTTTAATTTCTTGGTCAGCTACTTTGTTAGCTGTAAATGAAGGACGCAACTGCATGCTATTGGCCTCGGCTGACTGGAAAATTTCTTCAAGTGTGACCACCGACTGGCAATAGGAGCGCAATCCACCGCTCAGCAAGGCTGTACACAACAACCCTGCGAGCAATCTTAGATTGTTCATAAAAAAAGATAAGAAGATTAAATGTTTTTGCTTGTTGTCAGATGGAATTTATTCGATGATAACGATGATAGCCTCGACAACGATGATAGCGTATGAATATGCCAGAAGGCCAATTCATACAGAAGCTGTGCTTTTCCAGTTTTCCAGGAATCCCCAGTTCATTACAATGGGATTCAATATGCCAATATTTGATTCAATAGTTGCTATAGTGGTGTTCATTTTCGTGCAACTCTTTATGAATTGCACTGCAAAATTACAAAAAATTCCAGATATGCTCAAATAAAAAAATCTGAAACATCTAACTATTTAAAAAATTCCCTTCTAAGTTGAGAGTGATCTTTAAGAAAAAAATATTAATTTTGTAGTAAATAACCGAAGACCGGAAACGAATGAACAACCCTTTTGATTATACACCGGATGCGGCATGCGATGAGGCATTCCATGATTTGACAATCAGGCTGGAAGCTTTAAGGAACAGTGAACTGCCAACCGATATCAATTTCTGCCACGAACTCGAGGCAGGGAAAATGCTTGGCGTACTCATCGCGGAGGATACAGAGGGCAAGCGCCATACACTTTATGCTTTTTCCGGTCAATTGGGCGACGCCGGTTTCTATTTTCCTGGATTTGTAGGACCGGTCTTCGACTATCTCCAACCTGATGGTTATTTCAAGACAAAAGAAGCTTTTATTTCCTTACAAAATATAAAGATAGGCCAATTTGAGAAGGATGATTTGGCCGAGATAAGGATTGAATATGAGCAAGCTAAGTTGCAATCAGATAAAGAAATCGCTGAATATAAGGATAAATGCAGATCGTCAAAATTGGAAAGGGACTCAACTCGAGCAAATGGCACCCCTGATGCCTCCGAGATGGCAGCTATGATTCGCCAAAGCCAGTTTGAGAAAGCAGAACTTCACCGCCTTAAAAAGAAACTGACAGCCGATCTTGAGCCTTTTGCCATCAGATTACAGGAAGCAGAGTCTCATCTTGCGGCCATGAAAGAAAGGCGTCGCTCTGATTCTGAGGCCTTACAGAAATGGCTTTTCGATAATTTCCTTCTCTTAAATGCCAGAGGTGAAACTAAGAGTCTGGGCGACATTTTCGCTGACACTGCAATGAAGATTCCGCCATCGGGTGCAGGTGAATGTTGTGCTCCTAAACTTCTACATGCTGCTTACTTACAAAATTGGAAACCTATTGCAATGGCTGAATATTGGTATGGCCAACCTAAAGGCGGCGAAGTGCGCATACATGGTTGTCATTATCCTGCGTGCCGAGGCAAATGCCTTCCCATACTAAGTTGGATGCTCCAAGGACTTTCAATAGAACCACCTCTTGATAGTGTCCGTCAATCCATAACAGAAAAGGAGCCTGAAATAATCTACGAAAACCAATGGTTTTGTGTCGTCAACAAACCAAGCGGTATGCTTTCGGTCCCAGGTAAGGGGTCAGCCATTTCAGTGCAACAATGGCTTCAGGAGAAATATGGGCCTGATAAGTTTATGAAAATGGTGCACAGACTCGACCAAGACACCTCAGGATTGGTGATAGCAGCATTGGAGCAGTCTTCATTTAAAATGCTGCAGTCTCTTTTCGCAAGACGCAAGGTTAAGAAGACTTATATAGCAGAACTTGAAGGCAATTATGAGGCAGGCATGAAGAAGGAGACGCTTTGCG
>DAAK01000049.1:231-361 GCA_001701075.1 Bacteroidales bacterium GP3 | reverse complement strand
CCATTACTGAATATGAATTCATAGGTCATGATGACGACAGAAGCCGCATAATATTTCATCCCCTCACGGGGCGCACACATCAACTGCGCGTGCACGCAGCTTCAGGAAATGGACTTGGTATGCCAATAGC
>DAAK01000049.1:0-136 GCA_001701075.1 Bacteroidales bacterium GP3 | reverse complement strand
TTATAGTTTCGAATCCTCAATTCCCTTTTGATGGATTTTGTACTATCCATAGACTTTGAAATACACTTGCAGTCTATACAAGTTTCAATCTCGAAATTGGAATAATGCCTTTGAATATTTCAATGGCATCCGATAA
>DAAK01000114.1:6152-25207 GCA_001701075.1 Bacteroidales bacterium GP3 | reverse complement strand
ATTTCAGGCGGTCTTCGTCGAGAGTAGTGTAGATAAGTTTGCCGGAGGGGGTGAGCGATGGGTCCGGGAGTGACATCAGTTGGCCGACGAGATTTTCCATTTCATTTGGATTTAGTTTCCGACCTCGCGTGATAGCGGCGCTTCTTGCCATCACCAGAGCCATCCTTTCCATTATGTCGTCGACGGGATTTGCGGATGTGCCATAGTTTTCTGATTCTTCTCTTACAGATTCAAGAATCCTCAAGACAGTCTCTTTGGCATCACTTTGGCTTATCATTGAAGGGACAGCAGCAATCAGCCACTTGTTGTCTTCTTCATATTCAAGGGAGAATCCGAGAGCATTTAGTTCGGTCTGAACCCGAACGAGCGCATCCTGCTGTTCGAAATCAAGAGTTATAGACTCCGGAAAGAGTACGCGCTGGCTTGTGACCTCCATTCTCCTGACATTTCTAAGGCAGTCTTCAAAGAGAATCTTAAGGTGTGCTCGATGCTGGTCGATGATCATAATCCCTGACCGGGAACTTGTGATGATATATTTATCGGCATATTGAAAACAATCCTTTCCAGGGAGCTTAAAGTTTTCTTCGGTTGTGGGCAGGACTCCTTCCACGGGCATATTCTCGCGAGCAGACTCCTCTTGGCGATTCATAAAACGGGAATAGAGAGTGTCCCAATTGCGTGTATTTGCCGAATTATGCAGATTTTTGAAATACCCGGATCCGTAGTCGGTGGCTGCAGACTGAGTGCTGCCAGAACTATTGACGAAGTTGGATGCGGAGGTCATTTCAAAAGGGTTATAGTCAGAGGGGACAGTAATTGCGGGATTTTCGGGAGCACCTTCATTGGGAGACTGCACAGGCACAAGATCAGTGTCGAAATCGATCTGAGGTGTTGCAGCGAATTTTCCAAGAGCCGCCTTCACGCTGGCTCCCAATATACTTAGAATCTCCTTTTCTCTTTCAAGCTTTACCTCATTTTTGCTTGGATGAATATTGATGTCTATTTCAGCAGGATCTACTTGAATCTTAATGAAGTAGCAAGGTTGGGTGTCAGTTGCGATAAGATTATCGAAACATCCGGTGATGACCTTATGCATCTTCAGGTGATTAATGTGGCGACCGTTGGCAATGAGATGCCAGAGGGCATTTCTCCGGCGGGCAAATTCTGGACGCGAGACATAACCATGAATCTTTACTATGTCGGTTTCCACATCGATAGGAATCAACTGCATGTTTAGATTGTTTTTCCAAATATCGTTGATTCTCTGAAGCATACTTCCAGGGCGGAGATCGAGAGTTCGGAAACCAGTGTCGATGCTTATGCGCAAATTATTGTTTACAAGAGCCATGCGTTCGAACTCTCTCATGATATGTCCAAGTTCACCGGCATCAGATTTCAAGAATTTTCTGCGAGCAGGAAGATTATAGAAAAGATTGCGAATGCTTATAGTGGTCCCTTTCTCGCATATGCACGGTTCTTGGCTTTCCACTTTCGACCCATTTATAAGAATCCGGGTTCCCATCTGAGAATCTTCAGTACGTGTCTTTAGTTCCACTTGGGAAATGGCACAGATGGAAGGAAGGGCTTCTCCACGGAATCCCATGGTATGCAAGGAGAAAAGGTCTTCTGCGCTTTTTATCTTAGAAGTAGCGTGGCGTTCAAAAGCCATGCGAGCATCAGTCTCAGACATTCCTTTTCCGTTGTCGATGACCTGTATAAGAGTCTTGCCAGCATCCTTGACAAAAATCTTTATATCAGTAGCACCTGCATCCACAGCGTTTTCCACAAGCTCCTTGATTACAGAGGCCGGGCGCTGTATCACCTCACCGGCAGCTATCTGATTTGCCACTGAGTCGGGGAGAAGTCTGATGAGATCCATTGTTGTAATGATAAACGATTAATGATCAATGATTAATTATAAACGATAAACGATCAGTGATCAATGATAAATTATAAATTAAGTTCTACCCCTTGGGGAGGATTATTCGGAGAAGTATTGCTCGAGGGCTTCGGGTACTTCACCAAGTTCGTCATCCCATCTGACGACTCCATCTACGATAGTTCGTTTAGGCCGGATAGCATCAAGCCAACGGAAATTAGGCAGATATTTTTGAGCTTTCTTTATGAGGAATAGGGGAGTAGTGTTGCCTGTGACTTCAGGCCACATTTTAATCTTCTCTATCTGACGATTTTTCAAGTCAACGGTCATATAGCTGCTTTCAGCGTCGACGAGTTTATTGAAAGAGGAGTCATTTTCCATCGGAAGCATAATCACCTGAACATTTCCGTCGACATACAGATGTTTCAGATAGCTATCTTCAAACCAAGCTTCCATCATCTTGCCTGAAAGCTGATTGTAGAAATCCTCGTCGACATGTTCTGCGCTGAATGCTGATTTGGGCAGAAGAGCATGATCAACTGTAGAATCATTGAAATGGAGGATAATTTCCTCACCATTCACTTGTCGCTCTCCATTCCATACGACAGGCTTTCTTTTCATATACATCAAGGAGTCGTTTTCATATATTTCCAAAGTGTCGGCAACCCCTTGGATGTCTTGATTGAAGAATCGTGCTCTCGGATATGCCTTGGCCACGTGATAGTCGCGAATTTCCTTAATCAGCATCTCAACTTCAGGCTCTTGATTTTGATCTTGCGCTTCTGCAGGACGTAGCTTTGAGCTTTTGGGGAGATCGGAGATAGTGGAGATTCCTATGCTATCGGAGCCATTGGAGGCATCGGGGATACCAGAGACCTCAGAGACCTCGGAAATCTCTGCAACATCGAGGGTGTCGGGGATTGAAGAGAAAGATAGGCTGTCGGGGAGCTCTGGAATGGCAATGCTGTCGGGGAGCTCCGGGACGGCAACACTGTCGGTGATCTCTGGGATAGCGACGCTATCAAGGATTTCTTCCGGAATTTCCGGAGGAATAGGGGTGTGCTCCTCCTTAATAATGGCAAGCATAGCGGTCAGAAGTCCTTTCATCTCATCTTTCGAGATAGGATCAAGCATATCTTCATCATCATAGGTCCATTCAAGATATTCAAAGTCTGCGACATTGAATGGTTCTTGAACGAATCTTTCCGGATAGAACCTGGGTACTCTTATAGTATCTTGTCGGATATACGTGAAAATAGAGTCAGCACGAAGGAAGAGTGTATCAGGACGGGAATATTCCTTGAGTAATGGATATTCAGTAGCGAACGCCTCTCTTGTAGAGTCGTTGTACAATCCGAATCCGCTAATCAAAATGATTTTGCTGGCTGTATCGGTTATGATAGTAGGTTGTCCTAACTTTGTGATATCCCGATATTGATAAGCCCGGCTAATTCTTGTTGCGTTGTCGTATACAATAGAGTCACCCTCAAGAGTTGTGGCACGGCCGAGAGAATCCTTGTGAATTATGATAGACCGGTGTATCATATCAAGGTTTCCAGTCTGTGTGTTATACCATCCTTTGCTGGTGTAGATCGTATCGTTAGGCCCGTATATGTCGGTCGGACTATCTATGCGTGCCATATGGGTGGCCGTATTATAGTAGAGAGTATCGCTCAGGAGAGAAAAATTATCCTTATGGTTGATCAGCTCCACATCGTAGAAGAACTCGGCATCCTTAGTGCGGCTATTGTACTGGCCGAAAACAGAAGTCAGAGTGTTAACTTCATCCTTAAGCAAGCCGCCACAACCATAAAAACCGATTTCGAGATCCACGTCATAGTCGAGAGTGTCGGTGAGGAGTTCACCGCTCGGATCCTTGAGCTTGACTTTCTGTTCGGAGGGGCCGTTAGTGAGTTTTGCGAGTCGCGCATCGCCGTTATAATATAGCTGGTCGGCCCAAACGAACAGCGTATCGCCCTGCTCCATGCGGATATGCCCGAAAGCATCGAGCGAGTTGATTTCTGGATAGTAGTAAGCAGAGTCGCAAAACATCCATAGAGACCCCTGGCGAAATTTCACGTTGCCGGTGACAATCTGTTTCTCAGTGGTATCGTTCCAAGCCGGTAGCAGCTTATAGAGGCTATCGGCATATTCGAGGAACACCTTGTCGCTCTGATACCTGTTTTGAGAAGGAATGACGGGTTTGATGGGTTTAGTAGGAGCAGGCCTTGTGTAAGTCTCCTCTTTTTTCTGGGTGGCCTTTTTCTTTACTTGTTGAGCATATGCACAGAAAGCGATGTTGCCGAAAAAGATCAGCAACATCAGCCCCATTATTCCCAAAATTCCTTTTTGATACCGAGTCATTTATTTCTCTGCCTTCTCTTTCTCCCATCCTTCGTAGCGGAACTCGCAATTATTCCACCCGTCGGAGATGTGCACATAGGTGTCTTTGATTTTTTTCTCCACCCAGTCCTTGATAATCTGCTCCTTGGTGTAATTTTCATACATTCTCTTCAGCAGATTGTAGTCTTCAGCGAGATTGGCAGCATGGCCAGGAATTCTTGATTGGAGTCTGACCATGACAGCGACCTCCTGATTTTTCTTAGGATCAGTCATGATGAAGGGTTCGCTGATGTCGCCGGGTTGCATATTTTCAATATGTCGGGCAATCTCAGGGGGAAGATCCTGCATCTCAAACCGAGAAGTGCCGAAGCGCTCGCTTTCTTGGTTTGAATTGACCATCAATCCCTTATTATTGCGTGAATCCTTATCCTGACTGATGAAGCGCACGCTTTCGTCGAAAGTAAACTGACCGGCAGCAATCTCTTTTCTTATAGAATCGAGGCGCATAGTGGCATCTCGAAGGTCTTTTTCGTTGACTTTCGGTTTAAGGAGTATATGCCGCACATTTACCTCATCTCCCTTGCGGTCGATCAACTGGATAATATGGTAGCCAAATTCAGTCTCTACGATACGGCTGACTTTTTTAGGATCGTTGAGATTGAAAGCCACATTAGCAAATTCCGGAACATAGGTGGAACGGGTAGCATATCCGAGTTCTCCGCCTTTTGGTGCGCTTCCAGGGTCCTCGCTATAGAAGATGGCGAGTGTTGAGAACTCAGACTCACCTTTATTGACGCGATCCGTAAATTCTCTCAGTCGGGCCTTTACATCTTCTATCTCCTGTTTTGGGATGATAGGATTAAGCTGCATTATCTGCACCTCAACCTGCATCGGAACGTATGGAATGCTATCGGCAGGAAGTTTTGCGAAATATTTCTTCACATCATTAGGAGTGGCCTTGACATTCTTAGTAAGATTATCTTGCACCTGCTCCTTGATGTAGTTGGTCTTCATTTTCTCGAGTACTTCTTCGCGGATAGAATTCCAAGGTTTGCGGAAATATTCTTCCACTTTCTCCCTGCTTCCGAGTCCCTTCACGAAATAGTTCATCTGCATTTCAACCCTCGAAGACAGTTGGCTTACGGGAGCTTCAATAGTGTCGAGTTTACCCTGATGGATATAAAGTTTCTCCACGGCGAGTTCTTCTGGGATTACACAATAGGGGTCTCCTCCAGGGCTCACGCCCATGCTTCGCATTTGGGCATATTCGTCTTCTATTTCCGACTTGTAGATAGCATTGTCGCCAACAATCCATGCCACTTCGTCGATAACGTTCTTTTTAGGGCCTGTGTTGGAATCAGCGAAAGCCGCGAGTCCAATGGAGAAAGCGGCAGCTGACGCGAGGCCTATTGTCATTATTGTCTTTTTCATTTGCTCTGTATGATGTAAGTGCCTTCTTTCAAAATGTTTTTTTCAATAGCCGATGAGCGGAGAGCCTTAAGGAGCCCTGTTTCATAGTCGGCAAGATGGAGAGCCTTCATCCTGTCTTCAATGATAGGGGCAGCGTATTCTTCAGGCATGATGCTTCCGCTCTTTTTGAACCCTGTCAGATGAAGGATATAGACCATTCCATTGAGTTCTGTCTCAAAGTCGATAGTGTTCTCAACAAAACTGTCGCCATCTCCAAGTTTTTGCGGTATTTCGCCTGCAATTACGTCAAAATCAATCCATTGGTCAGCGAAATATCTAAATGCGGTTGCTTCCCGACGTCCAGTGTTCTCCAATGCGTCATAAGAATCCGGATCTGCGTTTCTCATCCATTGACGAATATCTTCAATGTATTTAGAATCAGCGGGGACCCTTATGTATAGACCTTTCACAATAGGACGTTCGAGACGCAGATCCTGAGAGTGTTGCTTATAATAATCTTTCACTGCATCCATATCGACGGGCTGGATCCCATTTTGCCGCATCTTCCTGCGATAAGAATCAGCAATGAGGCTTCTTCTATAGTCAGCAGTCAAAGAATTGATGCGGTCCATATCGTCGATTTGACTGGCAGCGAGATCTTCAATCAGAAAACCCTCGATCCACTGGTCGGCAATTTTCTGAATTAAGGCTGCGCTGTCAGCATTGGAAATGCCAGGAGGAAGTTGCCTGACAATATCAGACAACAACAGCACCGAATCGCGGTATTGCGCCACGAAGTCGCTGTCAGTCACTTCAGTGTCGTCAGAAGCACGTCCGCACCCGACAGCAATGCCGATGCAACTCAGAAGTATTAGCACTGTCCTTCTCATCTAACGAGCAAAGTTACAAAAAAAAATGGATGTATGCAACTGTTTTAAAGAGAAAAGAGAAAAACGAAATCATAAAGCGCCTCTGCCATGCTGCACGCTATAATATAGGGAAACCCCAGACTTAATCTGGGGTTTTGGTATAAATATCAGGTCTCCTACCTGTTTTTGCTTTTGGCAACCTTAAGGACTTTAAGGTCTTTATGGGAGTATTGTCATTTTACCTTTTTGAGGACTTTTTCGTTGACTTTAACGGGATAGCGGGATTTTAGTTTTTCTACCCAGTCATGCTCAAGCTTGTTCTGGTAATCGCTTGTCACCAAGCTTTTGACATCGTTCATAGATTCGGGAGCATCAAGAATCTTTGGCTCAAAGATGAAATATACGGTGTATTTCTTATTATTGGGCTTGACCGGATCTCCACCGAACATGATGTTGTCGACCATGGCATTCTGGCCCTCTTCCATAAGGATGCGATCGATAGAGCCCGATTATAGAAATCTTCTCNNTACTCCCATAAAGACCTTAAAGTCCTACAAACTGCTTTCTGATAGCCTTGAGGCCATTATCGTCGGAAACTTCCCTTAAAGCTGTCCTTACGAGAGCTGCCACAGAGTCATTAGTAGCCTGAACGAGGATACCTCTGACATGAGGTTTGGTCCATTTGTAGTCGTCGCGGTGAGTATTGAAATAATCGGTCAGACCATCGTTGTCTTTGGCAGCCTTGTCCCAGACTTCACGAAGGCTTGCTTCGTAAAGGAGAGAACCTTCCCGGTATTCGTTGAGAAGATTTCTATAATCGGGCTCGTTGGCATATAGCCAATCATATTCAGCAGCTTTGAGCTGATTGTCAAAATGATGATTGATATATCTTCTCAGTTCACTTGCAGCCTCTTCACCATCAGGAATGATCATAGGGCGTACAGTGGTAGCCCATTCGGCAAGAGTGAGGCTGTTTTTGCCTATTTTGGCAATTTCGATGGCGCCAAGAGCAGTCGGGTCGAGAGCCTTAGCGTGCCAAGTGCTGTCAAGACCTGAAACTATGATTTCGCTGCAGAGCGCATCGATATTCTTATCATTAAGGCTTGCCTTATGCTTTTTCTGGAGTTTGGCAAGCATGTCTTTTTCGACAATAGCAAAGCGTTCGTCCTGGGGATTTGCAATCCGTTTGAGCACCTGTGGTTTCATTTCGGTCAAGGTAGCCGGATCTTTAGCGTCAAGTTTGCGGATAACGTGCCAGCCATATTGGCTTTTCACAGGGCGGGAAATCTCATTTACTTGAAGAGCGAAAGCAGCAGAGTCGAATGGCTCCACCATCATTCCGGCGCCAAACCAAGAAAGCTTTCCACCTTGACGGCCGGAACCTTTGTCGTCGCTGAGAGTGCGGGCAAGCTCCTCAAAACTCTCTGGATTTGCAACCACCACATTATAAATGCTGTCGATTCTTGCTTTGGCAGTGGCCTGCTGTTCAGGAGTTGCATTTGGAGACACCATCTTCATAATGTGCTCTACAAAGACAGTGCCTCGGGCAGGACGGTGTTTTCCTCCTTTGAGAATATGGAAACCTTGAGGTGACTCTACTATTTCAGAGATTTCACCAGGAGCGAGAGTGTATGCTACTTTCTCAAATGCGTAGGGGAAACGGCCGGAAACGATGTAACCCATACGCCCACCGGCGTTGCTGCTTGCGCGGTCGACAGAATATTCCGCTGCGAGTTGACCGAAATCACCTCCATTAAGAAGAACTGTTCGGAGAGAATCTGCCTGAGCCCTTGCTTTGCGAGTCTCTTTATCAGTCTGGCCTTTCGCAATCATGATATGGAAAGCTTCCACTTCCTCACGGCTGAGATCGTAGGCCTCCTGCACGAGGGAATTGAGGAAAAGAGAATCAGTCATGTAAGGACTTGCAAGGTCGCTCTTGTATTGATTCATCTCTTTTCTGAATGCAGACATAGTGTCAAGTCGTTGGGAGAGCGCGTCAGCTACTTTAAGCTTGTAGATCTTAAACATCTCAGCATACTCATCCAGACTTTGAGGGTCGACCTGTTGCTGCTGGTTCTTATGATAGAGGTATTCGAATTCAGAGCGTGGGACATCCACGCCATTGACCGTCATGATCACTTCATCTTTTGCCGTTGCGCAAAAGGCGATAGCGGCGATAATGGAAAATGCGGCTATGTGCTTTCTTTTCATTGTTGTTGTCGATAAAAATCAAAAAAGGAGTAAGCTTTATTGCTTCACTCCTTTTTTAACGATTAAAATGCACAAAAATTGTATGTGTGATAAATTGTTTTCGTCATTTTCATCGTTTTCATAGAATCTTTGACAACGATGACAACGTCGGTGCCTAAACGTCGGATTGGTTTAGGCCGGGATTTTGCGCGAGTTTGTCAAGGACGTATTGCGCTGTGACTTCGAATTTCTTGGTCTTGGAAGACGGCACCTCATACATAGCGTCGACCATGACAGTCTCCACAATACTGCGAAGGCCACGTGCTCCGAGTTTATATTCGATGGCTTTGTCGACGATAGTGTCGAGAGCCTCATCGGTGAATTCGAGTTCCACGCCATCCATTTCAAACAGTTTCTTATACTGACGGATGATTGCATTCTTAGGCTCGACAAGGATTCTGCGCAGGGCATCGCGGTCGAGGGGATCGAGAGCAGTAAGGACCGGGAGACGTCCGATAATCTCAGGTATGAGGCCAAACGACTTGAGGTCTTGCGGCATCACATATCTCATAAGATTTTCACGTTTCTTCTTGGCGTCGCTGCTATTCTGTCCATACCCAACGGTGTGGGTGTTAAGACGAGCCGCAATCTTTCGCTCAATGCCATCGAATGCACCGCCGCAGACGAAAAGAATATTTTTCGTATCGACAGGGATCATCTTCTGCTCAGGATGCTTACGGCCTCCATTAGGGGGTACGAGCACTGTAGAGCCTTCCAAGAGTTTGAGGAGACCTTGCTGCACACCTTCGCCGCTTACATCGCGAGTGATCGAAGGATTGTCGCTCTTGCGGGCAATCTTATCAATCTCGTCAATGAAGACAATGCCTCGTTCGGCTTTCTTCACGTCGTAGTCGCAGGCTTGGAGAAGGCGTGTCAGGAGAGACTCGATATCTTCGCCAACGTAGCCGGCCTCAGTGAGGACTGTTGCGTCGACAATTGTGAAAGGCACGTCAAGAAGTTTTGCGATAGTCTTGGCAAGGAGAGTCTTGCCAGTACCTGTCGGACCTACGAGAATCACGTTTGACTTCTCTATATCCACGTCTTCCACATCCTGTTTGCCTTCGTCGAGGCGCTGGATGCGCTTGTAGTGGTTGTAGACGGCCACCGCCATATATTTCTTGGCCTCTTCCTGACCAATAATATACTGGTCGAGAAACTCCTTGATTTCCTTGGGTTTCGGGATGGAGTTGCGCTCTTTTTTCTTTGGTTTTGCAGAATTCCGTTGGGCGAGTTCTGCCTGAGCCGTAGTCTCTATGTATGATACGCAATCAGAGCATAGAGCAAGGCCCGGCATAATCTCCACGACAGGATTGGCATCGGAGTCGAAAACCCCGCACATCGCACACTGCAAACCGGATCCCTGTGTCTTCTTAGCCATGTCAGATGGATTATTTCTTCTTTTCGTTGATAAGAATGCGGTCGATCATTCCATATTCCTTAGCTTCAGAAGCTATCATCCAGTAGTCACGGTCGCTGTCGGCAGCCACTTTCTCGAGGCTCATGCCGCTATGTTCGGATATGATGCGGTAGAGTTCATCCTTAAGCTTTAGGATCTCACGGGCAGTGATCTCGATATCAGAAGCCTGACCTTGGATGCCACCCATCGGCTGATGGATCATCACGCGGCTGTGGGGGAGAGCGAAACGTTTTCCTTTTTCTCCTGCCACGAGAAGCACTGCAGCCATAGACGCAGCCATACCGGTACAGATGGTAGACACGTCGCTATTGACATACTGCATGGTATCGTAGATGCCGAGACCGGCATATACAGATCCACCGGGGGAGTTGATATAAAGGGAAATATCCTTGTCAGGATCTACTGAGTCAAGATAAAGGAGCTGAGCCTGGATGATGTTTGCGCTTTGGTCGGTCACCTGAGTGCCGAGGAAAATGATACGGTCCATCATAAGGCGTGAGAACACATCCATCTGAGTGACGTTGAGCTGGCGCTCCTCAAGGATGTAGGGGTTCATATAGTCGGCGTGAGGCACTGTCACTGCGCCGGCCTGACGATTGATGGCTTTCTGGTAGCCGTCGAGCATATTGCTGTTGATGCCGAGATGTTTTACGGCGTATTTTTCAAAATCTGTCATAGTATTTACAATTCAAATATTAGGCTTGTTGAGACTTGATTTGTCATGTCATAGCATGATTTCAAGTATAGTAATTAAAGGCGGCGATACAGTGTCTCCGCATCGCCGCCTATGGGATTTCTCTAATAATTAATCTTTAATCATTAAATAGTAGAGATTATGCTTCTGCGGGAGCGAAGAGTTTATTAAACTCCTCAACGCTAACGTTCTTTTCGTCGATAGACACTGCATTCTTGATGGCAGCAAACAGCTTGGTCTCGAATGCCTGCTGACGCACCTGATCGCCCTGCTTGCCGCTTACGATCTCCTGAGCATATTTCTCAAGGATATCGTCGGGCACATTAGGCATGCCATACTGAGCAAACTGATTGCGTGCAATAGCCTTAGCGAGTTCCACGACATCTTTTTGCTCAAGAGTGACACCAAGAGCCTGAGCGATCTTGTCGCTTACGAGTTGCCAGATGAGCTGAGGACGAGCTGAAGCGTATTCTGCATCAATGTTCTCATCATTAAGGTTTTCGTTGGCCTGCTTGAGATAGTCCTTGAGGACAGCGTCAGGGAGAGTTACGTCGCCTACAGCCTTCAGAATAGCGTCTTTAGAATCGATAGTGAAACGATAATCGCTATCATTATGGAGTTGAGACTCGATCATCTCTTTCACGCTCTTCTTGTATTCTTCCTCATTCTTGACATTATCCTTTCCAAAGAGCTGGTCGTAGTATTCCTGACCAAGTTCTGCGGGACGGAGCACGATAGAGTCGGTGATTTCAAACTGGAAGTCGCCCTTATGGTTTTCCACGTCATCCTTGTCGATATGGAGCATAGAGCTGAGTTCAACAGGATTGCCATCGCAAGTGGCAGCGGGGTTGAAAGTAAACTTATCGCCAACTTTCTTTCCTACGAAGAGAGCCTTCTGTTCCTCGCTCTTGAAGTGCTCAGGGCCAACGATGCCATTTTCGACTACGAGGCCACCTTCTTTTACTGAGCCATCTTCATTAAGCTCAGTGATGATTCCTTTCACTACGGAATTGCTTTCAACAGTCTCGTCAGATTCCTGCTTTCCGAAGCGGCGACGGAGGTTCTGGTCCTGATCTGTCACCATTTGCTCAGTCACCTCAATATTATAGTAAGGAACTGTCAGATTCTTGTTGACCGGAGATTCGATTTCAGGAGCAAGACCAACGCGGAACTTGAAAGTGAAATCATCATTCTTGATATCGAACTTTTCGTCAGCTTCAGGGACAGGATTTCCGAGAACGCGGAGATTATTCTCCTTTATATAGTTGTAGAGAGCATCGGAAGTCGCTTTGTTTACTTCGTCGTATTTCACAGCCTCACCATATTTTTTCTGGATGAGAGCAGTCGGGGTCTTACCTGGGCGGAAACCGGGTTCCGGACGGTTTTTGGCGATATTTTTAAGGGCTTTCTTTACGTTGTCAGCATAGTCAGCTGCAGCGAGCTCAACGGTAACGATACCGTTAACGTCGTCGATTTTTTCAAACGTTACGTTCATTTCAGTCTTATATGTTTTATTTCTATATTTCTTTATAATACCAGAGATATAACAAATCCCATGCCAGAAATCAATCCCGGATACAGGAATTTTTGTCAACTTTTTGGATTATTGCGCAAAATTAACAAAAAAATCTGATACTACCAAATTACGCGTTTTGCGTTTTTTCAAGTGAATGTTGCTGATTATGGCTTCTTATTTTTTCCAAACAGAGTATCTAAAATTATTTTACCGATTTTTCGTTCCAGACCCGCTCTCGATGTCGGGATACCGGTGCGCTTTGTAAACTTACGTTTTGCTTTTGTAATTCCAAGAGCTCTTTTCCAAGAGAAGGAAAGTCCAGGTATTTTCATAAATTGACCGTTATTATATCTTTGCAAAATTAGTAATTCATGTTTTGCGAATCTTACGAGTGGATGGTGACAAGCGTGGCACCGAAACCGTATTCCTGGAATGATGCATCTTGGAGTTCACAATGAGGATAATCCTTCTTTAGGAGATCCCTGACAGCTTTTCTGAGCACACCATCGCCTTTGCCGTGGATGAAGACAATCTTTTGCCCTTTGCGTTTGGCATTCTCCTTCATAGTCTTGCGTACGGTGTCGAGCTGAAGCTGAAGCATATCCTTGTTTTCCATACCGGCAGTGGTGTCGACAAGAGAATCTATGTGTAGATCCACTTCGATAAGGGGTAGGAGTTTATGAGGGTTAAGTTCCTTGCCACGCCCTTGTTTTTGGGGGAGGATGTCTTTGGGTTTCGCATTAGCCAAAGTCGCAGCGTAGTCTGCCACTAAAGAGTTTGAGTCAGCTTGTGGAGAGTCGTCCTTCACAAGAGAGATTTCCATCACGGGAGATTCGAAATATATTCCCGGACGGAAACAATGGAGCTTGAAGAACTTGGAGAGATCAAGCCTGCGGCTTATGGTAGCAGCCAGTTTCATTTCAAATTCCTTGTCTTTCTTATAAGCCAGATACTGGAGAGCAATTTTTTCATAGTCGTTGAGTTCGCCGTGACGGATTACGGCTACGTCGATCAGTTCGTTTGGTGCTACTTCTCCGGAATAAACGTTATGCCACCCTCTTTCTTCTGCACTTCGGCGCAGGAAAGAGAAATAAAGGAAATAGTTTGAGTCGTTGACGAGCACCGCATTAAAGTCAGATTTACTGAGGTCGCGGATAGAAATTGGTTCGAAGGCGATGGCAATATTCAGTTTATCGCCATAGCCTGTCTCCACTACTTTTTCCGGTTGAGGGGCTGGTGCTTCAAGAGCAGGTATCTCCTTTGAAATCTGCTGGTTGCGATTCTTAGCTGCATCGAAGGCATTTTGGTCGAAGAAAAGATTTGGGCCACCTGTTTTCTTTTCATGACCGGCGGGGAGCACCACCACCAATTCATTGATAAGGACAGGAGTCTCGAATCCATCTTCGTCGACGAAAGCTACTTTTCCTTCAATTTTTTTTACAACGCCGCCGCCGACGGCGTTGAGATATCTTACGGTATCGCCTATTTTTATCATGGTTGTTTAGTCTTTAGTCTTCAGTTTATTATGGACGGGTTTGGCCGTTGCCGTTGATGATCCATTTGTAGGTAGTCAGTTGTTCGAGTCCCATTGGGCCTCGTGCGTGGAGTTTCTGGGTTGATATGCCGATTTCGGCGCCTAACCCGAATTGAGCTCCGTCGGTGAAAGAAGTGGGGGCATTTACATAGACACATGCAGCATCCACAGTGCGACAGAAAGCGTCGGCTGCTGATTGTTTTTTCGTCACTATGGCCTCGCTATGACCGGATCCATACTTTGCAATGTGATCCAATGCCTCTTCAATATTGTCTACTGTCTTGATAGCCATTGCATAGCTTAGGAATTCACGGCCAAAATCCTCATCTTGTGCATGCAGCAACAAAGAGTCGGGATAATTACCCTTAAGAGCAGCAAATGCCTTCTCATCTGCATAAATTGTCACATCGTGGAGTTTCATCGGAGCGCATATTTGCGAGAGATTATCGAGCTGGGACGAGTGAATGATGGCACAATCGAGTGCGTTGCACACACTTACTCGTCGGGTCTTGGCATTGTTTACAATTGCTGAAGCCATTGGGATGTCGGCATCAGAGTCGATATATGTATGGCAGACACCAGCACCTGTCTCGATGACTGGAACAGATGACTGAGAGCGAACGCTATCAATAAGCTGACGACTGCCACGGGGAATTATCACATCTACTATGCCTCGGGCCTTCATCATTGCCTCTCCAGCCTCACGAGTGGATGGGAGCAAAGTCAGCACAGAGGGATTAACGTCCATCTCAGAGAGAGCCCGATGAATGGAATCTGCAATTGCATGATTGCTTGCATCCGCATCGTGACCACCCTTGAGCACGCAGGCATTGCCGCTTTTGAAGCAAAGTGAGAAAACGTCGGCAGTCACATTGGGACGAGCCTCAAAAATCACACCGATGACGCCGAAAGGGACAGCAACCCGGGTAATGACAAGGCCATTCGGACGAGTCCTTTTGTCTATCACCTTTAATGGAGATGGAAGAGCTGCAACAGCTCTCATATCGTCGGCGATAGCCTTGATACGAGCAGGAGTCAGCAGGAGCCGGTCGCGCTTAGGATTTTCGGGATCCATCTTCTCCATATCGATAGCATTTGCCTCGAGGATTTTTTCTGTGTCAGCTTCGAGAGTGTCTGCAACATGGAGAAGAGTCTGGGAAATTTTCTCGTCGTTAAGTTTGAGAAGCTCGGAGGAGGCGGATTTCGTCGTTGTCATTGTTGTCGTCATTGTCATCGTTTTCGTCGTTTTTGTGGGGGCTATTCGATATAGAGATAATCGTAGTGTATGAGGGGTTTGCAGCCATGCACACCGATTTGCTGGCGTGCTTCCTCACTGCTGCAAGAGACGCGACCTATACCGATTGTAATATCATTGGGATCCACGACCCTCACGAGATCGTCTTTTTCAAAATCACCATCAATTTCTATTATTCCTACTGGAAGCAGGGAGGTGGCCTTTGAGGAAGTCAGGGATTCGGAAGCCTTGTCGTTGACATGAACAACACCCTTCACAAAACCTTCGCTATGAGCGATCCAGCGTTTCATGGAGGAAGCCGGAGTTTGTGATGGCAAGAATCTTGTGCAAGGTGTCAGAGGATTCTTGTCGAGCAAAAGATCAGTAAGGATGTTTTCGCGTCTGCCATTTGCAATAATCACCTCAATCCCTTCGTCGCTCACTTTTCGTGCAATACGATGCTTCGTCACCATGCCTCCCCGACCAAATCCTGATTTTTCAGTTACAATTACACTGCTGATCTCATCTTCTTGTGCGACGACAGGGATTAGACGAGAATCAGGATTACGAGGATCACCATCGTAGATTCCGTCAATATTACTCAAAATCACGAGAGCTTCGCAGTCGAGCATAGTTGCAATCAGGCCTGAAAGTTCATCATTATCCGTAAACATCAGTTCTGTCACGCTGATGGTGTCGTTTTCGTTTACAATAGGGATAACACCGGCTTCTATCATCACCATCATGCAGTTGCGCTGATTGAGGTAGTGGCGGCGAGTAGAGAAACTCTCTTTCATAGTCAGGACCTGACCCACGAGTACACCATGATCATGGAAGAGGTCGTAGTATCTATTGATAAGTTTCACTTGTCCGATTGCAGAGAAAAACTGTCGCTGGCTGACATTATCGAGCCGGGATGTATCGAGATTATGACATTCTCCTCTTCCACAAGCTACTGCTCCTGATGAAATCAAGACAATTTGCATACCGGCATCACGAAGACTGCACACCTGGTCGACGATAGCCGATACCCGAGTGACATCGAGTGAGCCATCTTTACGAGTCAAGACGTTGCTGCCTATTTTGATTGCGATTCTCATTTTTGCGTTTTTTTCGTTTTCGATATGAGATTATTCTTTCCGGCGCGTGTAAGACTCGAATCCATATCTCAAGCCGTCGGTGGTTTCAAATAATTCTGACCTATCGGTAAGCTTCCAATTGTCGATATCGACGTTTGGGAAGTATGTGTCAACATCGGAGGGGGAGTCGTAGACATGAGTAATTTCGAGTGCATCGAGAATCGGGAAAGATTCCTCATAAACTTGGCCACCACCGATGATAAATATTTTATCAGAACCTTCAGCTTTCTGAGCTAATTCAAGAGCATCAGACAAAGAATGTGCTATCATTGTTTCTGGCGCAGAATAATCAGGGTTGCGGGTGATGACTATATTGGTTCTTCCGGGAAGTGCCTTTGGAAGGGAATCACGGGTCTTGCGTCCCATGATGATAGGATGACCCATAGTGCGGCTCTTAAATCTTTTAAGATCTTCCTTGATATGCCATATTAAATCACCATTGAATCCAATTTCAAAATTATCGCCCATAGCAACAATAGCGCATATCTGATGTCCGGATTGTTTCATATTTCGAAAGTAATATTGATTAGAGTGCAAATTTAATTAAAAAACTCAACTTTCGCAAGCGAGAGTTGAGTTTTAGGGTTGAGGATTTATATAACTATTTATTTCTTCTCAGTGTTTTTATCAATCTTGCCGGGGCGCTTAGCCTCCATATCGGCGATATTTGACTTATATTGCTTGAGCTGATCCTTGTCGAGGATTTTCTCAACTTCTTTGTCGAAATCAGCGCGAAGTTTCTGTATCTCTTCCTTGCTCTTGGCCTTCATGTCAGCTTTTGATTTCTTTTCAGCAGTCAGGTTCTTCTCACGGAGAGCCTTGATTTTAGTTTTTTGGTCCTCAGAGAGAGTGATGCCTTTAAACAATGGGTTCTCCTTGCTTCCTGCGCGCATTCTGCTTTCCTTCGGACCGGCGATTCTTTTGCCTTCTGCTCTCATCTTCTGGCCAGCTTGAGCTCTTTTCACTTTCTTGCCAGCCTTTGCAGTCTTGCCTTCCTTGCAGCAAGCTTTCCCGTCTTCTTTGCAGCATTCTTTCTTTTCCTTGCAGCACTCTTGCTTCTGCTCGGTCTTTGCATCCTGAGCGTTGGCAACTGAAGGTATTGCGATCATCGCCGCGAAGGCGAGGGTGAGGGTCATAAGAATTTTCTTCATCGTTTTATTCGTGTGTTATAGTTAATGTTTTTTGATTGATTACGATTCTTTGACCCTAAATGCGGATGAGGGTTTAAGGCTGATTTTCATTTTAGTATATTTTAACAACCTAAAAGAATTCTGACGAAAGATTCCGGAAGACGGACATTGTAGAGCTTTAAGGCATCCTTGAAGAGAGGGGCAATTTCTTCATCTCTGAAGCCGGCTATGCCGCAACCTATACGTGTCACATAAAAAGTTTTTTGGTCGCAATTGCTTGCGAATTCTATGAATTCATCCACGTATGGCTTGATAGTCTCTACTCCTCCTTGCATCGTAGGTATTGCATAGCTTTGACCCTGGAGTCCTATACCTTGACCTTCTATGGCGCCAAATTTCTGGCGGGCGATGCGTGCTGCTCCTCCCGCATGATGCCCTGCAAGATTGCTTCCGAATACGAAGATGTCATCGGGTTCGAGTTTGGTGATGTTTTCTGGAGTGAACTTCATGTGCGCTATAAAGGTGTCCTCTTCCGGAATGCCGTATGGCTTGTGTTCTACGTAGCGCCCCTTCATTTGCTCCTCTGTTGATGCTCCGGCAAGATCATCAGCTATGGAGAGAATTGGCTGCAGAAGTTCGAGGTTGGTCCTGAACTTTTCAGGGATACCCGTGAAGCCGAGAATGGAGCCTATGATATTTCCTGCTACAGCACCAGTAGAGTCGCTGTCGCCATCGTAATTTACTGCTGCTACGAGGCAACCTTCAAAATCCCGGATATAGCGCATCACGCAAAAGAGAGCGATCGCCACAGTCTCTTCTGCCACCCATCCTTCGCCAAGCTCGGATATGGCTTCCCGGTCTGGCTGAGAGGAATCTGCAAGGCGGACGCTATGCTGGATAATATCCACAAACTTCTGCCCATACTTAGAATCTGGAAGAGTCTCCAATGTCTTTGCCAAGGCAGTGGATATGATTGAGCGAAAGGTTAACCTGTCGATTACATGGATTCTCATGCATTCGAATATGACGAGAGCTGTGAACACTGAAGATAATGTGCTCAGGTCATGATGGTGAGTGATGCGGGCGGCTTCAGCGGCTACACGGGCGCAGTTGTCAGTTGTCAGCTGTAAGTTATCAGAGTTTGAGTGTGCTGCATAGAAAATTCCGATAGGGGCAATTCGCATTACTGCTCCGCAGCCCTTGGAGTCATTATTGACAGGCTGGTCGTTTTGTAAAGCTGAGAGTGCAGAAAGGCATGTATTGCCCGGTGCACGCCTTGACCAGAGATCTTTTACGTGTGTAAGCCATGAAGAGGAGAGTGGAAGCTGGAACGCCGTCTGTGTTGCAAACCATGCGAGATATGCTTCTTGCATCTGTTGGAGGATGCTTTCTTTAGAAGGATTTGGATTTGCAGCGTATGCTGAAAGAAGCCCTTCGGCTGTGAAAAGGGTCATCTGAGTGTCGTCGGAAATTCTGGCTAATCCCCTTACATCGGGTTCGTAGCTGCGGATACCACCCGGTCCATATAGCATTAGGATTTCGTCAAGTCTGTGGAATTCTACGACGTAGCCAAGTGCATCGCCAGCAGCTCCTCCTGCGAGGCAGCCTCTTGCTTTGTCTATTATTATATCTTTCATTGT
>DAAK01000114.1:0-6092 GCA_001701075.1 Bacteroidales bacterium GP3 | reverse complement strand
GTTGTTGAGTTGTTGAGTTGTTGGGTTGTTAGATTAGAGATATTGGAGGAATGAATAGTGGGGTCGGGTTTTTAGGTATTCGAGGTCATGGCCGTGGGTATAGGCTTCCCGCTCGAAAGATATGTTTCTGTAGGCTTTATCCCATGAGCGATACTGAATAAGCCTAATCAACCACTCCACTACATATAATATATAAAAGGGGATGAAAAGCAATTCACGCTGCTGCGCAGTATGGATACGCTCATGATTGATTACATTACTGTCTATCCAGCTCTTGTCGCGTGTCCATAATGTGCCAAAAAGATTCATGCAGTATCCTTTTGGCATCAGCCGGCTTTTTATTATGATAGGATGCTTTTTCATCAGAACTCCAGACGGAAACCACGACGTTTCAACTCGTTGTATTTTTCAAGGTTGAATTTGAATAGTTTGGCTTCTCTTTTGGGAGTTGGCCAGATGGTTTCGTCGAGTTGGATAAGGATGTCGAGGTGTTGCATTTTTTTTGCGAAATTGCGGCGGTCGAAATGCACTCCCAAAACAGCTTCATAGAGAGTCTGGAGCGCTTTCATAGTGAATTTTTCCGGAAGCAGGTCGTAGCCAATGGGATGGAAATGGATTCTCTCACGTAGTCGGCAAAGGGCATCGCGAAGTATAAGGTCATGGTCGAAAGCGAGTTTTGGTGTATTGTTGACCGGAAACCATTTTGCATCTGCTGCGTCATCGCCTCCCTTCACTTCCTGTAGTTTTACAAGGGCAATATATGCAATGGTGATCACACGCTCGCGTGGATCACGGTCAGGAGTGGAGTAGGTGTGGAGTTGCTCGATGTATGCATTCTTGATTCCAGTTTCTTCTTTCAGTTCGCGGAGTGCTCCAGTTTCAGCGGATTCGTAGGGGTTAAGGAAACCTCCAGGTAGTGCCCAGCATCCTTTGAATGGTTCGATACCGCGCTCTACGAGGAGCACTTTAAGTTCATTTCCGTCGAATCCGAAGATGACGCAGTCGGTAGTGACTGCCGGGTGTGGATATTTATAACAGTATTGTTTTTCTTCCATGGGTTGTTGGTTGTTGGGTTGTTAGGTTGTTGGGTTGTTGGTTGTGGGGTTGTTAAGTTGTGAGGAGGGGAGAACTAATCACCATGTGTAATTATTACACCTGGAGTGGCTGAAATGTTTTGAAGATAGTGTTTTTTTTACTTAAATAAACTACCAATACATTGGAGAATTGATAGTCTAATTATCATTAAAGCTGAACATTTTTGCATCTTATGAGTTTAATTGTTAAAGTTAGATTCCAGAATCCGGTTTCCGGATTTAATTATCAATTAAACTTAAGTATGCGCCAGATAATAAATCATTTTACGGATGATGATCTTTATAAGTTCACGATGTGTTGCGCGGTGATAGACAATTATCCCCGCACTCAGGTGCGCTATCGCTTCATCGACCGAAACAATACCGTCTATCCAAAAGGATTTGCTGATGAACTAAGACATCAAATAAAATTGCTTGAAAATCTCGTCATCACTGATGAAGAAGTGGCTTTCATGCGCCGTCGTTGCTATTATATTCCTGATTGGTTTTACACTTTCCTCAAGGGTTTCCGCTACGACAGCCGCTGGGTGAAAGTAGATCAAGACAAAGAGGGCCATCTCAGTGTAGACTTCGAGGGGAATTGGAGCGACACAATCCTTCTCGAAGTGAAAGTGCTTGCCATCATTTCCGAACTATATTATATGATGACCGGCCAATCGGAGACTCTCGATTATGATGCTTATTTTGTCAAGACATTCGCAAAAGGGGAGAGGCTTCTTGAAGCCGGCTGCTCTTTCAGCGATATGGGTACGCGCCGGCGTGCATCATTTGAAGCACAAGACACCGTGGTGAGGGCTATGGCAGAATGCGACCGCGCAAAGAAATGTGCAGGGAAGTTTGTGGGCACCAGCAATGTCTACTTTGCGATGAAATACGACGTAATGCCCATAGGAACAATGGCTCATGAGATGATAAGCGCAATTGCCGGCATGTATGGTCCGCAAATGGCCAACCATCTTGCAATGAAAGTATGGTCGAACACCTACCGCGGAGCACTCGGCACATTCCTCTATGATACATACGGCTGGCGAATTTTCAGCCTGAACTTTTCGGAAGACTATGCCAACATGTTCAAGGGTCTACGTGTAGACAGTGGCGACAATTATGAGCAACTCGACCTTATAGTCGACAAATATAAGAGTCTTAATATCGACCCGCGCACCAAGCAAGTGATCTTCAGCAATGGATTGAATGTGGATGAGGCTATAGAAATCCAAAAATATGCATCCGACAAATGCATTCCTTCATTTGGTATTGGAACTCACTTCACCAACGACTTCCCGGGAGTAAAACCGATGAATATAGTAATCAAACTTCTTGCAGTGAAAATCACAGAATCCTGGCCCTTCTTCTGCGATACTTGCAAGCTTTCGGAAGACCATGGCAAATATTCAGGAGATATCGCGACAGTGAAGCGTTTTATGGAAGCCCTCCATCTTAATATGTAATATGTAATTTTGAATTTTGATTGTTGAATTATTTTAGATGGTCTCCCATATTCGATATATTTCACAGCATTTCATTCAAAATTCAAAATTCATTATTCAAAATTAATACTATGATCGACTACTTTATTGATCTCTTTCGAGAGAATCCTGCTATACCTCTCTTTCTGACTCTTGGTATTGGTTTCTGGCTTGGAAACCTTAAGATAAAGAGTTTTTCTCTTGGCCCGGTCACTGCTACGCTTCTCGTCGGAGTGCTGATAGGTCAGCTCGACATTCCTATTGCTGAGCCATTGAAGACAGTGAGTTTCCTGCTCTTCCTCTTTGCAATTGGATATCGCGTGGGCCCGCAGTTTTTCCGTGGCTTGAAAGGCGATGGGGTAAAGCAGATACTATTCGCTACTGTAGAATGTATCATCTGTATTGCAACCTGCATAGTCGCAGCCAGATTGATGGGTTATAATACAGGCACAGCAATCGGACTATTTGCAGGATCTCAGACCATCTCTGCGTCAATTGGTGTTGGCTCAGATATGATATCCACAATGAAAATAGACCCGGAGCTAAAGAAATCACTCGTTGGAATGATACCCTCGGCATACGCTGTCACATATATCTTTGGCACCATCGGAGCAGCTTGGATTGTTGCAAACCTCGGTCCAAAGCTTTGTGGAGGCCTTGATAAGGCAAAGCAGCAGATTGCAGAGATTGAAGCAGAGATGGAAGAAGGGGAATTTGCCGCCGAACCGGGTAAGATAGTAGCTAATCGCCCAGTCTCCTTCCGTGCTTATAAAGCCGAATCGGGTTTCTTCCGTCGCCCCCGTACTGTTTCTGAGATAGAAGAAGAGCTAAGAAGGCTCGGCCATCGTCTATTTGTAGAGCGGTTGCGTGTTGGAGGTGAAGTGGTAGATGTGGAGCCTGATGTTAAGGTGCGTCGTGGCGATATCTTAGTGATTGGAGGGCGTCGTGAGACTGTAGTCAACGAAGCCACAATCATCGGACAAGAAGTAGTAGACCATGAATTGATGAACTTCGAGGCAGAGAATCTACCAGTCACAGTGTCGAAACATGGAGCAGCAGGCATGACTTTTGGGGAGCTTCGTAATTCCGACTATATGAGTGGAGTATTGGTGAAAAGCCTTGTTCGCAACGATGTCAAGATTCCTCTTCATAAGCGCACAGTGCTGGAGCAGGGTGATGTGTTGACTCTTGTAGGTCTGCAGAAAGATGTAGAGCAAGCAATTGGAGAAATTGGTTATCCTGACCGCAAGACGGAGACCACCGATGTGGCATTCCTAAGTTTCGGAGTTGCTATCGGATGCTTCATAGGTGCATTGTGCTATCATTTTAAAGGAGTGCCCATATCGCTGACCACGAGTGGGGGCGCACTGCTCGCAGGCCTTTTCTTCGGATGGCTTCGCAACCGTCGCCCTACATTAGGACGTATTCCCTCTTCTGTAGTATGGGTTCTCGACAATGTCGGCCTTAATCTCTTTATCGCAATTGTAGGTTTGGCGGCTGGACCTACATTTATTTCCGGACTTCAGGAAGCCGGAATTGGGCTCTTCTTCATTGGGATTCTTTGCACTACGCTTCCTTTGATCATATCAATCTTCATAGGACACTATATCTTCCGATTCCCAATAGCCGTGACGCTTGGATGTGTAGCCGGAGGGCGCAATGCTGTGGCTGCTTTAGGTGCCATACAGGACAATCTTGACAGTACTCTTCCTGCAATGGGATATACAGTGACATACGCAGTCAGCAACTTCCTGCTTATATTCGGGGGTATCGCTGTGGCATTGATGGTGTGACGTTTCAGCTATCAGTTGTCAGTTATCAGTTATCAGGTTTCAGCTATCAGGTTTCTTGATTTATCATGTTTTATCATGATTTAACATGATTAATCATGATATTTATCAATTATCAATTCCTAATCATGATAATTATCAATTCTAATTCTTAATCATGATAATTATCAATTATCAATTCTTAATCATGATAATTATCAATTTTCAATTCTTAATTATGTCATTAGATAAAGTAAAAGGATATGGGCTGGCGGCTTTGGCTGCCGCTGCCTATGGTACGAATCCGGCTTTTGCCGTCCCTCTCTATGGCGATGGCATGAATCCGGTGTCAGTGCTGCTGTTCCGATATCTCATGGGTCTTCCGGTGCTTGCCATCATCATGGCAATAAGAAAAAAATCTTTCTCTCTCAAAAGGGAGGAGATAGTGCCTACAATGATCCTCGGAGCGTTGATGGCTCTTTCTTCGCTTGCTCTCTTTGAAAGCTACAATTACATGAACTCCGGGGTGGCATCCACGCTATTGTTTGTATATCCGGTGATGGTAGCTGTGATGATGATAATGTTTTTCCATGAGAAATTCAGTATCTCGACAGTGATTTGCCTCGTAGTGATGGGAGCAGGGTTGTTCCTGCTGATGAAGCCCCAAGGCGATGCAACGCTCAGTATGTTCGGATGCCTGCTGGTGATGATTTCAGCTTTGACCTACGCTCTATATATAGTGATGGTCAATGTGTCGAAGAGCGTCANNTGTAATTGTAGCTTTCAAAGAGAGACTACCATGCTTCTTTTTTATGTATTGGGCTGGGGAAGTCTTGTATATATAGGTATGATAGCATTTGGAAGCGACTTGAGTGTGCCTCAGGAGCATTGGGGATGGCTCAACCTGCTTGCGCTCGCGGTGATACCTACAGTGATTTCCTTAGGCTGCACCACACGTGCCATTCAGCTCATTGGATCTACTCCTACTGCTATATTGGGAGCCTTAGAGCCTGTGTCGGCTGTAGTGCTTAGTGTGGTAGTATTGGGTCAAGCTATTACGGCTCAGGACATTATAGGGGGGTCGCTAATTGTCGTGGCTACTACCATAGTGATCTGTGCCGGGCCTGTAGATAAGGCTATCTTGCGCATGAGGAAAATGTTTCCGAAGGGGAGACATCAGTGAAACCTACAAAAATTATTGATTTTTTTAGTAAAATATTTGCAGTTACAAAAAATTTCAGTAATTTTGTGTATGTAACCACAAAGCGGCGAAAAACCGCTCCTCAATCCTTAACGACAATGACAGACCCCGAAATCCTCAGGAAAGCCCTGAAGCTCCATTTTGGATTCAGCACCTTCAAAGGTAAGCAGCAAGAGATAATCCAGTCACTCCTAAGTGGCGAGGATGTCTTCGTGCTCATGCCTACGGGTGGTGGCAAATCTTTATGCTACCAGCTGCCGGCACTTATGTCGGATGGGACTGCCATTGTGATTTCTCCTCTCATAGCACTGATGAAGAATCAGGTAGACGCTATCAGAAACTTCGCCGAAAACGACGGAGTGGCTCATTTCTTGAATTCTACACTATCGCGGGCAGCTATCGAAAGCGTGAAAAAAGATGTCACGGAAGGGCGCACCAAGCTCCTTTATGTAGCTCCAGAGTCGCTCACGAAAGAAGAGAATGTAGAGTTTCTGCGTAGCGTCAAGATTTCATTCTTTGCTGTAGATGAAGCGCACTGTATTTCGGAGTGGGGGCATGACTT
>DAAK01000154.1 GCA_001701075.1 Bacteroidales bacterium GP3 | reverse complement strand
GAGCGGGCGAAGCGGAGCTGGAGCTCACGATTGAGGATGGAGATGCTTTCGGGGTTGAGCAGGATCTTTCCGTCGAGAAGGCGGATTGCGGTGTCGCGCGCTTGACTGACGATCTGGCCGTCGCGAGCGAGATTGGAGACCTTGAGATTGAAGGCTATGCCAGACTGCTGGGTGCCTTCCATATCACCAGGACCACGGAGTTTCATGTCAGCCTCAGAGATGACGAAACCGTCGGTGGTCTCAGTCATGATGCTCAGACGTTTTTTAGTCTCTGCACCAATCTGATACTTTGTCATCAAGATGCAGTAGCTGAGCTCGGCACCACGCCCTACCCTACCTCGTAGCTGATGAAGCTGAGAAAGACCGAAACGCTCAGCATTCTCAATGATCATCACCGAAGCATTGGGAACATTGACACCGACCTCTATAACGGTAGTGGCTACCAATATCTTAGTCTCACCAGCAACGAATTTCTGCATCTGGAAATCTTTTTCCGCTGGTTTCATTTTCCCATGCACAAGGCTTACTCCAATTCCGGGAAAGAGTCCACGTATACGCTCGAAACCTTCCTCTGCCGACTTGAGATCGGTTTTCTCACTCTCCTGAATCAGAGGATACACAATATAAGCCTGACGTCCCTTGCAAATTTCATTATAGAGATGCCGATAGACCTCATTCCGATTATCGTCGTAGCGAAGCCAAGTCTGGATCGGTTTACGACCCGGAGGGAGCTCATCGATCACACTGACATCCAGGTCGCCATAGACAGTCATGGCAAGGGTGCGCGGTATGGGAGTAGCCGTCATGACAAGCACATGAGGAGGGACTGTGCCTTTTTTCCATAGACGGGCACGCTGAGCGACGCCGAAACGATGCTGCTCATCAATCACAGCCACGCCAAGATTTCGGAATTCCACAGCATCCTCGATAAGTGCATGGGTACCTATGAGCATATGGATCGAGCCGTCGGCAAGACCCTCCGCAATCCGACGACGTTCAGCAGTGCGTGTGCTTCCAGTCAGCAGAGCTGTGCCTATACCAAGAGGCTCAGCCCATTTTGCCAAAGCTTCAGCATGTTGCGTTGCGAGAATCTCAGTGGGAGCCATAAGGGCTGCCTGCATACCATTGTCGACAGCGAACAACATTGTCATGAAAGCCACGAGCGTCTTTCCGCTACCTACATCACCTTGCAGCAGGCGATTCATCTGGCGTCCAGTTCGCATATCCTCTCGGATTTCCTTAAGCACCCGTTTTTGGGCACCTGTGAGAGGGAACGGGACAACTTCTGAATAAAATTTATTGAAGAGGGGGCCGACTTTGGAAAAGACATGGCCCTGCAACTGCAGATTCCGACGGCGAGAGAACTCAAGGATATGAAACTCAAGATAGAAAAGCTCCTCAAACTTCAGACGCTCGGAAGCTTTCTGAAGCATCTGCATAGAGGAAGGCCGATGCATATTCCGTATTGCCTCTTCATAAGGAAGAAGGTTTCTTTCCTTTATAATTTCAGCAGGGAGAGTTTCAGGAAGAGAACCGACAGGGATTGAATCGAGGAGATTGGCATTCAGTGTCTGCATCAGCCGCGTAGTAAATCCCCGCTTACGAAGGGTCTCTGTAAGACCATAAATACCGCGCAGTCCTTGCGGAGGACGCGCCGGGTCGAATACCTCTATTTCCGGATGCACAAACTGCCAGGCATTATATTTGAATGCGGGGCGCCCGAAGAGGACATAATCAACCCCGGTGCGATACATATTTGCGATGGTCTGAATCTTTGCAAACCAAGTGACTTGGCATAGTCGGTCGCCATCTGTGAAAGTAGCAGTAAGACGTTGCCTACGCCCTTCCCCTTCTTTAGTGAAGCTGATGAATTTACCTTTTATCTGGATATATGGCATCTCCGTACCATAGAGGTCGCGGATTCTATAGAAGCGGGAACGGTCGACATGGCGAGTGGGGAAGTATGTGAGAAGATCGCCGCAAGAGTGTATGTCAAGTTCCGAGGCAAGGAGCTTGGCTCTTGTCTCACCGACACCACGTAGGAACTTTATGTCTGCCTTAAGATCCATATGATATATCACAAATCGCCTCTCCGAGGCTACTGATTTCTCGATGATTCCCCAGGCTGAAGCCTGGGGTTTTGACATTATCATCAGGTCTCCGACCTGATATATACTGATAAATTATTGGATAGATAGGTCCAATGAGGCCAATAGAAATTTCAAGAGAGTTTAGGGGAGGGAGGAGAGGATTTCGAGAGAGATGGCGATGGGATCACCTTCGGGAGTGGAGGAGTAGCCACCTGTCTTGAGAGTCCAGGGCTCTTCCATGGCGTACCAATCGATTACAGGAGCTGAAGGGAGAGCCATTGCAAAAAGTTCGGAAGAAGTCTTGTTGGCGTTTGGACCACCTCCGAGAGCATCGGGGCGAGGTCCTGAATCCTCAGCCATCTGGGCAGCCAAAGCTTCCATCCAAGTCTTCCAACGGGGATAGTAGAAATCTTTGAGCAAACCATTCCATTCTTTGTTGGCATAGTCGCGCAGACCGCCATTGTCGGCACATTCGCGATTGCCCCAGGTAGTGATCTGAGTGCGAGCATTCCATTCATACTGGTCTTTTTCCTCATCTGTGACGCCACGATTACGGGCAGCCTCAATCCATGAGCCGAGCCGGAACTCCGGGCGGGTGCCGAGGAGACGATCTTGCATCAAGAGCATATCGAGGAATTTCTTAGAAGACTCATCGAAATCTTTACGTGAGAACGTGCGATAGTCGGACATTGCACGCTGATACTGACGGCGCCCTTGATCGGCAAGAGCCTGACGAGTGAAGTCGACGAGATCGTATTCATAATTGTTGTTGCCACGCATACGGTCGGCCGCTTTAGCCATAAGTCTTGCAGCTTCAAGAGTCGTGGCGGGGTCATAATAGTTTCGCATCTTCGACCATGACTTCACTTGGAAATTATTGAGAGATGGACGCCCGCAGAAAATGCTCTCGTGAGGGCCCTGCTGATTATTTCCCAGAGGACAGTTGTAGATGCCATCAGCCAACACTTTCCATGCAGCGCGGATATCGGGATCGTCGACTCCATAACGAGCCTTCACATATCCATCAAGCCACTGCTCTTTAGTCGGTATAGAGTCGCCGAGCCAAGGGAGTTCGCACATCAACTCAAACATCACCGGATTATTGCCGGAGCCTTCCATCGTCAGGCCCATACCCTTCATATTATTAGCAAGAGGATTCGTCTTAGTCTGGCGGAAATTATCAAGGAGTTGATCCATGCGACCATGAAGGCCTACATTAGCACCGAAATTCTCGAGCATGCAGAAGAGCCACGTATGATCGTCGTAGCCATTTTCACGTTTCCAAACCGAGGTGATACCCCACATAGGGCGACATTCCGAGAAAAGATCAAGAATGATGAGCTCTCCAGGCTGAAGAGCCTCCAGCATCTGCGGACGTGGGTTTTCAGTCCATCCTTGGATCACCCATTTCGCATTGGGGTTGCAACGTTTCATCGCCTTCATCAGTTTTGCACCAGCCTCACCATAGTCAACATCAACATCATTCATCTCATGGAAGGGATCCATCGAGTAGTATTTTGCCTTGCCGTAAAGTTTAGTAAGTTCATCATAGTAGATGTCGGCTATTTCGTCAAACTTAGGGTCGGTGGGAAGAAGATTGGAGGGACGTACATATCCATTCCAAGGATTTCCTTCTATTACGTCGAGGTCAAGACGGGAAGCGGCGTCATGGGGCATCATGCCACAATATCCGGGTAAGACTGGAGTCATACCAAGGGAGTTCATGCGGGCGAGAATCTTTTTCTGAAGTTTTTCCTGCTCACGATACCAAGAATCGGGAAGTGGGCCACCCCATCCTTCGAGATTATTCATAGCCCACCAAGCGAGAAAAGCGGGGCCAGCTATAAACTCACCCACTTCTTTATTGGAGTAACCAAGGCGGAGAAGCATATTGCGCCATGCAGATTCCATTCCGACGATGGCAAGGGGCATATTGATGCCGTGAAGCGCCATCCAGTCTATTTCCTTCTCCCAACGGTTCCAGTCCCAAAAAGGCATAGAGTAAGAGAACGTGCAGTAGTTGAAGTCATAGCGCATTGTGAGGGGAGTTTCCTTGCGTACCGGCACATTCACATCGGGCAGGACATCGGGGAGAGATGTCTGCATATTATTCCAAGTCAGATTAATGCCGCAGAAATGCTTCAGATACCAATTAAGGCCAGTGGCGACAGACACGGAATTGTTGCCTACTATATTAGGACGGCCATTTTTCATCGAGATTTCGAAGAAATCAGTATCAGGAGATTGAGATTTCTGGAGTTCGAATGTGATGCGACTTTTTGATCCGGGTGCTATACGCTCGAGTAGTGCCTCTGAAGCTCGGTCGCTGGCAGCGAATGCCAAAAGAGGGAGGAGAAGTAAGAAGGATATGAGTAATTTTTTCATTCTGATAGGATAAAAAATGGATTTTTTGCAAAGTTAATAAAATTTTGCTTATCTTTGTAGATTAAATTGAGAAATGCTTATCTCAAAAACAAAAAAGGCATCAAATACTAACCATAAAGCGCCTCTCCGAGGCTACTGCGCTATTGTCAGGAAAGCCCCAGACTGAAGTCTGGGGTTAGGGCATAAATATCAGGTCTCCGACCTGATTAAGCCAATAGCGAGCCGAGAACAGGACTTTATCATATTTTAAGTCACCAAATATTTAAAATAATAACATTGTAAAATATATGAAGATTATATTGCTGTCGGGGGGATCGGGCAAAAGGCTATGGCCCCTCTCGAATGATGTTCGTTCAAAACAATTCCTTCAGGTGCTTGAGACACCAGACGGAAGGAAGGAGTCTATGATACAACGCGTTGTGCGCCAGATAAAAGCTACCGGGCATGCCGATGGCATTGTAGTAGCAACAGGCGAGGCACAGAAAGGGTATGTCAAAGACCAGCTTGGAAGAAGCATCGGCATAGTCACTGAACCTTGCCGTCGCGACACTTTCCCGGCGATAGCTCTTTCTTGCTCATATCTTGCCTCAGAGGGCACAGCGGCCGACGAACCGGTGATAGTGATGCCATGCGACACTTATGCAGATGACTCCTATTTTGAGACGGTATGCAAGATGGCGGAGGCAGTGGAGCGTGGCGATGCGGAACTGATACTTATGGGAATCACCCCGACATACCCATCTGAAAAATTCGGATATATCGTGCCTGTAAAGGGAGCGAAGGCTGATGGGAAGGCCATGCCGGTGGAGCGGTTTACTGAAAAACCGAACGTGGCCACAGCAGAAAAGCTCCTTGCTGAAGGAGCTCTTTGGAACGGAGGGGTATTCGCATTCCGTCTCGGTTATCTGATGGACATTGTCAACAAGTATATGCCTGGGAAATCCTTCAAGGAGATACATGCCGATTATGAGCAATTCCCAAAGATAAGCTTCGACTATGAGGTGGTGGAGAAAGCTAAATCAGTGGGAGTACTCCCCTACACCGGGGAATGGCGCGACCTTGGCACATGGAATACCCTGACAGAGAAGCTGCCTTCAGAAACTGAAGGGGCAGCTAAACTGCATGAATGCGAGAATACGCATGTAGTGAATGAATTGGGTATTCCTGTGATTGGACTCGGGCTTAAGGATGTAGTGATTGTGGTGTCGCCAGAGGGAATACTCGTGTCGGAGAAAGGGGCTTCGGAGAAGCTGAAAAGCTTGTTATAAGTCTTCAGTCTTCAGTTTTCAGTCTTCAGTTTTCAGTTTTCAGTTTTCAGTTTTCAGTCTTCAGAAAATTAAATTTTATTTATTGTAATGGCGGAGGATGCGGATGCGTAGCTGGCGTTCGTAGGAGGCCTGAAGACGGTCGGCAAGAGCGTTGATATAGTCAGCTTTCGCCTTTTCATATTCGGTGGCATTTGCACGCCCATTGTCGTATTTGACAGCCATGGCGTCGAATGCCGCCTTTGTGTTTTCTACTGTTACGGCAGCCGCCTTTTCCTTGCCTTGTGCTGCAATAGCCTGTGCATGGGCAGTGGAAATTGTCTTATACAGCTGCTGACGGGTATTGTCGAGGTCAAGATCGGAATTTAGTTGCTCAAGACGAGCCCTTGATATGGAGTTACGCGTAGAAAAACCATCGAAAATCGGAATATTGAGGGAGAAACCGAGTGACTTGGAGAAGTTATGTCGCATCTGAGCGGCGAAACCTTCATTTTGGAAACCAGAGGTCTGATAGTAATTGGAGCCGAGACCAGCATTGAATGATAGAGTCGGAATATATCCCGTCTTCGCCACCTCAACATTTTCATTGGCAGCTTGCTTTCTAATGACAGCAGCCCGGAGGGTATGGTTGCTCATCTGCATGTTGGCCCAAACCTCTTCAAGGGATGGAATAGGGAGGTCTTCCTCTTGAAGAGGCAAGATATCGAAACTTCCATCGCACTCTAAATCAAGAAGATTAGATAGGTCAAGAAGAGCCATCACACTGTCGTTTTCGGCATTGACAACAGTAAGTTCGTCACGGCTAACCTGAGCACGAGCCTCGTAGAGATCGAGTTCCGGGATTTTGCCGGCATCAAGAAGAATTTCACGACGTTTTAGTTCATCTTTTGACACATTAAGACTCATGCGAGCCACGCCGAGAGCCTCCCGAGAATATAAAGCCTGAAGGAAAGCCGCCATAACATTGATGGTGACATCATCCTTAGCAGCTTCCGACTGTTCAACGAGAGCTCGGAGAGAAGTTTCTGCATACTTCACGGAGCGAACCACCCGGAGCCCCTGGAAAAGAGGCACTGATAATTGGGCTCCAAGAGAGAATGAACTTGTATTGCGGTTGGCATAGGTATTATCGGCTGTCAGACCACGGCCAAAGCTGAAGTTCTGGCTACCGTAGCCGCTAAGACTTGGGAGAACACGGTCTTTGGCTTCAGTGACAGCGAGTTCACCCTGCCGAGCGGAGTTGATACGCTGCCGGACATCGACATTATGGATGAGCGCGTAGTTGATGCAGGAGTCGAGGCTCCAGGGAGCGTTTTGCGTGGCGCGTTTTGCGTTATGCGTATCGGCATGGAGCAAGGGTGAAGAGTCAAGAACCAAGAGTGAAGTGAGGAGTATGAATAATAATTTTTTCATATTGGGAGATATTCGAATAATGAAGTCCTTCGCTGAAGTTCAGGACTTCAACAAAAACATTGCTTTTATAACTTTTCGGCGCGGATAACGTCGGATTTCTTAAGGCCTTTTTTGATTTCAACGTTGATGCCATCGGAGAGACCGGTTTCAACTGAACGTCGTTGGAATTTGGGAGTCGGGACAGTGTCTGTACGGACATAAACGAAGGTACTGTCGCGCTCAAATTCCACTACGCTTTCGGGGATGCTTAAAACGTCTTTTACTTCTGAAAGAAGAATAGTGGCATTGGCGCTATAGCCGGAACGAAGAGCGGAGACATCGTCGACAGTAAGGGCAGCCTTAATCTCAAAAGTATTGGCACCGTTATTTTCAGTACCCTTTGGGGATATATATTCAAGCACTGCCGAAGGATGAAGATCGGCGACCGCTCCAATGGTGATATCCATATTCATACCGGGCTTGAGTAGACCTACCTCAGTCTCATCTACATTTCCTTTAAAGATAAGGTTGGTCATATCGGCGATAGTTGCCACAGTAGTACCATCGTTCATCGTGTTAGCCTGAATCACAGATGAACCTACCTTCACCGGGACATCGAGTACAAGACCTGTGATAGTGGCGCGCACAAGAGTGTTGCTTTCCTGAGCATTGAACTGAGAGACACCTTCCTTCACAATACGGTAGGAATCCTTGGCATAGTTCAGATCCTGGCGAGCCTTGACGAGAGTCTTCTCAGCGTTTTCGTATTCTTCACGCGAGATAACTTTCTTATCATAGAGATCCTTGCTGCGATTGAACTTGACGAGAGCATCATCGACCTCAACCTGAGCTGCATCTATCCTTGACTGAGCATTGGAGAGCTGGGAAGCCTCAGGGATGACCTTGATATGAGCGATCACATCGCCTTCATGTACGAAATCGCCAGCCTCGACGTCGATTTGAGTAATGATACCAGAAATCTGCGGCTTGACCTGGATCTCATCGCGAGGTTCGATCTTGCCATTGAGCACTGTAGTGCGACGTATGTCGGTCATTTCGGGAGTCACTGTGGCGTAATGTTCCTCTTTGGGCTGGGAGTTGCGATAGAGGAAATAGAAAGTGCCGAGAACTATTGCGGCTACAATTATCCAGAGGAGGATTTTAAAGAATTTTTTCATATGGAGCTAATTTTGAATTTCGAATTATTTATCGTTGAGGGCTTCTATAGGCTTGATCTTCATGGCCCGAATAGCGGGGATGGTGCCGGCTAAGGAACCGAGTATGAAGAAGAGGGCAACGATTGTGATGGCAGCCCGGAATGTGAGTTCAAAACCTGCATGACCGAGGATTGGATCATAGGTGAGTTTATCCGCGACGCCGAGCACCAAGGCTCCGAAACAGACACCAAGAGTACCGGCTACAAGCGTAAGCATAATACTTTCAGAGAGAACCTGGACGGTTATATCGAGAGGTTTTGCCCCTATCGCACGCCGGATACCGAATTCCTGAGTACGTTCCTTAACTACAATCCACATTATATTGCCGACACCTATCACACCTGCCAAGAGAGATCCGAAACCGACAAAGAGAGCGAGGAGAGAAATGCCAAAGAAAAGATTATCGATCATCTCAAATTGCTCGGAGATATCCATAAACTCGACTGCGTTTTTGTCGTCAGGACTTATGGAATGAGATGAAGAAACGACTCTGCGGATAGTAGCCTCGTTATCAGACGGGGACTTACCAGGGGGAGCCGTGTAAAGAAAAAATCCTACGGTATTGCCCCAGTTGAAAGCCCTTTTCATAGTGGAGGAAGGAAGTATTACACTTTCATCAAGACGCCCATTTATGCTTACCTCCGAAAGTTGCGAAGCAACTCCTACAACCTTAAAATATATACCGTCAAGACTGATATACTCACCAATGGGGGAATCATTCCCAAAAAGAGAGGTCGCTATATCCTTTCCTACGACAGCCACCTTGCGTTCGGAAGTGACATCCCCATGATTTATGAACCTGCCTTCATTAATGACCGGAATCATAATTTGACTATAGTCGCCGTCAACACCTGAGACATTAGTAGACTTTGTCTTTGAGCCATAAGCTGCAGTCACACTGCGACTATTCATTTCCGAACTGTATTCTATTGCAGGAGCAAGCTCACGGATGAGCTCCACATCACGGGTTGTTAGATTCCATGAAGAACCTTTGGTAAATCCTTTATAGGGGATAGTCCGACGATTGGCAAAGACAGCACCGAGATTAGTGGAAAACCCGGCAAAATTACGCCTCATCACGCCTTCAAAACCTTGGGCCCCTCCGAAGAGCATAGCCAACATGGCAGTACCCCAGAAGATACCGAATGCCGTAAGGAAAGTGCGGGTCTTGTTTCGGGCGAGAGTAGCGCCGATCTCGCGCCAGTTTTCAATATCGAAAAAAGATGTTTTCATTCGTCACGAAGAGCTTCAACGGGTTTAACTTTAGTTGCCTTCAATGCAGGGAAAAGACCTGCAATGGCACCTGCAACGATAAGAGCGACGGTCACTTGAAGGGCAATGGACATATCAACTGTCGGATTAGAGAAACCCTCAGTATCTCCAAGCACAGAGTTGAGCAGCTGCAACACTGCCATCCCGGCTACAAGACCGATATAACCGAAAAGTGTAGTGATAGCCACACTTTCAGACAAAATCTGGAGGATAATACTCTTGGGCTTAGCGCCGATTGCACGTCGGATACCTATCTCATGGACACGCTCACGGACAGAGACAAACATAATGTTGCTAACGCCGACAATACCAGTAAGCAATGTGAGGATACCAATTACCCAAACGGCAAGATTCAGATAGATAAGAGCCTGACCTGACTTAAGATAGTTTGCAAATTGATTCCATGTCCAAACTGCATTTGTGTCAGCCGGATCAAACTCGTGACGTCGGGCAAGGAGCGAGCGCACCTGATCTTCTGTCTCTTCAGCTTCCTTTTCAGTAGAGATACCCTCTACCCGGACTGACATTTCATCCACATATCCATTGCCACCGGTGATGGCTTTATAGGTAGTGTAAGGAATAAAGGAAGTCTTTCTCCATCTATGATCGTAGATTCCCACCACTTTCCATGAAAGCTGCAGTGCCTTAACCTCTTTCCCTATGGCTATATCAGCATCCCCAAAAAGGAGAGCAGCATTATCACGATGAAGTACAATTGAACGCCGAAGATCGGAAATATCCTTTTGATTGATGAAACGGCCTTCAATTTCGCTGATTTTCTGCGTGCGTGCCACATCTGGATATACAGCTTCAAGACTGCCACTGAGATAGTCTTTAGGGCCGACGACGTTGCCTCCGGAGACGGGTGAGGATATCGACACCTCGGCCACTTTGTCAACTTCACTTGAGATGGCGTTCATATCCTTGTCTTGAAGACGAATCCATCGGCCATCCTTATATCCTTTGAAAGGCATAGAAGTGGTGCCGCTCCAAAGCCGTATATAGTTTTGGCTTGAATTAGAGGATTCTTCCTCATAATTATTGACCACACCACGCGCCGCACCTAAAAGGACAATCAGCATGAAAATGCCCCAAGCTACCGCAATGCCAGTGAGAGCAGTACGGAGCTTGTTGTTTTTTATAGTTTGGGAGATTTCTCTTATTAGGTCGAACATCCTAAATAATTTTGAATTTCGAATTTAGAATTATTTCATTACCACGAATCGCCTCTCCGAGGCTACAGAGCCTTTATCTGGAGTCACCCAGGCTGAAGCCTGGGGTTTTGGCATA
>DAAK01000231.1 GCA_001701075.1 Bacteroidales bacterium GP3 | reverse complement strand
AATAATCCTGTCACATACTATCTTCCTGACAACTGCGATCCAGTTGTGGCTGTCGCTGCAGGTATGTTTTCCTCCGATATTGAAGCTGTCACTGGCAAAGCTGCCTGTAATGTAGATAAGGATAAGGCAAAAATACGTGTTTATCAACTTGACGCGGCCTCGGAAGCCGATATCAAGGAGGCACAGGAAGCCGGGATTGACGTGAAGACGCTTTCTGGTCTTACTGATGGATTTGCAATAAAAGTCAAAGACGGAGTCATAAACATTGCAGGTGCCAATGGCCGAGGAGCAGCCTATGGACTTCTCGAAATGAGCCGTAAGGCTGGAGTCTCCCCTTGGATTTGGTGGGGCGATGTGGTGCCAGCAAAGCAAGCTACCCTTATCATAGATGATGATTTTTCTGATATGCAGGGTGCATCGGTCGAACGCCGTGGTATATTCATCAACGATGAGGATTGGTCGCTGCGTCCTTGGAGCCATCTTAATTTTGAACCGTCAGAGAAGACAGAAATAGGAGCAGCTACCTACAGAAAGATTTTTGAGCTGCTACTTCGTCTTAGGGCCAATACATTATGGCCTGCGATGCATGAGGGAACAACGGCATTCTTCCTTGTAGACGGCGCTAAAGAGCAGGCTGATAGCTGTGGAATTATTATAGGGACGTCACACTGTGAACCGATGCTCCGTAATAATGTAGGGGAGTGGGACACGGCAAAGAGAGGTCGGTTTAATTATAAGACCAACAAGGAAGAAGTACAAGACTATTGGAAAGAACGACTTCAGGAGGTTAAGGACTCCAAAGGGGGCAATATATTCACTATCGGCATGCGTGGCATTCACGATAGCTCGATGGAGGGGTACAAGACAAAAGAAGAGAAATTTGAGGGCCTGCAAGAAGTGATCAATGACCAACAGGCATTAATAGCAGAAAATATTGGAAATCCATCGGAGCAAGACCAGATTTTTGTGCCTTATAAAGAGGTGCTGGAGCTTTATGAAATGGGTCTTGATGTCCCGGACTATGTTACTCTTATGTGGTGTGACGACAACCATGGATATCTTACTCGCCTCAGCAATGATAAGGAGCAAAAGCGCATCGGAGGGGGAGGAGTGTATTATCATCTGAGCTATTGGGGACAACCACACGATTATCTGTGGCTTACCACGACGCAACCGGGTCTTATCTGGCATCAGATGCGTCAGGCCTACGACAAGAACGTGAGGAAACTTTGGATTGCAAATGTCCACGATCCGAAGGTGGCTGGATATGACCTTGAACTATTCCTTGATATGGCATGGAATATCGACAGCGTAGATGCCTCCTCCATCCGCTCCCACTATAAGGCATGGCTTACACGTGAGTTTGGCGAGAAAGCAGCGGAAATGATATTTCCGGTGATGCACGATTTCTATCGTCTGTGTGGACAGCGTAAGCCGGAATTCATGGGATGGTCGCAGGTTGAGAAAGATAGAAATCTTTATGAACGTCGGCTGACTCCTGTGCGTTCCACTGAGCTTAATCCCAAGGAATTCGGCAATGAACTTCAGCGTTATGTGTCGGAATTTGACAGGGCTTCCTATGTGGTGGATTATGCTACAAAGTTTGTTGATCCTTCACGATATGATGCATATTTTGCGTCTGTGATATATCCGGTATGTGCTGCAGCTGCGCACGCCAGGTCGTTGCTGAAGGCTCAGGAGGCGCGTTCACTTGCATCAGGACGTAATAGAGTTGCAGATAGATGGGTTCTTGAGGAACAAATCAGGCAAGCGTGCGCTGAGAGCCAGAGAGCCTATCAGGAAGTAAGGAAGTTGACAGAATATTACAATGATGTAGTGTCGGATGGCAAATGGAAATGGAGCATGGATATGCGGCCGCGCGATTTGCCGGTTTTCGAGGCTCCTTCGCTTCCTTTGCTCCTGCTTGATTACGAGATGCAGAGATATCCCTCTCCTGAGGCCGGAAATCCGCTTGCTCCCGTTCCTGGACCCGTGTACGCTGCTAATGCGGATTCGTATAGCCGGGCAAAAGGAAAGGCCACAACTGTCGGAATGTTGGGACATAGCATGAATGCAGTGTCGCTCGAAAAAGGAAGTGCACTGACATATGAATTTGATGTAGAAGAGGGAGGTGATGGCGTGATTAGGGTTGCTGTGATACCGACTCATGCAGTCGATGGGGCAGATGTCAGGTTTAGCGTCAGCGTTGACGGCTTCAAGCCGGAAATATTCAGTCTGAAAGAGCCCTTCAGGTCGGAGCGCTGGAAGGAGAACGTCATGAGAGGGCAGACGCAACGCAGCGTCCCGGTTTCATTGAATCCCGGTAAGCATAAGCTTGAAATAAAGGCTCTTGACGATAATGTGGTCATCGACCAATGGATGTGGGATCCAAATCCTGACCGCCAATTCTATCTCTTCCCTATAATTTAAGTTTCGATTAAGGCGAAACTTAAGGGTTATAAGGTATAGGGTTATGGGGTTAGTTTGAGCATGCGTCCTACTGGCAGTGGGGCGCTTTCATTTAGCATGTTGAGCTGACATAGGCGCATCACTGAGATGCCTGCCTGACGAGCTACACTTTCCAGAGTGTCGCCATATCTTACCACATACGTGTCCTCGCGTTTCAGTGACTTCGACTGATGCGAGTAGGTTGGGCCCTTGGGGGTCGTGTTTATTGCAGAGCCGACATCATTATCCTGATAGAGATACCTTCCTCTGCCATAGAAATCAAATATAAGCATAGGGTCGACAGCCACTCCTCCCAGCCTTGCCTCGAAATGGAGATGTGGCCCGGTGCTATTTCCGGAATTTCCTCCAATTGCCAAGGGTTGACCGGAGTAGACAAACTGACCCTGGCTTACCAAGGCATACCGAAGATGCCCATACAGGGTCTCCATCCCGTCGGGGTGTTTCATCACCACATAATGCCCATATCCATAAGGGTCGAACGATATAAGCTCAACTGTTCCGCTGACCGCAGCCCTTACAGTGTCGCCAACATTAAGGCTGAGATCGACGCCATGATGCATTCTCTGGAATTGAGGTCTCCATCCGAACCTTGAAGTGATGATGCCGGCAACCGGGCGGTAGAAGTCAGCTCTACCGAGTGTTGGCCTATACATATCATGGTCATCGGAATATCTGTCATCTACGCGACGACGGTCGAGAAGGATCTGCCTGTTCATTGACTTAAGGATTCCATCAAGAAGGTCGATGCTGATATCATTATCAGCATTCTTGCTCTTGTAGGGGCGCTGGATACCAAATTGCGTTGCCTTCATATCGCGTGATATCAGAGTGGTATCTACAGTCGCAGCGACAGCCGCGGTACCTGCGACAGTTCCAATCCGA
>DAAK01000001.1 GCA_001701075.1 Bacteroidales bacterium GP3 | reverse complement strand
CCACCGCCGAGAGCCTTATAGATGTTAATGAGAGCAATGTATTGATCACGGATGGCGTTGGAGAAGGCTATCTGAGCGTCAAAATAGCTTCGTTGCGCGTCAAGAACGTCGATATAATTGAGCAATCCGGCATGGAACTGCAGACGTGCCAACTGGTTATACTCATCTGAAGCATCCAGAAGTTCCTTAGCACGCTTACAGGATTCCTGCACATGATAGTAAGTATGAAGGATAGTGTTGACTTCGGTAAAAGCCCTCAATACCACATCTTCGTAGTCGAGTCGGGCCACCTCATAGGCAGCCATAGACGCTTTGTATTTTTTCTTGCGCCTTCCGAAATCAATGAGCGGTCCGGCTAAAGATCCGAAAACGTCGCTATAAGGAGATTTGAGGAAGTTGGCAAGACCATCATTTTCCAAACCGGGGAGCAAACTTATTCTGAAAGAAGGAAATCTATCAGCGTATGCTATCCCGACTTTTGCCCTCGCTGCATTGAGACGTTGTTCGGCGGCTCGGATATCGGGACGACGCTTCAACAGATCAGACGGCATGCCGGCAGGAAGTCGCTCGGGGCCTCTGAAAGTCTGAGGGAGTTGTCCGACATTATTAATATCCTGTGGCACCTCACCCATCAGCAAAGTAAGCTTGTTGCGGGTAGCATAAAGTTTCTGCTCCAAAATAGGGACGAGCGCAGCTGCAGAAGAATATTCTACAAGAGTCTGATTATATAGCATTTCCGAAGTGAGACCACCCTCATAACGCAATTTGGCTATCCTGACCGACTCCTCACGCGTTTTCATAGTGCGACGCACGATAGAGAGTTCATTTTCCAAAGCCATTAGAGTATAATAAGTTTCAGCAGTGGCAGCTATCAACTCCATCTTCAACGCACGAGCATCCTCTTCCGAAGCCATGTATTCTGCTTCCGCTTCCCTTCTTGCCCAGATCTGCGAACCCCATAGATTGATCTCCCATGACACAGGAATCTTAACTCTATAGGCTGAAGCTGTAGATGCACCTTTCCCTCCATAATCAGAAGTCTCGTATTCTACTGAAACATCAAATCCTATTTCTGGCAAAAGGTTTGTCTTGGATATTCCGTATAATTGACGAAGTTGCTCCAATCGAGCCTCTGACTTCAGGAGATCCCGATTGTTGTAGATAGCCTTTTCAAGAAGCGAGCATAGTGTAGAGTCAGAATAGATATTCCACCATTCCAAGTCGGCCAAACACAGAGAATCAACATAATCTATCTTTGAGAAATCATCAAAATGATGCACATAGGGCTGCTTAAGATCCTTAAGTCCTGAGCATGCCGACAACAACAGTGTCAAAGCAACAACGCATACAGCTAATCCCTTCATTTCGAACCCTCCGATGGTTTAGCAGTTTTGTTATCAGACATAAGGACAGGTATCACGTTTGCCGTTTTCGAAAGGATCCCGAACTTATCAGTAGCGACCATTTCCCCCAACACAAGGCCATCCTTCACAACGATTCTTTTACCAACATGCTCACCGACTGAGACTGGACGTTTCTCCACTTCGCCTTCAGTTGAAACTACATATACATACTTTTCATCGCCATCGGTCAGCACAGCTATATCCGGCACAGTCAAAGCCTTTGACAATACTTCAATAAGCACTTTAACCTTAGTCTTCTCACCTGGAAGAAGACGGTTCTCCGGATTTGGCACCTCAGCGCGCACTGAGAAGGTTCCGGTCTTTGTGTCAACTACAGGATCTGCGAAATCTACTACTCCCTTATATGGATATTCAGTGCCATCTGCAAGAGTAATGGTAACAAACAATGGAAGTTTGTCAAGACACTCACCGTCATCGTCACAGCGAATGTTGACATTACGATCCTTACTCTTAAGATATTCCAGAGATGTCATAGAAAAATCCACCATTACGGTATCACTCCTGACAATTGTGGCAAGTAAGGAACGACTGCCCGGACCGACAAGAGCCCCGACATCAACCATCCTTTCAGAAATATATCCAGAAATTGGAGCTGCAACACGAGTATAGCTAAGTGTGAGCTGAGCCTCCAAAAGATCAACCTTGCAAATCTCAAGATCGGCCTCAGCACATTCCACTGCCGCCTCGGCATTGTCAAGGTCGAGCTGAGAGGCGGCTTTCTGGGCATAAAGAGGACGAATACGGTTTAGATCTCGCGTAGCCTTATCCAGCAAAGCTTTGGCACGGTCAACCTGTGCACGGGCACGGTCAACGTGTGCCTGATACAGTTTTGGATCTATAATGAAAAGAGTCTGACCTTTAGATACGAACGAACCTTCCTTGAATAGCATCTTCTCCAGGATTCCCTCCACACGGGCTGTCACTTCCACCGACTGGCTTGCACGAATCCTGCCTTCATATTCACCGAATACCTCCATATGGGTGGTATCTGCCAAAGCAACATCAACTTCAGGAAGCGGGCCAAAGCTTGACCCTGACCTACGCACCAACAGCCATACAGACAACGACACAATAACCAGCACACCAATTAAAAGGAATATCCATCGTGGAATAAATCCCTTTTTATCCGTCTGAAACAACGGCCTACCAGACTCACCTTTCATATCACTCACTATATATTCAATTCAACCGAACTTCTAATTTATATTAAATTTCTCAGTATCCACCACGCAAACACTGAAACGACAAGTGTCCAAATTACAAAAGGAGAATGTACTCTCCTATAGAGTCCCGGATACTTCTCCCTGATGAACTCCAGCCATATCAAGAATCCTATCAATGGTATCATACAAAGGGCATATGCATTGGCATGCCAAGCTCCATTGAAATCACCATGCATCAGCGAATGAGCCATACGTTGTGAACCACATCCCGGGCAATCCGTTCCTGTCGCAACTTTCCATATGCAACGAGGCATCCAAGAGACTTCGACAGGGTCAAAGAAATAATATGCAACAGCCAATGCTATGGCCACACATATTATCGATAGTGCCACAACCGACCTTTTACTAAGCATCCTTCATCTTGAGTCCCCAAGCTGCCTTTACCTTGCGAATGACAGCCACAATATTCACCACAATCACTATAAGTGCAAGCACACTGCCGGTCACTATAGCCCATAGAAGACCATTGGCTGACAATCCGAGCCCCTCAAGAGCTCCAGAGTAGAACGACCTTAGAACCACTAATGAAACCATCGAAAGAATCCAAGCCATCGCACATCCGACAAGAATCATACGACTATATGGAGCAGCCACCTCACGTAATGGAGCACCAAGCATAAGAAGACGATGGATAACGGACCGATTCTTCTCCATCAACAATGAAATGGAAAGCATCAAAACAAATACCGAGAGCAGGGTGATAAGAATACCGACCGAGACCACAATGCCTATCACTACCTTGAGCAAATAAGCTGCAGAACTTCCTGATTTATCACCAGCCACTTCAAGACCATGTTCTGAAAGATAATCGGAAATTGCCACATCACCAGGAGAGGAGACATCTATTATAAGACGGGAAGGAGCCACGGAATAGTCATCGCCAAGTCGGGAATTGGCATATTGCATAAAGGAATCAGGGACAAGCACTGTATTCAGACGATTACTAAAGCCTACTATATGTCCTTCCATAGACATTGAGCGAGAACCGTCTTCACTACGCATATAAAGTTTCAATGGAATGCCACTGAGGAGTTGCTCGCTAAGCTGTGGCAGCCCGGCAGAACCGGCAAACCCGAAATTATATAGAGCAAGATAATCTTTAGGAATCATGACAGGGAGAGTGGTCTGTCCCGGCTCAAATTTCCAGTCACTTCCTGGAATATCCACAAAGGAATCCGGGACGGACTCAAAGAAAAGAGCCGTCTCCATACCCCTACCACCTTGGCTGACGGAAGCATACACCCTAAAATCTGAGGAACTGAATTCCCCTATCCTTCTCACCCATGGCTTAGCTTGCAGGGATTCCAAGTCTTCTGAAGAAAAGCGAGTGGCGTCGCGGTCACCGAGAGTACTTGCTGACGTCACTTTCTTATTGATCACGAGATAATCAGTATTGACAAAACTATCATCGTCGTCCCATATGCCACGAGCGTCAATATAAAACATAACAGCACCAGCCACAATCAGGAGACCAATGAAATTGGATAATGCAAATCCTGCAAGACGTGCTGGAGAAGTATTCTTTCTAAGAAGTTTTGAGATAAGGCTCATCAGAGATTCAATTTTTCAGGATTTTCAATGAGGAGTGGATTACCTACAGAGAATGTTATGATACCGGCACCCTGACGCTCCGCTTCTTCTTCCACGATTCGGGCAGCGATGCGGTTGTTGGCTTCATCAAGATGGCTTACAGGTTCGTCAAGAAGGATAAAATCAAAAGATTGGCAAAGACTGCGAATGAGCGCGACACGCTGCTGTTGGCCTATGGAAAGACGTCCGGCAGGATAATCACGACGTCCTGACATGCCGAGCAACTCAAGCCAATCATCAATACGCTTGAGGTCGGCAAAACCTGAAATCTCAGCTTTCAGCCTGATATTATCAATGGCAGAGAGTTCGGGGAAAAGAGCCAACTCCTGAGGCAAATACGCGATATGTGAACGTCGAATATCCTGCCACTCTGCAATAGAATAAGAGCGTACATCCTTGCCATCAAACATCAGTGTCCCTTCATAATCATTACGGCTCCCCATAATGAAGGCAGCCAGGCTGGACTTTCCTCCACCACTCGCCGACTCCACAAGGTATCTTCCGCCACGACGGAAAACAATCTTCTCACGCCATACTTGAGAATATGGCATCTCCTCCCGTGCAAAGACGCGCGGGAGGAGAGAGTCAAGAGTAATATCTTCTATATGTGTGGTCATCTTGCAATTGCAGTGATGAGAGCGTCAACTCCCCCTTCAGCCTCGAAGTCGAGACGGAGGCTTTTCTTATCGACGCTGAGCTTGGTGACCGTAGTCACGTCTCTTGCTATCATACCATTCGACACTATTCCAATCCATGCGCCTTTCAGTTTGTCGGCAGCCTGAGCGGGAGTTATACCTCCAGTGAAATCTTTCGAGCCCGACACAGCAGTGAGAATATCACCATCACGACTTACTGTCATACCAAAAAGATTCTTGAGTACTGTAGAGAATTCAGAAAAATTCTGTCCAGTAGTCTGAATGTAAGCTTCCACGTCGCTTGCACCTGAGTTTGCCCTTACAGCCACAGTGCCATTAATAGCACCAAGCACATCTCCGATCATATTAGAGTCAGACCCCATCATCGATCCGGCCAAATCTGCTATTTTCTTTGTAAGCTTTTTGGGAATACCGGCAGCAAAATAGATATCTCCTCCTTTATCAAAAGATTTTATCAACGAAGCATCAATTTTTTCAACCGGGAGGAGCAGTTCAGCTGGCTTCATGTCAGAATTAAGCACAGAGGCATATGCAATAAGACTTTTATTCTTAATGTCGGCACTACCAGCTACGTAAGACATATCATTGAAGATAAGCGAAGAAGCAATCTTCACATAGCTTGCATTTGGAATAAACGCAATCGAGCGATTGACATCTGCCACATAAGTAAAGACTTTATCGGATTCAAGAAGAAGCGAAGCTGCATCTGCAGAAGCATACGACTGCTTTTCGTTGAGTTGCTGATAATATTTAAGTTGCTCTACATCGGGAGTGCCTGTAGTGCAAAACCAAAACTGGTTGCCTAAGATTGCAATATTGCGGATAATTTTGGCACCATCTTCATCTCTGGCAGGAGAGTCTAATTTACTCTCCATATAAGTCACAAACTTTTCAGAGTCATTCAGAAGACCAGTGACATATGAACGTGCAGCGGAGAAGAAAACCATTGAGCCAACGGCGATACCAGACTCTCCATTGCAAATTTCTTTCAAGTTTTGCTTATCTTCTGGCTTTATGGCTTGGCTTTCGTCGATTGTCTTCTGAAGATCTTTAGAAAGTTTTATCTTGGAGCCATCAGTGCTGCCACCGAGGCTTTCGACAGCATGGGCTACATTAATCATAACGACGCTTGAAGCATCGGCAGGCACTGTACGCAAGAGGGATGAGGCATCATCGTCGGCACTTTTTGAACAACCGACAGCCACAAGCAAGAGTGTCATTAAAGTCAGAAGACTAAGTGTCAATTTCTTCATAATCTAAAGTGTTTGGGATGTGAAAAAATTTATATTCTGAGGAAACTACCCATCCTTAGAGCCGCAACGGCAGCTTCAGCACCTTTGTTGCCAAGCTTGCCGCCGGCACGGTCAAGAGCCTCTTGCAGATTGTTGACAGTCAGGACGCCGAAAATTACAGGCACTTCCCCTTGGCAGTTAAGGCGGCAAATGCCATCGGCTGCCTGAGAACATACATAGTCGAAATGAGGGGTATCACCTCGAATGACAGTGCCGATTGCAACAATGGCGTTGTATTTTTTAGGACTCTTAATGATTCTGGCTGAGGCATAGACCAGTTCCACAGCTCCAGGCACCCGATATTGCTCTACAAGAGCATCATCAAGGCCAGCCTTCTTAAATACATCGAGAGCACCGGCAAGAAGACGGTCGTTGACCTGACTATTCCAATCTGCAGTCACCACGGCGACCCGAAATTTTTCAGGCTCACGAATCGCAGGAATCTCAAGGAGAGAGCCTTCAGTGTTCAATATAGTTGACATACAGATTCAAGATTTTTTATTTCGGAATGCGCTCAGCCAGGACACCTTCATACTTTCTTGAAGCTTAATCATTTCCTTAAGCGTATGTATTTCCTGTTCAAGTTCTGTTTCACCAAGCGATATGGCGTGCGGAAGAACCGCATCAAGAAGGCGCTCAGCACGAGGACGCATCGACTTAACGCGAATCATAATCTCCGCCATCTCCACAGTCATCTTTATTTCCTTACGATTGACCTTTCCTGTGCGTTTCTTTGAGATGCGGATAGCTTCAGAGAAGAACTTCATAGCCTCACGGTAATCGCCAGATGCAGCAAGAAGCCTGCCCACATTGCATAGAGAATCAACCAGACGCTCGGTTGCACTGATAATACCGGAATTCACCTTTTCAGTAAGGGCATCAGCATGAAGTTGCTGACGGGCAAGCATATCGATTGTCTTCTTCTTAGAGCGAAGGATACGTGTGGAAAGCTCCATTGCAAGAATATGGAGACGCCCGAAGCGGTCAGGATTCTTTGTCAAAAGGGGATCGAGAACTTTGAAAAGGGCATCAAGTTCTTTCTCACTGCGCTTGTAGTCCTTAAGTTCATAATGGATCTCAGCCAAGTCGAAAATCAAAGCCACGAGAAGAGCCTTGAATTCTTCATTATCATGGTCTTCAAAGTCTTTGAGACGCTGCAGTGCACCGATAGTGCGCTCCAAAGCCTCCATATATTTTTCAGCCTCCAGCAGTCGGCTAATTTCCAGACGGGCAGCTACCACATTGGCAAGAACTTCAGCTTCCTTGCTGTCTTTCCCAAAATCCTCCATTCGGATATGGACATCAATCTGATTCATCTTGTATACTTTATAATTTAAGTTTCGCAGGCTCTACATACAGGTCAGACGCATGCGAAAGTTGATTATGCTATTCTATTATAACAAACGAGAAGTGAAAAGGTATTAAACCAAGTCATCACATCCATTTGACCAGTCCTTCAGCAATATTTTCCGGTATTGGTTTAGATTGTTTGGTATCGTAGTCTACACTCACCATTACAGATTCGCACATAGAGCAAATATGGCCGTTGTCGGTGTTGCAAAGGATCTGTTGCAATACAAAACTGCGTTCCCCTATCTTCTTGACTCGAGAACGCACTTCCATTGGATCAGTGAAATGAATCTGCTCCATAAAAGTACAATTGAGATTGACAATAACGGCCTCGACTTTGCTCCAATCAGCAAGGGTGCCCCGAAGAGCATTGTAAAATTCGGTTTTGCCAACGTCGAAGAGAGCTAATTGCGCATTGTTGTTGACGTGTCCTAAGACATCTATGTCGTTAAATCTCAACTGCAAAGGCACCGCATGCTTGAACGCCTCGGCATCAAGCTGCTCCAATATATCGTTTTTTGCACTCATTTCCTTAATTTCTAAAAAGTATTTCTTTCACCATATCCTTCCCCAATATTTCGTTGATTCCTTTCATTATCCCACCCCTATGCATATTGAGTTCCGAACGCAAAGACGCATTTGAAGTGCCAACTGTCATCACGCCATCACGCATGTAGGGGCGATGGCATAAAGAGGCGATATGATCGCCTACTACGAGATGAAACGTGTCGCATGCGCGCATCTCATCAAGGCGACCTTGCATGCTGCTCTTCTCCAGGCATTCCCGGAGGACGTCTCCCACTGTGACAGCATCTTTACGTTCCACTTAAAATCAATGATAAATTACAAATGATGAATGATCAATTATATGTCAAATTGTCAATTTGTCAAATTCTCAACAGGAAGGAGAGAGAAACTTCCATCCTTGACAGCAAAGAGACGACTTTCACCATGGATTGCATCTAAAATTTCGTCAAGATGCTCCCGGTTGGTGTCGGTGATGAAAATCTGGCCGAATCCGTCATCTCCACTGACCATCTCCATTATTCTTCCGACACGGCTTGAATCGAGTTTATCGAAAATATCATCAAGAAGCAATATGGGAGTCAATCCGGAGACTTTCCTCAGATATTCGAAGATCGCGAGACGAAGGGCAATCGTGAAAGTTTTCACTTGTCCTTGGCTTCCTAAGCGTCGCATGGAATAGTCGCCAAGTCCAGTAAGAAGATCATCGCGGTGAACTCCTTTTGAAGTGTAACCAAGTATTTGGTCTTTTGCCCGTGTGCTGTCAAGCACTTCACGAAGCTGATGCTCGTTGAGTACACTTGAATATCTTATTGAAGCTTTTTCTGCATCTCCAGAGATTTCGGAATACCGTGCACGGAAAACAGGAAGAATCTCTTCTACCCAAGCCCTTCGGGTGGAATGTATCACGACTGCCGATTCCTCCATCGAATTCTCAACAGACTCGTAAAGGAGTTTGTCTTTCACGCCCGCACGCAGCATACGGTTACGGCTGTCAATGCTTCGGTTGTATCGGATAAGATGTGAGAGATAAGTCTTATCCGCTTGCGATATCACCATATCCATGAGCTTGCGACGCTCTTCAGCAGAACCGCTGACAATGGAATGATCTGCAGGAGTGACAGTGACAATAGGGAATCGTCCGATGTGTTCGGAAATGCGCTGATATTCCTTACCGTTGCATTTAAGTGTCTTCCCTTTTCCCTTGACAATGCCACAGCTGACATTTTCAGTCACCCCGGTATCCATAGTGAAAGCGCCCTTCACCATCATCATTTCGGAGCCATGAAGTGGGAGCGCAGATTCAGGGAGCGACTGCATAGGTCGGGCAAGACATAGGAAATGAATGGCTTCGAGAAGATTGCTCTTCCCCATGCCGTTCATACCCAAAAGGCAGTTTACTCCCCCTGAAAATTCCAGGGAAGCCTCTTCGATATTCTTGAAATTTACTATGTCAAGAGAATCTATCCTCATGCGTTGTCTTCCTTCTCTCCGTAGGCAAGGTCGCCGGCATCGCCAAGACCTGGCACTATATAACTATGAGCATTGACTTCCGGATCTATTGCGGCACACCAAAGGGTGGTTCGGTCATCCGGGAAATGCTCTTTAATATAATCCACAGCCCTTTGAGAGGCAATGACGGATGCGACGTGCACTTTAGCAGGCATACCTTTTCGGAGCAGAGCCCTATAGCCGAGTTCCATAGATGTGCCGGTGGCAAGCATAGGATCTACAAGAATCAGAGTCTTACCTTCCAAAGATGGGGAAGCCATGTATTCTACAAGCACGTCGAAAGTATCACCTTTCTCATGATATTTACGATAAGCACTTACGAATGCATTTCCGGCGTTATCGAAAATCTGGAGGAAGCCATGGTGGAACGGGAGCCCGGCACGGAGGATTGTGGCAATCACGACTTCTTCAGCCGATTGCTTGCATACGCAGTCTGCGAGTGGAGTCTTTATAGTGACATCTTCGTAAGCAATACGCTTAGAGATCTCATAGGCCATCAGTTGACCGATGCGGTCAATATTCATGCGGAAACGCATACGGTCTCCTTGAATGTTCACATCGCGGAGTTCGCGCATATATTGGCTCATTACCGATGGGGTGTCGGCAAAATTTATCACTTCCATAAGATTAAATTTTAGGGTCTACAAATTTAATACATTAAATTGAGAAAATGAAATTATTGCGAAGATTTTTATTCTTTTATTCAAATTTCAAATTCCTGCTGAAATAATATCTGAAAAGCACCCTTATTTTGAGAATTTAATTGTAACTTTGCAAAATATCCGATTATCTAAATCAACTTTCGCTTGCGAAAGTTGATTTAGATTAGGTTTTTGGGTTAATAGGATATAAGAAAAAGTTAAGATTTTATTCCGAAAGGATCTTTACAGATGAACCAGACGACACCAATGAGACATCATGAGAGAGTGGACGCGCCACTTGGCTTCGATAAAATCGTCAATGTATATAATACGGTTTAGATTGGTAAGTCAGTTTTATTTGCTAAATTCGAAGATTATCTTTATTTTTGCAGTATCGAAGTATTATAAAAATCTAAGACCATGAAAAAATATATTCAAAGTGCTTTGGCTTGCATCAGTATTTCGATGTGCATATCCTTATCTAATGCTGAAATACCATTATCTTTTGACCGCGAGAATACAGCTGATTCTTATCCTAAGATGATATTCAAGGAATTTGAGAATCTTCCTGAAATCCCTACTCTCCCTGATCCTTTCAAGTTCTCTGACGGAAGTCGGTCAACTGATTATTCTGATTGGGAACGACATCGCTCAGAGATTTTGCAGATGCTGTGGCATTATGAGTTGGGTCGAAAACCTGTGGTAAGTCCCGATAGTATTGATGCAGTTTTTGCTAACGACACATTGAAGGTGACAGTTCACGAAAAAGGAGAGACACTTACACTACGTTCCCATATAGTATATCCGGATGGAGATGGTCCATTCCCAGTCGTGATAGGAGTCGGATTTCCAACCGG
>DAAK01000022.1:249-16071 GCA_001701075.1 Bacteroidales bacterium GP3 | reverse complement strand
CAAAAAAAAGCATCCCGATTGGGATGCCTTTTTCAATCAATAGCGGCAACAATGCCGTAAGGGTCGATTTTTACTGTCCGAGTGCCTTTAGACAACTGATATTCTTCAGCTACCTGGCTGTCTGCGAAATATAGATGTTCTGTAGATACTTTGTCGCCATCCATCACTTCTTCAGCAAGCTGACGATCTGCATCAATGCACATTCCGATATACTTCGCTCCTGTGCGCTCGGCTTCTTTTGCAAGGCGGATATTGCTGATACGGCTCTCCGCATCCTTCACGCTCCAGAAATTAACAATCACGTTTTCTCCTTTCAATTCTGATAGCATCATTGTGCTGCCATCGGCATTAGAAATAGAAATTTCAGGGGCTTGATTACCCACCTCCAACGGAACATTCTTCATAGAAACTGCCGACGTCAGCAACATTAGTCCGACAGCCGCTACAAGAAAGCCCGCAGGTTTCAGTTTAAAAGTCATAAATACAAAATTTAGTTAAACATACCCGACAAGGCAGCGCGTCAACGCGGGCCATATATGCCGAGGCGTTTCGGATTTTCAGCAATAAAACTGTAAATTGCCGTTCAAAATGAATTGACGTCTATCGCTTCGCCAACTCATTTTGAACCGAAACTATTATCTATAGGGTGCGGATCTCTACCCGCATCCATTATATATAACGCTAAAATTGCCCAATTGTTTTAGAAAAATATGTTGTAGAACATATTTTTTAGTTAAAATCGCAATTTCTACCTTGCCAACGACATGTTGATAGATACTCCAAAATTGCTGTTGGAAGTAGGGAATGCGGTCGAAGAAACAAGTGGAGTATTCACCTGATGATCGAAAAATGCAGCCAATGTAATTCGTCGGCTCAGCACATAGCTTGCCATAAAGTTGAGCGAAAAGGAACTTGTGCCCTGTGTAGCCTGGGTATACGCAGTCTCGATTCTTCTGATTAAGCTCGAATTTTTGGCAAAATTAAGATCCAAATCAAGAGAAAGGTCATTGCTTACACCTCCCTGACGGCTTCCTATCTTAATTATCTTATTGAAATTTGCAATCTTATACCCTGCTCCTATCGTTATCTGACGAGAAGATGTCTCTACCACCTGCCCGGCCTGTGAATTAAGGTTGAGCGTTCGGCTATCGGTATATTGCATATTCACTTTTAAATCATTATTGAGAGTAGCATTGAATCCGATAAGCGGATTGAAACGCTCTGTAATAGCTACCGAAGACACATTGAATGGAGATGATGGTATAGGGTTTTGTGTCGATTCATCAAGGGTAAAGCCATAGTTTCCGTCTACTCCTATCCAATTGAGATATGATGAATAGCTCCCAGTGGAATACGTACAATTATAGGCATGCTGCACTGTGAATGACTTAAACCATTTCTTCATGTTGCCTAAATTGATAAATCCATCGTATGTCACCTTCCAGTTAGGAAGCATGGAGGAGAGTCCCGGGAAGAGATTTAGAGTAACTTTATTGACATCCGTTCCGCTATATGCTGCAAGGAATGCTGGTATCAACACATCACTTGAAGTGCGGCTTACGCTTCCCACTTCAGGATTATAAGCTGTTCCCCCTAATGGACTTCCTTCCATAAATCCTGTGTCAGGATAACGCATATTTGCATATATACTCTCATATCTCCCAGCTACGATTGGGATATACTGGAGAAATTTATTGAATGCCTCTGAATTATACCCATTCTCTGCCTTGTAGTTCTTAAGTGAAGTCTTTAGCGCTACATGAGTGCGGGTATAGCTTCCAGTGCGGGATGTGGGCATCCCGGAATACATAAACTGCACCTGATTCGTACGATTGTCAGTAAGATTTTCTGTCAGCGTTATCTTGAGACCACGAATAGGTTCCAAGGTCAATTCAAAATTGAACTCCTCACCTTTATTCCATATTGCTGGCGAAGTATTTTGTCCATCTGTCAATAGCCAACCTCTCTCAAGTGCCTTCTCGACATAGCTCTCGTCATAGAATCCAAATGCGAAATCAAGACCAGGACTCATTGGTCCATATCCATTAGACTGGCCGAAGACATCTCCTACAGATGGACGGAAAAGCGGAAGATTAAGCGAATGATTCTGTCTCCAACGCATAGAAAAATTGCGAGGTGCCATAAGAAGGCGAACTCCATGCTGAAGTATCTCAGTTCCAAGGCTTTTCTTTTCCTCTTTTACTTTCTCTCTTGCAATAATCTTGACAATATCAGAACCTCTATTCAGAATCTCTACACTATTCTCATCAATGGGCTTAGTCTTAAGATCAAAGCGTTTTCCTTTGACAGTTGCAGTGAACACAATATTCTTTGTCTTCAGATTATGTTTGAAGACAGTAGACGTGTCAGCAGAAAGCTGTATGCTTTTTTCAAGCCGCTTCCCTTTTGTATTGGATTTTTTCTCAGTGTCTCTTCGATTATCCATTTTGTCACCAACATTTCTGGAGTTACGCCTGCTTCCAGCTCCCTTTCCTGAAAATCTCTGATTGATTTCCTTGAGGAATTTACTGTGGTTGTATAATGTCTCGAAATTGAGTCGCGCATCCGCATTCCATGTTGTCTGGTTGCGGATTGAATTGCCCATATCAACTCCTTGCACCTGTGTGCCTCTATCCCACTGATAAGTGGAAGTATAACTTAAGTTGCCAGTTATGTAATCAAGGAATGGAATCTTATTGAAAGGTGCCTTATAGCTTCCAGTGAAGGTCTGGTTGTAGTTCCATGGTGTGCCGAGTCCCTTGATAGAGTTGATGACAGTATCCTTCCAGTCACGGTATTTATCAGGGAAAAGCCTCTTGTTGACGGCACCTAATGTCTCCTCTATCCTGGCAGTGGTGTTGCTCTGGAAAGAGAAGGTCAATGACTGTATTATGTTCCAGTTGAGTGAAAGTTGCCGATCCCAAAGGAAATTCTTGCTGACCTGTACGGGTAGCTGCATGTCAACATCAACTTCTGATCTTACTTGCTGCTCATAATAATGACGCGACATGCTTGTAAAGAATGTCAGGTTGTTGAAGAGCCAATTGATTTGCCAATCCTTAAGGAACTTCTGGAATTTAGATTTTCCTTTTAGTTTCGAGAAAGGTTTATATGGCTTAAAATAAGGGGAATAGGAATATTGGAACGAACCTCTATAATCTGAAGTATTCTCATATTCAGTAGTAGGATCCAAGTTTCGTTGCTTGTTAAAATTAAAGGCTATCGTGAAATTGGCTGGATCCCAAGGCATTGCATTCTGAGAAGTGACATTGAATCTCATGTTTGACAGTGAGAAGGATTCTGTTGTTTTCTTCGTAAGAGCATAACTCTTGATGGAATCCTTTTCTGCTTTGGTAGTAGCAGCAGAAAGGGCATCCTTCAACAGGATATCCTGATCAAGAGGATTATACTTAGGTGTAGAGGTCTCGCTGCTCCGAGAATAATAGACAGGAGCAGCAAGCTTTACTTTTTCAGGAACAAGCTTCCCAAGATTTCCTTGAATTGAGAAATTATATTGATCGTAATTGTCAAGTCGACGTGCAGAAAGTCCTTGGTCAACACTACCGAAGCCTGCAGTCTCCTTATGCATGGCAAAGTTGACAGTGGCGACATCGGAAATAGACAAGTTTGCATTTACCTTTGCTGCCCAGCCACCTTCTTGATTAAAGTCTGTCACTTTCAACTCGTTGACCCATATTGTGCCATCCTTTACAGTGTTTGACTTATTGCGTACACCTATAAGCATAGTGCGTACATCGCTTAGTGAAGGATTACCAAGCACTGACACTGTATTTCGTTGATTGTCAGGATCGCGAAGTGAATAAAGACGTATATATCCTACCCCCTCTTGTCCTTCCGACATAGCCCGATTTCGCGCTGTCTTTGTAGATGTAAAGAGATCGAAAGGAAGATCAAGGAAGTTATTCTTTGGCCATACAAGCCATCTGTCGGCAGATGACATATTATAGTAGGTTCCTGCCGGCGTTATATCAAGAGGTATCTCATACTCATAATAATTATTCTTCACATCAGATCCGACTCTGATGAAAATAGCAAGGTCTCCATCCTTCAGATTGGTGCGATCGTCGACCTCAGCCTCAGCATGAACCCACATTTGCAAGCGTTTGTAGATTCTAAGGTCGAGTTGGGTATTCTTATATATGCCACGCGCATCACCCGGTTGTATTCCGGTTAGTTTCAGCTGCAACGACTGCTCATTGAGCTGCGTTGCTGCGGCACTGCTTGAGTCCTGAATACGTGACACTCCCGGAGGAAGAATATAATTGACAGGAGTACGCTTTGAATTTTCCTCTATATTCACCACGCTCATGTCTATTTCTCCTTCAGCCGGGGAGTCATTGCGTGAGTTAAGATTAAACTTATAGTCGCGCCATTCACCTCTGACGAGTTCCAGACTACCAAATCTAAGATGGGTGGTCTCTGAAAAACCAGTCATGAAGATACGGGCAAAGCGAATGGTGGAAAAATCGCTTATACCTCCTACTACTTTTTCCGGACTCGTCAAAGGTATCTTAAACTGATACCACACTGCCTCTTGCTGACCTGCAAGGGTAGGAATCATAGTCACTTGCTTGTCGGTCACAAAGTTTTTGCCCACGACGAGGTCTTCCGGGCGAATAGATACGCGATACTGGAAATATCGCTCATATTCATTAAGTGTATTGTCTTGATTAATATCCTCGACATCCGGCACAGCACGGCTTGACTGATATTGTGGATTAGGGCTCTGGTCGGGCGACAAGGAGTTCCCCTCAACTCCATTGTAGTGCTTATAGCGATCCAAGATAGAAGTATGCTGGGTATCGTAATAATCCGAGCGGAAGAAATGATAGTTATCACCAGCCGGGTCATTGAATACCGACATTGGATCATCCTGCATCTTCGAGATAGTCTCTTGGGGCAATCTGCTTCTCAACTTATCTACAAAATCAGAATATGTAGAGAATGTGAATTCCTCTTCAGTTGGTATTCCATCAAGTCCAACGTCCTGAAGCAGTCGGGCATCCGGAGCATTCTCAAAAGCATAAGTAAGTGAATTCTGCTTCGATACCTTACCCCAAACTGTTTCTTCAATGAAATCGTTGTTGCCGTCAATCGGAAGTCCATTCTCATAACTCTTCATTCCATCCTTCAGGATATCCTCTGATATTTCTCCAAAATTGAAATAAAGGTCTCCGCCAGGATTGGAAGGCGCATCTTTGTCAAGGAATGGGTCAAGAAGCCAGAATTGTATATATTCGACATTCGAAGTCTCAAAATTAGAGTTCTCTATCTTACGCATTATGCCGCCCCATCTCTTCTCAGGATTAAGAAGCGAGCCATCACTGTCGATATTTTCTGCGTCTGTGTTATATGGTCCGCGCTCTTTCGGATAGAACGAGAGATTGAGTGTCTGTATATAATTGGCATCTCCATAATTAGTCTCGCGCCCCGGATATATTTCCCTGACCTTTATCTCTCTGACATAGGGATTAGATAGCTGCTTTACGTCATTTTTTAAGTAACCGGGAAGCATCGAGCTATTTTTCTGCGTGAAAATCCTGTCGATGTAGTTCCATGCAAGGAGAGCCCTGTTTTTCCCATATTCAGTATTGTTACTGAGGGCAGCCTCTGGAAAAAGGGCATCAGATGAATTATCCTGCGGGACAGAAGCAAGAAACCAACTATAAGGATTGCGCAGATCTACTCCTGTCTGCGACGTTTCGAAATCATCTACATATGAACTTCCTTGATTCGTGCCTGTCTTCTGCTTAGATGGAACGAGTTGAGCATATTCTGCTGTAAGATTGAAAGTTGAAGGTGCGGTAGCATTTATGGTGGGCACCTTGTTAATAAGATTGGTAAGCCACATAAACTGCTTGTTGTAGCTGATGTTGGCACCAAACATTGTATTATTGATGATCTCCTTACCTATTCCGACTTTCTCGGTAAGCGATTTTTCACCAAAATGAAGAAGTGTTCCTCCAATTGTCAAATCCTTATTAAAACGATACTGAGCGTCAAGCCCCATAAGAGTCTTGCGCTGCATAGAAAACATAGATTGGTTTTCCAGTGAAACGCTGACATTTGTTCCTGAGTCAATGATACTCTGGTTGGTAATGGTGACAATACCCATCGAATAGTCAACCGTGTAGTCGCTGTTTTCCGTAAGAACTGCACCACCTGCCGTCACCACAACAGACCCTCTTGGCACATTCATCGCTCCAAGATTGATCTGGCTTCCTCTTCCCGAAGTGTACTGGCCATACATGGTGAATTTGTTCTTGTCGGCAAATTGCTTTGCCACAACAAGAGTAGAATCATAAAGTTCCTGATATACATATCGATCGGCAAGGGCATCATTGCCGATTTGTCGCCTTAAGTTTGAGCCAAATGGTTCTGCAACCGGGAATATTACCTTTCCATTAGAGGTCTGTATAGTGTACTCCTCTATAAAGTCGAAAATACCATCGCTCACTGACTCTCCATTAGAATCGATGCGGTCAAGCCCCATCACCTGAATCAATGGTTTATTGGATATTGAGCCAACCGGTAAATATGGAATCTCTATACCGGTCGAATCGCTCAGGAATTTGACATTAAACTTAAAGTTATTCTTTTGAATCTGATAAGCACCAAGACTATAGACATTTTTCATCATAAGCTGCCACATTGGTAGCTGTGGCGAGACTGTTGTGCCTCTAAGCATCTTAAGATATAGAGCATTCTCAGTTGATGTCACGTCGCCAGAAAACTCACCGACTTGATATACTTTTCCATTATATGTATACTCAAATGCCACAGCCAAGACCTCATCAGTATTGAGGGCTTGCTTCAGTGAAATGTATCCGAGTGCTGAGTTGAGCGAATATTCGCTCGAACTAAGCAATCTGGCACTTTCTACCTTTTCGAAATCCTTACCACCTTCAATTCCATAAGCATTAAGTGGTTTCAGCACTTCTGTCACCATATTAATGTTTCTTGCCTGAGGATAATCAGTCTTAATCACCTGAAGTAGGTTATTGCTTGAGTTAGATGGGACAGGAACAGTATAGTCAGGAGTCCAATAGTCGGTAGCAAGACGTGTGTTCTCACCAAGATCCATGAATGCCACAAAATTGCGGCTTTCATCAAATTTTTGTGTTTTATTGGTGATCCATACTTCAATTCGCGTTATGTTGATTCCAGAGGAGACATAGGGAAGCTTGGCACAAAACTCATCGTAGTGCGTATAAAAATATTGGCTAAGGAAGAAGTGGCGATTGGCGTCATAATCAGCAGCACTGATCTCAAAATTAGTGCTTTGCACGCCTCCTTGAGTAGATATCGTCTTCGACTCTGAATTCTGTTGGGAAAGAAGGCCAGTAAGAGTAAGTTTGCCAAACTGAAGCTTTGCTTTTGCTCCGAATAGAGCAGTTCCTCCGCGTATTAGACTGCTTCCGGTGGTCATGCTCACATTACCCGCTTCTATGTTCTTGATAATCTCATCTTCCTTCCCTTCGTATTGAAGTTTCAGCTTCTGGGAGTCAAAACTGAAAGTGGCGTCAGTATTGTAGTTCATGTTAAACTTCATCTTGTCGCCTACGGAAGCGTTGATTGTAGCCTGAATTTTCTGATTGAAATCGAAATAGGTCTTTCTTCTTGATTTCAACGAAAGGGCAGGATTATCGGTCTTGTTGCTTTTGATTCCAGCAGATATTTGTATAGACCCCTGAGTCGTCAACCTGACTCCTCCAGGACCAAACACTTTTTCCAATGGTCCGAGAGCAAAATTCATATCAAGAATGTTGAAAGCTTCTTTCCCTTTCTGCTCAAAATTAGCAGAATTCTGAGAATGGAAATAATCATACATTTCCTCACGATTCACCATGTCGTGATATTCTTCAGCTGTCATCATAAAGGGAGTGATAATGTCTTTCTCACCTAACTTTGTGTGAAGTACATACATGCCTGTCTCAGGATCATATATAGCCTGAGTTGTGACATTTTGTGGGTCTCTAAGGTCGGCCGGATACTCTTTTCCTTTAAAGCCTTCTGCATTTATCTGCACTGTAGGCTTTACAGGAAAAATCGTTTCAACAGAATCTCCTCCTTCAATTAATGTGTCTGGTACGGGTGGAGGCGGCGGAGGATCTAAAGTTGATTTTGTATACTGAGAAAAAGACGCAACCGTTAGTGTCAGCACTATAATAAGGGCAGACACAATTCGAATTCTTGTTATGTAGATTTTGCGCTTACTCAAGTTATTGTCGTTCAAGTCAATCGACACCCATCCTTTTCTCAGCGCTTATAAGGTCAAAGCATTGTCAATGCAAGTTTGATTGCTTTTTCTGTCGTGAGATTAGGATCCTCAGTGAAGAGCTTCTTGAGTGCTGTTCGACTTGCCATCGGACTGAAACCAAGCATCGTCAAGGCGGCCACTGCATCATCAAACGCTTCACCGACTACGGGCGTACTTGAAATTAACGCAATATCGGTAGCTTTTATTTTATCTTTGAGGTCTACAATTATCCTTTGGGCAGTCTTGCCTCCTATTCCTTTTACACTTTTAAGAGCTGCAGGCTTGTCGTTGGCAATCGCATCTATAAGCTGCTCTTCTGTCATGGACGAAAGTATAAGTCGAGCAGTATTTGGACCTACTCCACTCACACCTATAAGCTGCCTGAAAAGCTCCCGACTTTGCTTTGTCATAAACCCATAAAGTTCATGAGCATCCTCCCTTATGGATTCATGCACGTACAGTTTCACCTGCTTAAGTTGTTGCAGCTTGGCATAGTCCATCAGCGTTATGTTGAGTCCATACCCAACGCCAGCACATTCAAGCACTGCTATAGTTGGCTCGAGCTCCCCTATTTCCCCGTTTATATATTCTATCATCTTCTTTTTCTTTTTCTCTTGCAAAATTAGTAAAACATTAGTAATTTTGCAATATGAATACGTATAATTCGCAACTTCTCGATAATGCGGTCGCTGAATTAGGGAAATTGCCAGGTATTGGAAGAAAGACTGCCTTGCGACTTGCCCTTCATCTTCTTCGTCAAGATGAAGCGGAATCTGTCGCACTTGGGGAGTCTATCATCAATATGCGCAAGAATATCCGATACTGCAAGGTTTGCCATAATATTTCAGAAAGTGAGACCTGCGAGATTTGCGCAGACATCAATCGCGATCCGACGATAATCTGTGTTGTGGAAAATGTCAAGGATCTACTTACTATTGAATCCACTCGCGAACATAAAGGTCTCTACCATGTGCTCGGAGGTGTAATCTCACCGCTTGAAGGAGTTTCGCCTTCCGATTTGGAGATACAGTCTTTGATTGACCGCGTGGCTGCCGGTGGAATATCAGAAGTGATACTTGCTCTTAGTCCTACTATGGAGGGAGACACCACGAATTTCTACATTTCCAGAAAACTCGCCCCCTTCAATATACAAATCAGCATGCTTGCCCGTGGCGTTAGCATTGGCAACGACCTCGAATACACAGATGAACTTACTCTCGGGCGCTCAATTGTCAACCGAGTTCCTTACAAATGACCATGAGTTTTGCGCTATGGATGATGAATTGAATTTAAGAGCCCTTGAGCCGGAAGATGCTGATATGATGTTTGAGGCAGAAAATGATGAGGCTGCCTGGAAATATTCTGATTATCTGGCACCATTAAGCCGGGAATTGCTCCGACAATATGCACTGACTTACGACGCTGATCCTCTTAGAAGCGGTCAGTTGCGCCTGATCATAGAAAAGGATGACACTTCAATAGGAATCCTTGACCTCTTTGACATCTCTCCGCGTCATCTCAGAGCCGACACTGGAATATATTTGCTGCCGGAATATCGAAGCAAAGGATTTGGGGTCAAAGCTCTTAAAGCTGCAAAAGAATACTGCAGGGTCCGTCTCGGTCTCCATCAACTTACTTCTACAGTTGCTCACGCTAACGAAAGTGCTAAGCGTTGCTTCGAGAAAGCCGGTTTCAAAGCTACCGGTTTCCGTCCCGATTGGATGCGAACTCCAGAGGGATATGAACCTGTCGAGATTTTCTCATGTATTTTATAGAAAAATTTTCCTATAAGTCCAATAAATCAAAAATAAAGTCATGAAAAAAGTAATATTATCATTTGCTCTCTGCGTTCTGACTTATCTATGCATTTCTGCCCAAAGATATGTAGGAGGCGACATCTCTCTTCTTCCTGAATATGAATCTGCCGGCGCACAGTACAAGACTCATGAAGGAAATACTATATCAGATCTTCTTCCATGGCTCTACAATGAAGGGATGAATGCCATGCGTGTTCGTCTGTTCGTGAATCCAGACGACCATAAGAATAAATATCCCTCTAAATACGATCAAAACGCATGTCAGGATCTTGAATACATTACTCCACTTTGCAAAAGGATTGTCGACGATGGGTTCGATCTAATGCTTGATTTCCATTATTCCGACACATGGGCTGATCCAGCCAAGCAGTGGACTCCGGAAGCATGGAAGAATCTTTCAGATGAGCAACTATATGAAAAGATTTATGATTATACGAAAGAGACTCTTCTCGTTTTGAAGGAATCTGGAGTGACTCCAGCTTTCATACAACCTGGCAATGAAATCAGCTATGGGATGCTTTGGGGTGCAGAGGACGCTTCTTCTTCATCTCTTAAGAAAGCCCTGATGGGAAATGACGCTAACTGGACAAGGTTTGGCAAACTGCTTAATCAAGCAATTAAGGCATGCAAAGAGGTGTGCCCTGATGCAAAGATTGTGCTTCATACTGAAAGAGTTGCTCAAGTTAATGTGCTGACCAACTTCTACGATCAGATGAAGAAACTGGATGTTGACTACGACATCATCGGCCTTAGTTACTATCCGTATTTCCACGGAGACATGAGCGTGCTCGATAAGGCACTCTCATCTCTTCAAACTCGCTATCCTGAGAAAAATATCATGATAGTCGAGACAGGATATGCTTATAAATGGGAAGTTCCTGGCACTACTCACGATCTTTCAAGCAAATGGGCTTATAGCGATGAAGGACAGGACAAATTTGCAAAAGATCTTGTCACGACCCTTGAAAAATATGAGAATGTCAATGGACTCTTCTGGTGGTGGATGGAATATAATGCCTATGGCACAAATCTTAGCGGATGGTATAATGCTCCTCTATTCAATAGTCTCGATGGACGAGCTACGTCTGCTCTGAAGACGATTTGCTCATTTGCAGAAAATTCTGCTGTAAACGAAATAGAATTCGAAAATGAAGAAGATACTTGGTATGATATTCATGGCAGGAAAATCAAAGATCTCTCTATACCGGGAATAAAAATCTCGCGCAACAAAAAAATCTTGACCAAGTAATCTTATTATTCCAATCACAAGAATAATTGCAATTGTTCTAATAATTCAAATACTCTTCTCCCTTCAAAAAAAATTAACAAAAATCCGCACACAATTCAAAATATTTTTAGTAATTTTGCACCTCATTTAAAGGGACGATGCCCATTTTGCATCATTGTTAGATTTTTAATTTTACTTCCATGATTACCACTCTGTTAGTAATCTTCATCCTTGGCTATCTCCTGATAGCCTCCGAACATGTCCTTCACATCAACAAGGCAACGTTCGCTCTTATCATGTGTGCCCTACTATGGGCAGTCTATGCAACGGGAAGTCATGACCCAAACATTTCGTCAGAAATGATCGAAGCATTAGGCGACACCTGCGAAATTGTGGTTTTCCTGATCGGAGCCATGACCATTGTCGAGCTTATCGACCGATACGGTGGATTTCGCATCCTTGTCCTTAATATCCGAGCGAAAGACAAACGAAAACTGATGTGGGTATTTGCTCTTTTTGCATTCTTCCTTTCGAGTGTGCTCGACAACATGACCACCACTATCATCATGGTCATGATGCTGCGGCGCATGATGAAAAATTATAAGGAGCGATGGCTTTTTGCCTGTGTGATAGTTTTATCCGCTAATGCAGGAGGTGCATGGTCACCAATCGGTGATATCACCACTATTATGCTTTGGATGAAGAACTATGTATCATCCGTAGATCTAATTGTAAACCTACTTCTTCCCTCACTCGTATCAGTTGTCGTGCCAGTAGCAATCGCAGCACATATGATTCCCAGGACGGCAGTCGAACCGCTAAACACACAGGATGCGCGTGTAGGCTATGAGATGTATGAGGAACATCCTCGTCTTTCTATATTTATCCTCTGTTGTGGCGTGGCTGGACTACTTTTCGTGCCTGTGTTCAAAGCCACCACTCACCTTGCTCCTTATGTAGGTATCCTTTTCTCTCTCGGCGTTCTTTGGTTGATCACTGAGCTTCTTGTGCGTCACTATAAACTCGATGGCAAGATCGAGGGTCGAGTATCGCAAGTGATCAAGAGCATAGATATGTCTACTATACTCTTCTTCCTCGGTATTCTCATGGCTGTAGCTGCTCTCAGCCAAGCTGGCATCCTTGGAGCTCTCGCCGGATGGCTCAACGATACCTTCCATGATGTATATGTCATCAATGGTATTATCGGTGTGCTTTCTTCGATCGTCGACAATGTGCCTCTTGTCGCAGCTTGCATGGAAATGTATCCCGTTGCAAACGATGCTATGATAGCAGCGGCTTCAGATCCAAGTTATATGGCTCTCTTTGTCGAAGACGGTCTTTTCTGGCACCTTCTTACATTCTGCGCAGGAGTTGGCGGAAGCCTTCTTATCATTGGTTCTGCTGCAGGTGTAGTGGCAATGGGCATTGAGAAGATTCCATTCATGTGGTATGTTAAGAAAATTACTGGACTCGCCTTCATCGGCTATCTCGCCGGCATCGCCACAATCTGGCTCGAATCCCTCTTCCTCAATTTCTAACTAATAAAAAAAGCGGTTCCAAACCTCCAATAATTATAAAAATAGCGGACTCCAAACCAATGGAATCCGCTTTTTTAATGCTCACATAGCTGATCGTCTATTGTTGATCTTTGATCATTAATCGTTAATAGTTGATCGTTTTACTTCTCCTCCCTGACGTATGATATAAATACCAGGAGTCAGAAGCTTCAGTCCTTCGCGATCTGTATTCTTCTTGATAAGGATTCCATTGACTCCATAGATGTCGAAGGATTCATCGGCTGAGAAGATACCATCAACTCCAGCTACGCTTGTTATGATGCACTCGGCAGAAACTCCGGAGCCATCTGCTGCAGTCGCTGTTATCACACATGTCCCTTCCTTAAGCACTGAGACATTTCCCTCTGTATCCACTGTTGCAATTGCCTCATCGCTTGATGTCCATGTAAGGCTCTTGTCCGTTGCATCTTCCGGCATCACGACTGCCTCAATCTTGAAGGATTCTCCTTCCACTCCATCCCATTTATCCGGTGTAAGTTTAATAGACTCTACTTTTTGTATAAGATTGATTCCTACTATACCATCATTGTATTGTGGAGAATATGTAATGCTCCTTTGCAAACCGTTAATAGAGTATGTAATGACAACCTCCATGCCATTTGCATCATTCGTTCTCGTATCAGTTAACGAAGGAATGGCATAATACCCGTCACTATTCTTATTAACTTTTTGACCATTGATGTTGACACTCTCAATAACTACTTTATCAAGCACATTTTGTATTCTAAGAAGCGCATTTTTCTTATCTATATCATACTCCCACATCTGTTTTACATTGAATGGAAGATCTTGAGTTAATCGTTCAAATTCATTTCCACTAAGTCCTGGAACATAGTATGCACCTATTGCCGTCGTTGTTGCATTATCAGGAGCAAAATATTGGAATGTTTGAAGCTCACTGAAACATAGATATCGACTCTCAAATGGGGGGAGCTCAGACAACACATACTCAATGTCTTTTATTCCAACAGCAAGCTTATCATTAACATACATTGATCCTGTAGTTATTTCAAAAATACTGGAATTCTCTGGAATTGCATCAAGAAAAATGGTCTTTAGCTTAGGATTATCAAACATATTTGGTTTGAATTCACTTATAAGACATGATTTCGTTGATATGGTTTCCAATGATTTTAAACTTGCTATTGAAAGCGCTTCTAACCTTAGAGATGGAGCAAGAATTGTCAGATGCTTGATGGGGGCATTTAAAAGAGCGCCACTACCTATAGCTATAACGGGCAAAATTTCGCCGTTAACTTCTATTGATTCCGGAATTGTTACGACTTCTCCTACATTGTCATATCCAATCAAAATCAATTTGTTTAGATTTTTCTTATAGATTAACCCATCTTTCTCCACAATCTGCTCAGAGGAGATTCCACTGTCCCTTCGTGTGTCACCATCATCTTCAAAGCTTAAGTTTACATCAAAATAGTCAGCATACATTGAAATATTAAATCCCCAAAATGTGCGATCATTATCACTTCCCCACGTACCAAAATAAGTCTGAATAGGATTTCCTTCCTTATCAGTGGAAGACACTTCATATTTTACACCCTTTTCCGGTAAGTTAAAAGTCAATGGACAGTCACCTCCTCTCAATCTGTATATTGTAAATTCCTTATCATATGTATTATGAGAACTACAATAAGATGGAAGATTCTCGGAAATATGGATTCTTACCTCAGAAATCCTTGAAGGATTTCCTTTAGCAAGGAAATATGATGGATTAATAATTCCACCTCTAACCATCTGCCAATCATCTGGGTTATCTGTAGGAGGGAAAGCGGGATAATATCCAACTTCTAAACTTGCTGGACCTTCATTTTCATTTGGTACTTCTTGAGAATAAAGTTGATATCGCTGTCCATCCTTCAATGGAGGTAAAACAATATTATTTCCAAAAAGATTTGTTCCAGGATGAGGACAAAAATATCTGTACCCATCTATATGCGAAAAACAATCTGTAAATTCCACTATTTTATCTTCCTCATCAGCTATTGCCACCCGTACGTATCCTCTGAAGTCTCCTGTGCACATTGTTGGACTTTTAAATGTATTTGGAACACCTTCCACAATATCAGGATTCATAAAGCTCCAACCATCACTGCCATTAAAAGAATCGATATACGCATCAACGTTTGGAATCCACACTTTAGAATATTCTTTATATAATTTTTCTGGTTTCAAATTGATAAGCATACCTTGGTTCTCATTAAAACACATGCCGTTTTCTAATGAAAAATCTAAAGTGAAATAACCATTCGATCCTCCATCCCAGCCCCAATTTACATGATAAAGACCTTCTGTGTTATATCCATCTACTATAAAACAATGGCCTCCCGAACCGAATCCACTATAAATAATCGGACCAAATTCTTCAAGCTGATGGCGAAGCATAGAAATCCATTGATTTTGATCAAATTTTTCTCTGGGTACGAACTGGCAATCTTTGTCATAGCCATAGAAGTGATTTAATGCATGTTCTATAGTCCATACTTCAGCACCGCTTTCTTCAGGTCCATATATCATCTGGGCAGCTACACCTGCACTATAAATGAGTTGAGATACCTGATTAGCAAAATCCGAATTATCTTTATCAGAAAGAGCATTCCAATCTATTGAATATTTGTCAAAGTCAAACGTTTCATTTTGAAAATAGTAATCTGTTTCGATTCCTCCACGAGTGCATTCCGGCCAGTTATGGTATTTCATTGCAATGGCCATTGCGGTTGCAACGCAACCGGCCGGCGCTTTCTGTCCATCAATCTCTGGACAAAGATTATTGTACGGAGCTAATTGGCCCCAATTAGCAGTCTCCAGAAGTATTCCCTCTCCAACCCTTGTGGAAGTCTTGGTATTCCATGAAGAATGAGTTTCTCCACCATTTATCTCTGATATCTGCTTCGCCCATTGCTC
>DAAK01000022.1:0-239 GCA_001701075.1 Bacteroidales bacterium GP3 | reverse complement strand
TGTGGAGGCAGATTTTCTGCATCAAAGCTTCCTTTATCTGAATACCCAAGTATCTTCGGTGCGCGGTCATCACCGGAGATGATGACAAAACCATCGTTCTCTCCTCTATTGAAGATATAGTAAGGACTGTTAGCTGCTTCTATATCTACTCCAGGAGCCTTCATAGGTCTAAGTGCTGATGAAGATGCGGAAGCACTCCGCAACTCTACTGAATTCATGAATTCCGATGCAATAGCATT
>DAAK01000209.1 GCA_001701075.1 Bacteroidales bacterium GP3 | reverse complement strand
AAGAAAGTGATAAAGGATGTTCAGATTCTCTGGCAGACCAAGGATGCGATTGGGAATAATTCCAAAGGAGATTTGGTTAAAATAATCCCTAATGAACAATACCCACTTCATAGTGAGATAACAGTGAAAACAAATAAAGAAGGGAATGCCTTGATTGGTGCTTTCAACAAAGATGATGAGATAATATGGTCATGGCATATCTGGATTAGAGACAATGACCCAAGTAATGTCGGGAATGCCATTGTCTATACCACATACAGATGGGAAGGTGATAAAGTAGTAAATGGTGATACTATACAGGGGAAAATATACAGTTGGCAGCAAGCACAAGATGACTTTAAAAACGAACTTATAGAAGATCCATCTTATGACCGAGTGCCTGGATATGCCATCATGCCTTGCAATTTGGGAGCGCTTGATAATGAACCGTCAAATGTAAACAATTATAATGCTGTTGTAAGGACTCATGGTATGATTTATCAATGGGGTAGGAAAGACCCATTCCCTGCAGTATCCAGATCTGATAGTTCAAATACCTTTGAGGCACAATCTACAAAATTTACTTCATCAAGCACAGATCCCCACTATGATTATACTAATAACCGCAAAATAGATCAGACAGGTGAATTTGGAACACAAACTGAAGGAAGCAGTGCGTCTGATCCGAAAGTCTCATTTTACTCCGTTACAGGAAATACATACAACTCATTAGAAGAGTCACTAAAATTTTCGATAAATAATCCACTGGTTTATATTTGTGGCACTGAAAATCCGTCCATAGGATATACTGATTTAGGAAGCTCTAAGAAATATTTTGCAGACGGAGATTGGATGAGAGAACATAGCAATAAACTCTGGGGTGGTAAGGATCCCGATCTCAGTAACATGAGATATTATACATTTACACTTAAAGAAAAGGATCGTCATATCTTTGACAATTACGGAGATAAGAAAACTATCTTTGACCCATGCCCAACCGGTTGGAGAGTCCCTCCCGGCGATTTATGGTTGGGGTTCACAAAAACTGGATTAAACCCTAAAGATTGTGGAGGATTGACTGGCGTAAATTATGATGTGGTAAAAACTGCCAATAAAACTTACGGAATGTATATGTACATGACCAAATCAAAATGGGATCCGAGTGATAAAACTGGGAATAAATTTATTTCGGATCCGGGACCTTCACTTTATTTTCCATGTCAGGGTACAAGGAATGGTGATGGAAGTACCAGACGACCACAACATTGCGGTAATTATCATAATGCCACCTGTGATTTGGATAATATTGTAAATATCTTGCACATTCACTTAGATAGGGATGTTTTTAATATTTTCGAATACGATTATAGAATAATTCTCAAGTCAGTTGCTGGACCAATTCGTTGTGTCCGCGATAGGAAATGAGAGATGAAGTTAAGCGGAATCATATATCTAATGATGCTTATGGCATTATTCTCTTGCGGTGCGGGGGCATCTGGACAGTCGGCGGAAGCTGCTGGAAGTCCAGAGGCAGAGATAATGCGTTATGTCAGTGCCATTGACTATGGCGCGACGGATTCACTGCAGGATGAGGCGGTCATGACGAAGCGGATGGTGCAGCTCGTGAAACTGATGCAGGTGTCTGACAGTGCTTCCATCCGCAAGAGTCTCGGCATTTTCCTTAATGGAATAAGGCATGACGATGTGGCTTTGTCGATGGTAGACAGGTTGGCGGAGCTGTATCTATATAACCCGGCTTCCCCGGTGAGGGATGAGACACGATATATAGCATATCTTGAAAGTCTGCTTGCAGTCGATTCGCTTCCTGAATCCTTGCGTGAGACGGGGGAGGAGTATCTTCGCCTTGCTTTGCTGAATCGGCAAGGGAGCATAGCGAATGATTTCCGATATATTGACCGCGATGGAAAGCAGCAGTTGCTGCATGGGACTGAGGCTGAAAAACTGCTGTTGGTGTTCTACGACCCGGAATGTACGCATTGCAAGGATATCCTTGATATGCTTGCTGACGACGAAAGGATAAACAGTGCCGTGGCGGCGGGTCGGCTGAAGGTGCTTGCGATATATGCTGAAGGGAAGAGGGATGTATGGGAAAAGGACAAGGACAGGATGCCGGCAAACTGGCAAGTGGGATATGACCTTACCGGGATTCTCGACAGTGAGCTCTACGACCTCCCTGCGATGCCGACTCTCTATCTCCTCGACTCTGAGAAGAGAGTGATATTGAAGGATGTGGAGATCAATTCAACTTTCGCGAGCGAAAGCTGAATTGATCAAGAGTCAAGAGTGAAGTGTCAAGAACCAAGTGAAGATTACGGAAAACGAGAAATGTGAAATAGAATTATTAGGTAGAGAAAAGGGTATAATTTATTATTTATTTACACTCTCGTTATTATAGTTATTAGATTATACTAATAATAAATCCTATAGGATTACGGAAGGAGGTTGCCCGGGAGGGTCGCCTTCTTTTTTTTACATTAATCGAATGTCTAAGCTTTTTCTTTTAGGAAATCTTTTAAGATATTTAGTGGTTTTTAGTTCCTTATGATTACCCAATGCCCATCTTTACGACCGCCTTCACGAGTGAGGATTCCCTTGGACTGAAGATCTGCAATGTCCATCCTTATGGTTCGTTCCGATACTGATATTTTACCAGCTGTCATTTCTGAAATCCTTTTGGCAATAGCTTTTCCTGAAAGACTCTGATTGTTTGATATTATCCATAAGATATATTTTTGTCTTTCAGTAAATTCAATATTGTTTTCTTTTAGGAAATCTTTTAGGAAATCTTTTAGGAAATCTTCCGATATCCCTTCATCGATTTTCTTTCCGATTGATGCAAGATATGCTTTCTCATCAATGAATGCTTTATCTTTGCATCGTGAAAGATGCTTTTGTCAGAAGTTCCTTTCTCTTCAGTTTAGAAAACCGGGGTTGTGTGTTCCTTTGTTGTATTAAGGAAATCAACCTCCCCACCGGATAAACTAAGTTCCTCACTATGCCTTGAGCACATCCTCCGTGGAAGATCCGGTGGGTTTTATAACTGTAGACCAGATAGAATGCTGGGCTCGGAGCCAAGATAAAGTGTCAGTCACCCCAGTTATATCGGTTGATCAAAACTTTCAAGACACAAATTTATGAAAAAAATCGCAATCGGAATTGATTTTTCCAAGAAAACTTTTGACGTGACCATCATACGTCGCGATGGTGACAGTTATATCGTTCTGGCTTACAGTAAGTTCGACAATGAAGCAAGGGGGTTCAAGGCATTTGAGAAATGGGTAAAGGCATCCCTGAAAGATACTCCCGAGGCCAGGAACAAATCTGAATGGATATTCTGTGGCGAGCATACCGGGATGTGCAGCATCCCCCTGTGCGACTTTCTTGCAAAAAAGCAGTACTTCATGTGGCTTGAGTCGGCGTTGGTCATCAAGCGCAAGAGCGGTATCGTTCGCGAGAAGAACGACCGGGTTGACTCAAGGAGGATTGCCGACTATGCATTGCGCAATTTCAGTACTGATGTCAAGGCGTACCAGCTGGACAGCAAGGACCTCAAGAAACTCAAGTCGCTTTATGCGGCCCATGATATGCTCACCAAAGACAAGGTGGCGAAGATAAACCAGCTCAAAAGCGGCTCCCTTGACGACTCTCCCTCTGCAAGGCATGAGATAGATAAACAGCTGACAACCATCAGGCGATCCCTCAAGGAGATAGATGACGAAATCCAGAATCTCCTCTCTGAATCCGATGAGTTCTCCCACAACTTCACCATATTGAACACATTCAAGGGAGTCGGGGTCATGACCATAACATGCCTTATAATCAAGACCCGCAACTTCAAGGATATGAGCGACCCCAGGGAGCTGGGATGCTATGCAGGGGTGGTTCCGCACGGACACCAGTCGGGAACTTCCATCGACAAGCCGGCTCGCACCAGCAAATACCGAGACAAGGGAGTCAACGCATTGCTGTCCATTTGTGTGACCAGTGCACTGAGCCATAATAACCCGATTATAAGATCCTATTATGATGGCCTCGTTAAGAGGGGCGTGAATCCCTGCAAGGCAAAGAATAATTGCAAGTTCAAGATCTTAAATGTACTGCTTGCGATGCTGCGCAACGGCACGGAGTTCAGTATGGAAATACACGGCAAGTCCAAGAAGCTGTGGAAGAGTGGGCAGACACCGGAAGCTTCCTGAAATGAGACATATTTTTTTCTCCCCGGACATAGCATAAAATATGCGGCATCCAGGACATCGCCAAGGGCTGCGAAGCAGTTCATATACCCTTGGGGATGGCATGGAGGGTGCATAACTTTGCGGCGGCTGGGGTGGGAAACATACTGGATAGACATTATTAGAGTAAGAAAATGAGCTCAATAAAAATTTTGGTCATTTTTTCAAAAATAAATGCGAAAAAACTTGCACAGAATTATAGAATGCTTTATGAATAGGTAGTGTGGCAAGAAAATGAGCATTCCTTTCATCTGTCTCGAAAATAGGCATAGGAGAGTCATTACGCTTTACAGCTTGATAAATCTTAGGGGCTTTATATGGACGGACCTCTCCTCCAGGCACATAGATGATAAGTATCATTTTGCCCATGTATTCGACAGGTTCAGACAATACATTTATAGTTGGTTGTACCAAAGCACAAAGATTAACCAAATCCTTCTGAATATCATCTATCGAATACAAATCAATCCCTATAGGAGGTAATATGGGCACACCTCTATTTTCTTCAATACCAATTATAATATAACCACCACCCCAATTATGAACGTCGTTGGCGAATGCACAAGCGGAACGAATTACATCTTCAGGATTCCAACCTCGTTTGAAATCCAGACGTTCCCATTCTACGGTCTTGCCTTTCAGTAATTCATCTATATTAATTGGTAATGCCATAACGTCAGTAAGTGTGTAGAGTTTCTGACAAAGATATATAAATTTTTTATTATTTGCAAGTAAAATGAGTTTTACTTTATTTGATCAATCACTATGGCTATTTTAATTCAGTGACTTATATAATATTGGAACCATTAACATTAGGTTTAACTAGCAAAACTTTTCTAATGATTAGGACTATTGATTAATTATTCAACTTTCGCTTGCGAAAGTTGAAGTTTATAGGGTTATAAGAAAAGAATGAAATTTTTATTCTGAATAATCTTTTACTCTGTCTAATTTAACCCCATAACCATATAACCCCATAATGTAATCAGTAATTTTGCATCGGCAAAATCGGAAAAATAAAAATCGGCAAAATCGGAAAAATTAAATCGTCATTTTAGCCTGTTTTTTATAGAATAAAAAGAAAGATGTAATTTTGAAGTGCGAACAACAAAAAACATCTTTCACCATGCCAAAAATTTATCAATGCAAAATTATCAACATGTGGCGCAAAGTTAATGAATTAAATTCAAAAGGCCTAAAGAAATGGCAAATATCTTTGCTTCTGGGCATCCACAGGGACACTGTGAGGAAATACCTGAGGATGAGTGAATCGGATGTGATAGAGTGGGTTAACCGACCATATCACAACCGCAAGAAGAAGCTCAGTGACTACAGTGCATTCGTGGAGCATGCGCTAAGCGAAGCCCCATATCTGACATCGCCACAGATCCTGGACAGACTCAAGGAGAACTTCGAGGATCTGCCGGAGGTGTCCGACAAGACAGTGTACAACTTTGTGGAGGCGATGCGCATGAGCCTGCAGCTGCCCAAGGAGAAGGAAGAAATCAGACAGATGGTCAAGCTTCCTGATCCGGAATATGGCAAGGAGGCCCAGGTCGACTGGGGCGAGAAGAACATGATGACAGAGAGCGGCCGGTTCAAGAAAGTGTACTTCTTTGTGATGGTGATGAGCAGGAGCAGGAAGAAGTTCGTGTACTTCCAGGACATACCCTTCACATCAAGGATGACGGCCTATGCCCATCATCTGGCCTTCGTGTACTTCGGAGGGATGCCTGAACGCATACTCTATGATCAGGATGCCGTGCTGATAGTGGCAGAGAACCTCGGGGACTACCGGCTAACTGAGGAAATGGAGGCGTTCCGCAAAAGCGCCGGCTACGAGGCCGTCTTCTGCCGTCCCGCTGACCCGCAGTCCAAGGGCAAGGTGGAGAATGCTGTGAAGTTTGTCAAGAACAATTTCATAAAGGGACGTATGTTCACCACGATAGACGCACTCAACGAGCAGGCCCTCCAGTGGCTGGCACGCACCGGCAACGGACACAGGCATGCCACGACTCGCCTAGTGCCGTCCGAGGAATTTGAAAAGGAACGTGTCCATCTTCTGCCTTACAACGTGCGTATGGAGTGCCCGGGACCTGAGGGGAGGGTGTATACAGTGCGCCGCGACAATACGGTGAGTTACCACGGATGCTTTTACCAGCTGCCGGCGGGATGTTACCGGGGTGCCGGATCCCAGGTGCGGCTGGTCGAGAGCTCACCGACGGCCATAGACATCTTCAGCGTTGCTGACGGCACACCCATAATATCCTATACAGTGAGCATGATAAAAGGCAAGCATGTGACCAAGCCCGACCTCAACCATGCCGACAAGACAGACCCGACACCGGCAGAGGCAGCAATCTCACTGCGGATGGGGCGTATAGCCGGAGCCGCCGAGGTGTCGGAGAGATATCTCGGCATGATAAGGGATGACCGGCCCAGATACTACAGCGCCAGCGTGCGCCTGCTGCGGGACCTCTACGAGCAGATGCCTGACTCCATGGTCATGCCATTGCTCGACACCCTTATCAGGAACAACGTGCTTAATGCATATGATGCCAATGACATAGCATCGTCGATGCTCGTGCGCAACGGGATGCCACCGCTGCAGAAGAACCCCAGCAGATACGGCAAGAGAGGGAAGCGCCCTCAGTCTGCCATATCCGCCAACATCAATCCCCAGAAGACTGACATATCGGGTTACGACAGGCTTGTCGCAGCCCTGTCCGGAAACGCCAACAGACAGCAAACAATATGAACAACGAGAACAACACCGAGCGCCTTAGCTATCTGGCGCATGAACTGCGGCTTTGCAACTTCTCCAAGAAATGCGGCGCCGTCATACACAAGGCGCAGATAGACAAGCCCACATACATGGACTTCCTTATACAGATTTTTTCCAACGAACTCTCCGACAGGGAGGCATACAGGAGAACCCGGAGCCGGGCATTGGCCCAGCTGCCCAGGGACTGCGATCTTGACAACTTCGACTTCAACCATCCCTCCGGCATAACAAAGCCCCAGATGCGCGACCTGCGCGAGCTTGTCTGGCTGGACCAGATATACAATATCCTGCTTATGGGACCATGCGGGACCGGCAAGACATACATAGCGTCCGGACTTGTCAACGATGCCGTCAACAAGGGATACAGGGCAATCTTCACCACGATGGAGGATCTGATATCGACAATACGCCTGAGGGAACTTTCTCCATCGGCCATGGCAAAATACAATCGTATCACGAAGGTGCAGCTGCTGGCCATAGACGACATCATGCTCTTCCCTATGCAGAAAGACGAGGCCGTCGGCTTCTTCAACCTGATCAACACCCTGCATGAGCAGGCTTCCGTCATAGTCACGACAAACAAATCACCATCTGAATGGGCAGAGACAATGCAGGATCCTGCATTGGCGG
>DAAK01000084.1 GCA_001701075.1 Bacteroidales bacterium GP3 | reverse complement strand
TTACTATTTTTATTACATATTCAGGACTAAAGTTGTATGTGTGGTTTTCACCGGGGATAAGGTGAATGGTACTGTTCTTCAAAACATTATGATAACGCTCGGCATACGTATAAGGCACAACGACATCAGCCATGCCATTGATTACCAATGCTGGACCAGCATAACATGACGCAGTCTGGTATATTGGAAGAGTCATAGCTGACTGGATGTAAGCTCTGCCGATATTATGGCCTCCGCTTACCGGATAAGAGTCATCATAAAGATGCCAAGGATCAAAATGGCCTCCGTGAGTCATGCCTCTCAGCGCATCATCACGCAAGACAGCAGCTGCTGACAACAATACCTCACATTCGATCTGAGGAAATCCACATTCCCCACTTGCCATTGATGCCACCACTCCTCCTTGGGAATGACCTAAAAGAGAAATATTTTTTGTGACTGATAATTGCCGCACATATGCAATTACATTAATCAAATCCTCTATTTCATTTGGAACAGTCATATCCTCAAACTTCCCTTCGCTTTGGCCACACCCATTGAAGTCAAACTGTAATACTCCAATTCCTATTTGATTAAGTTTTTTAGTCAGAGGCTCAAATAGATGGAAAGTCATGTCTCCACCAAAGCCATGTGAGAATATCACAATCGGACATTTTTCTTCAACTTGTAATGATGGCAAATAAATTCGGGCTGCCAATTTACCTTGAGAGCCGGCAATGAAAAATAAATCTCCATTAGCAGGTATTGCTGGAGATTGAACAATTGTGTTTGGGATTATTTCAGACATATTCAAAAGAATTTTTATCTATTAAAGAACACTTATAGCAGACTTATAGTTTTGTCATCCCCTTTTGGAGTATGGTGTGTGCCGGGCATACCCATCCACAAATGGTTCATTGATATTATCAACTATTGACATTGACAAAAACAGGGATTGTATATATCTCGATTTTTTTGTAATTTTGCAGGCATAAAGGACAATTGAAATAATGGTAAATATAAAGGAACGGATTAAAAGGTTTGTTTGGCAACATATTCTGCTGTTACTCTCAATGTATTTTATGACCCTTGGGGTCGCGCTATGTGTTCGCTCCAATCTCGGAAGTGGCGTTATATCCTCAATACCAATGGCCTTCACACTCGCTGGAGAGGTACATCTGGCACCATCCTGGACAATAGGCTCCTACACTAATGTGATGAATGTTATTCTTGTATGTGCGCAAGTGCTTGTACTGCGTAAGCAGTTTCAGCCAGTGCAGTTGTTCCAGCTATTAGTAGGATTCGTGTTTGGTGTCTTTCTGGATGTGAATATGTGGCTGACGTCATTTTTTTCATATCAGTCGCTGACTTCTCAGATAATAGCCCAGTTTGCCGGAGCTACAATTTTAGGAATTGCCGTGGCAGCCGAGATACGCTGCGGTTCCATAACGATGCCAGGAGAAGGCATACAAGTTGCCATAGCGCGCGTATGGGGCAAACCTTTCCCGATAGTGAAAATAGTCGTGGATACCACCTTGGTGGCATTAGCAGTAATCGCTGGCTTCTGCTTTTTTGGATCATGGCCATGGACTGTCGTAGGTCCCGGGACTCTCTTCGCAATGTTTTATGTAGGGTATGTAGTAAAGTTGATTAATCCACATCTGGGATGGTTTGATCGCCTCTTAGCCTATCGCCCCGGGTTCCGTCGCTATATTTATGGGCTCGCCCGCTTTATCTATCCTAAAGACGAAGGCTGATAGTCGTTGCTTGAACAGCAAACTGCCGACATGATTATTATATAAATTAAGGCGCAGAGATAATTTTTTGCTATTGTAAAGAATTGTATATTAATGTGGTTTCTCGTATTGCTCTTTGTAAAGAAAGATTTTGGCTAATTTTTGCTCTTTGCAAAGAACAATTATTGGTAAAATTTGTTCTTTCTAAAGAAAGTTTTTATTAACTTTGCGCAAATCAAATTTTTGTATGAACCGACTTTTTGAGATATCACAACGTCTTGTGAGTAATGTAGAGACCAGACTGCATAGATACTTGTATCATGAAATAGACTGGAACGACAATCTTATAATGCTAAAAGGCGCGCGAGGTGTTGGCAAGACCACAATGATGTATCAGCGTTGTCTGCTTACTGATGGAAAGGGACTATATGTGTCTCTTGACCAATTATGGTTTAACGACCACACCATCACCGAACTTGTTGATTACCATTATAAACATGGAGGCACCCATTTGTTTATGGATGAAGTTCATCTTTATCCCCGTAGCAATTGGGAACAAGAACTTAAAAACATCACTGACAGCTATCCGGATTATAAGATAGTCTTCACAGCTTCGTCGCTGTTACAATTGAACAGCAAGATTGCCGACCTTTCTCGAAGAGTGGCGATTTATGAGCTTCGCGGGCTGTCCTTCCGAGAATACCTGTCATTTAAAGGAGTGCTTGATTTGGAACCAGTCAGTATTGAAGAAATACTTAGGAGCCACACTAAAATAGCAACATCAATTTCATCAAAAACCAGGATTATAGGAGAATTTGAAGACTATCTAAAGAAAGGGTATTATCCTTTTTTTATGAGCACTTCATCCTTCACCTACCTTCAGCGAGTAGAACGAATAGTCCAAACTGTCATTGATATTGATATTCCTTCAGTAGCCAACATAGAGTATGAGACACAGTTAAAGTTGAAAAAGCTTATAGTAATTCTTGCAGAGCAAGTACCGTTTGTCCCCAACATATCAAAATTGAGTAAAGATGTTGGTGTCACACGAAATCAATTGATGAAACTATTTCAGTTGCTCTGTGAAGGGTCAATCCTTAGGGCGCTAAATGACACATCAGTTCAACCAAAGAGTGCTGCAAAACCAGATAAGCTATTGTTTGACAATCCCTCAGTAATGCAAGCTCTCGGAGCATTCAACCATATAGGCACCATCCGAGAGAGCTTTGTAGCCTCCATGCTAAGCAGTGTTGGGAAAACATACAGTTCAAAAGTAGGAGATTTTCTTTTTGACCGCAAATATATTTTTGAAGTTGGTGGTAAAGGGAAAGGTTATACCCAGATAGCAGACCAGCCCGACAGCTATGTGATAGCAGATGATTTGGAAATTGGCAATGGCAACAAAATTCCCATTTGGTTATTTGGATTCTTATATTAAGGTCCCGAAACCATACTACAGCATCATATGAGTCGAGGAGATAATCAAAGTATCGGGCGATTCTGGTGGGGAGAGCATCTGCCATAATGAAGCAACAGTCCAGCCTGGAGCGAATATGTCGTTATAGAATCCCTTGCCGTTCTTTCCGTAATCTCAAGTGGTGTGTGTTCTTTGCGTTTTAAGAACATTGCTTTTTGCGGTATGTAGATAAAACTTTTTATTTTAGAAAACTTGCCGATATCGGCAAGTTTTGTTATCTTTGCACTATATTTTGATAAAATTTTTGCCGATAAAATGG